>JAFMDF010000025.1 GCA_017857395.1 Bacteroidota bacterium | reverse complement strand
GATTCATTAAGGGCTACGAACAAACACTCAGAGAGAACTAGAACAAACACTTAACAACAAACACAGTCAAACATTAGGATTCATTAAGGGCTACGAACAAACACTCAGAGAGAACTAGAACAAACACTTAACAACAAACACAGTCAAACATTAGGATTCATTAAGGGCTACGAACAAACACTCAGAGAGAACTAGAACAAACACTTAACAACAAACACAGTCAAACATTAAGATTCATTAAGGGCTACGAACAAACACTCAGAGAGAACTAGAACAAACACTTGACAACAAACACAGGCAAACATTAGGGTTCATTAAGGGCTACGAACAAACATTTAAAAACAGGTACGGACAAACATTGCGATGCATTAAAGACACAAACATTTACTACTGAATTCAAATCAAGACACTTATTACCGCAATATCTTAGAAAGGTGGACTGAAAAGATTACTAGAACTAATTGATTATTTAGGATCAGTGTTATACAGAAGCACAAGTAAACGATTATTTTATTGCTCCCTATTAAGATGCCAACCCCTCCTTACAATTTTAATATATTTTTTAAAGCAAAAAAAGATGAAGATGTTAACATTATGTTTAACAGTGATCCTAATCACTACTTTTACCAGTTTGTTATTTAGTGAGAATTTACCACAATTACAATTGCAAGGAATAGATATGACCTATGGTGGACTAATGACTATTAACATAGAAGGGAATATTTTTTATAAAGACCCAGATAATAATATATTACTAGTTGATTTTAAAGAAGTTAGTAGCAAATTGTCAAAGATAACTGTAAGTCAAGCAGGTCAATTACTAATGGAAGATAGCGTAGGTGATTTAGCAATAGATAGTATTTATGAGGTAGATTTGAATACTTATGGAAAAGGAGCGTTTACAATTACCTTAGTAACAATAGAAGATAAAGAAATAGCAGAAGAAGTGATTATTAAATAATAAAGAGTAGCCTAACATAATTATTACAAAGGAACTAGCGTGAAATTATTATATATCATAGTCAAATAGAGATTTGATTCTAGGTTTACAAACAATCATTGTTTTGGAGAGAAGCATAAGGGGAACTGTTAATTACTAAAGTTCAATAGAGCAAAAATACACAGTTGAAAAAATTGTTAAAGAGAGATAACTACTTACATTGGTATATAGCGTTAATATCAGCAAGTAAGTAGCGATGATTAAATAAATAATGATTTAAATCGCTACTTATTTAGTGCTGATAGCATTGCATTATGAAACACTAAAAAATTGAAATGAGGAATCATGCTCTAAACAAAGCATTGAGCTGAAAAACGGAAATAGGAAATTATGAAATACTAATTATTCTATTGTACAAGGTTCGTATTTAATGAGCATTTACGAAAAACTTATTACTTAACTTAATGCAGTATATATATAATAGACAAAATAGAAATTTAGGATTTTACAAATATATTAATGGGAATTCTTTGCTAATAGAAACAGAAAAGGCTAAAACTAAATCAAATTTCCAATAGATTCGGAACACTGCGTGTAGCTATTGGAGAGAGAATCATTAAACGTAAACATTGATTACAACAAATATTTATGAAACCCTAAGGTTATTTGGAATAAATAGATTTCTAGATAATTTTAGCACAATGAACAAAAATTGTCAAAGATTTAGAATGGTCTAATCAACTGTTGATCTAACGAAGAAAATCAAAAGCACTTAGCCTGTGGGAAGGCTAGGTGCTTTTTTTGTTGTAACCCTTTAAAATTTCGTATAACTAAACAAGTTTATTAATTATGCTGTGGCCTTTTGTCCTAAATTATGCAATAGAGAAAAATGACTTTTCATTGCTTCCCAAAAAGTATCATGTTGATGATAAGGAAGCCCAAACTCTGTAGCTGTTGCCTTAACAATAGGAGAAAGCTGTTGATAGTGTACATGACAAATATTTGGAAATAAGTGATGCTCAACTTGATAGTTGAGCCCGCCAATAAACCAAGAAAAAAGACTACTACTTTTAGAAAAATTAGCGGTTGTTTGTAACTGATGAATCGCCCAATTATTTTCTACGCTCCCATGTTCGTCCGTTTCATAAAAATGAGTTTCTTCTAAGACATGAGCTAATTGAAAAACAAATGCAGAAATTAAGCTACATATAATATGCATAATACCAAAACCTAATAAAATTTGCTGCCAAGGGAAATCCATTATTAATAATGGTAAGACTAACATCATTAATAGATAAGCTGTTTTATAAAAAACAACTTGCGCAATAGCTAAGGGATAAGTCAAACCTTGGCCCGTTAATAAATCCATTTTATGATAGCGATGTACTTGCTGGAAGTCTTTTATTAAATATCTGAAAACAGTCAAGAAGGAATACAAAAAAGTGGCATAAAAAGCTTGAAATCTATGAAAACCTTTTCGGTCTTGGCAAGGCGACATGCAAAACATTTTTTGGTCTAAGTCTTCATCAAATTCATGAATATTAGTAAACGAATGATGTAAAACGTTATGCTGAATCTTCCAAGTAATATGGTATCCACCAATAAAGTTCATAGTAAATCCTAATGCTTCATTCACCATTTTGTGTTTAGAGTAGGAGCCGTGATTGGCATCATGCATAATGGCTAAACCAATCCCAGACATACCTAATCCCATCATTGCCCAAGCAATAAGCATTGGCCAGAATGTGGAAATATAGCCAGATAACATTAATACAAAAGGGAGGAAATACAAACTCAACATAAATGTTGTTTTGAATTTCATATTAAAGTTGGCTGTTTTAGCGAGGTTATTTTCTTTGAAGTGTAGATTTACTCTTTTTTGTAAGACCTTATAAAATTCAGGTCGGTCTTGCTTATTGAATTTAACAGCAGTTATATTCATAGGAATAAGTATATAGTAAAACTCAAAAAACAAGTTCTAATAAAAAAGCAGTTAGTTAGCTGATAGCTAAGTAGTTGTGTTTTTGTGAATTGGAATTTATTTTTTAAACGTTACTTTGTTTAATAATTAATTTTTGAAAAAAAATGTAAGCTACTGTTTTTATCTTATTTTTAGGGGCAAAGTAATAGTTTTTTGATAACGAACTATCCTTGAGTGTTGCGGAAAGTTACCAAATAATAATTAATATTTTTAGTAATTGGGGAAATTAAAATTATTTTTTAGTTGTTTTTGGTAGTGTTTTCCCGTTTTAATTTGGTTGAAAGGATAACCTTTGATTTCGTTTCTTTACTAATTTTTTACAAAGAAGCAATTATTTTTTCTTAAACCAATAAAAAATGTCACTTTATTAGATTAATTTCGTCTCAATTTTCAGACAAATTACATTTTATCATATTAAAAAGCTACTATTATGGCGAAAGCTAATATTCTAGAAGTCATTCTAAAAACGATCAATGACGTTAAGCAGAAAAATGCAAATAATCCAAAACAAAAGACAGCACATCCAAATGTTTTTGATTTAATCAAAGATAAAATTGGTGGATTAGATAAGAAAATCCAAGATAATCGAGCAAAAAAAGGAAAAAGTCCAATTAGTATTTTGGATTTAATAAAAAATCAAATTGAGGCTGCTCGACAGCATAATCAAAAAGATCCAGCTACGCCAACAGCAGATAGCAATATTTTTGATAGTATTCTTAAGAAGGTAGAAGAAAAACCTAAAAGAACGGCGAGTGCTGGTATTCGTAGAATTATTGAAGAATATAATTTGGATGTAAGGCAATTAAATCGAAGTACTTTACAGCAGATTCAACAACAATATGACCAAGATCTTCGTGCTTTGGGGCAAAAATATGCACAGGGGATTCAAGATTTAGTTAATCGGTCTTAAAGTTAAGGATGGCAGGAAATAAAAATTGGTGGGCTGAATAAATTCTAAACATCAATCGTTTAAATGCCTTCATTTCATAGGTATAATAAAAGAATCCCATACTTTTTACAAGAAAAGTGTGGGTTTTTTTATGCGAAACGCTGAAAACAAACCTACTTTTTCAATAAGGAACTTCTGTCCAACCCCTAAGAATCTTTGTACACTTTTTTTATCCCAGATTATTCATCAGGAGTAATCTGGATTTTTTGTTGAGAAAAGCTTTATAGTAATTTTTGTAATGATATACGACTTAAGATAAGTCGAATGCGTAACCGTACAACTTGATTGGTGGACAGGCTAAATAGAGAATTGTTGAAAATAACATTTTTTTTATAAAAAAAGTAGGATAAGCTAAATAATTTAGTGACTTTGTAACCATAAATTAGTCATAAGAGTAGTTAAATGTGTAAATATTTTTTGTAAAAGTGGATTTACACAAATATTTCTATTATTTTTGTTTAGTATTAAAAAAGTTTTTTGCTTCGTAATTATTTTTAACGGTATAGTAGATATTTAAAAGACCGATTCTGAAATAAAAGTTTGAATTTTTTCCTGCCTATATTTCTTTTCCCTTTTAATCGTTTTGCTGGGTTACATTATTAAGAATGCTCTCGCTGAGCATCAAGGTATTAATGATTTGTCATGAGACCGTTTAAGTTAAGAATAAAGTTTTTATCTTTATTCTATGATTATCTAGAAAATTTTTGATACAAATCTGATTGTAAATAGACAACAAATTACATGACATATTGAGATTTGTAGAAATGACAAGAAATGATGAATTAGAAAATACCATTAGCGAATTGAGTGATACTGAATAACGGAAACACATATTTTTATGAAAAATAAAGTTTAGACATAGTTGCAATCATTGCAAGGGCTAAGCATATTTTACTTTGTCAATATTGATTATATAATTTACTTGTTATTATGGATATGGTAATACAACAAAGAAGTTGATTTACCTTTTTTTAATTTTTTATTTTTTATTTTTTAATTTTTTATTATGAATATTTTTGTTGCAAAACTAAGTTGGGATACAGATGAAGACCTTTTAAGAGAAACATTTGAAGGTTTCGGTACAGTAAGTAGTGTAAAAGTAATTACTGACAAATTTTCAGGAAGATCAAAAGGGTTTGGATTTGTAGAGATGGATGATGATGATGAAGCACAAGCAGCTATTGATGATTTAAACGATTCAGAACTAGACGGTAGAACAATCGTTGTGAAAAAAGCAGAGCCAAGAAATGATAGTCGTGGTGGCGGCGGTGGCAGAGGAAGAGGCGGTTATGGCGGCGGTGGCAGCGGTGGCCGAGGAGGTTACGGTGGCGGTGGCGGAAGCTACGGCGGCGGTGGTGGCTACGGCGGCGGCGGTGGACGTTACTAGTCAAAACTGATAAATATCTGTTGAGATATATAAAGAAATGGTGCTTCGACTCTGGTTGAAGCACCTTGATTTTAATTTTTTATTTAATTTTTTATTATGAATATTTTTGTTGCAAAACTAAGTTATGATACGCAAGAACATCAATTGCGTGAGTTATTTGAAGGATATGGAGAAGTGTCTAGTGTGAAAATTATTATGGATAGAGATACACAAAGATCAAAAGGATTTGGATTTGTAGAGATGGATGATGATGTAGAAGGACAAGCGGCTATTGATGATTTAAATGGAATGGATCTAGATGGTAGAACAATAGTAGTAAAGAAAGCAGAGCCAAGAAGTGATAGTCGTGGCGGCGGCGGCAGAGGAAGAGGTGGTTATGGTGGCGGCGGTGGCCGAGGAGGTTACGGCGGCGGTGGCGGCGGCCGAGGAGGTTATGGCGGCGGTGGCGGCGGCTATGGTGGTGGTGGCGGTCGTTACTAAGCAACTATTTTATCTATATCCTAGATAAGCTATAAAAAAATGGCGTTTCGACCTTGGTTGAGATGCCATTTTTATTTGAAAAATATTATTGCGGGCTACTATTCAAATAACTGAGTTTTGCAAAATTTGGACATTGAAAGTCAGTCTTTCCTCTTGCACTTCTTTAGAATATGTGGGAGGAATGATTCCGCAAGATGAAGGTCTATGAACCTTTGAGGTAGGCTGTTTAGAATTACGGGGATATAGGCATTTTTTACTCCGTATTTTTGAACAGATAATGATGTATGATTTTTTCCGTCCTCTCAAAATCAGGGGAGCTTTATCCCGCATTCTGAACAACCTACCTTCAAGCTAGGCTGTTCAGAATTACAGGGATATAGGAATCTTTTTTCCAGATTTTTTGAATAATTAAGATATTAACTAGCTGCAATCTCTTGGTTACTCATGCTGTAAACTGCCCCATGCTCTAAATAAAATAAAAGTACCAATGCCAGTAACTCCAGTTAAAATAATAGCAGGCGTTGTATTGCCATAAATCCAGTTACCTGTGGCAAAAAGCGCGCTGTAAACAGTTATACAACCAATGAAAAAGCAAAATAATTCTAGCGGCAATTGGCCTTGCTCTTTTTGCATAGTATCTCCTTCCGCATTAGCCTTATCAAGCACTGCATTCCAACCATTTCCACCCGGTTTTATCAAACGGTAGAATTTCCGTAAAGTGGCATCGTCCGTAGGTCTAGTATAATAAGTAGCAATTATCCATATAATGGTCGTAAGTAATGCGCCTGTAACTGTTTTTTGCCAGCCTTCCATCGGTAACATGCCTAAACCATCATGGATAAACGTAAAATAACTAGCAATAATTAAAGAGGCAACCATTGCCACAATCTCTGTCATGGCATTAATTCGCCACCAAAACCATCGTAAAATATAAATCAATCCAGTCCCCGCACCCAATAAGAGTAATAAATCAAAGGCTTGACTTGCACTCGTTAAATATAGCCCTAAGCCTAATCCCAAGAAGGCAGAAACGACGGTGAATAAACGCCCTGCCCAAACCAATTCACCTTGGGTCGCCTCTGGCTTATAAAAACGTTGGTAAAAATCATTGACTAAATAAGAAGCACCTAGATTTAATTGAGTGGACATAGTAGACATAAAAGCGGCGACTAAACTAGCGGCTACCAAACCTAATAAACCAGAAGGTAATTTAGTCAACATCGCAGGATAAGCGACATCATGTCCTAATTTATCGTCCGATAAATTAGGAAAAGCAGTCTTTAAATCGCTAATTTCAGGAAAGACAACAAGCGATGCTAAAGCTATGATAATCCAAGGCCAAGGTCGCAAAGCATAATGAGCAGCATTATACAATAAAGTAGCGCCGACTGCATTTTTTTCATCTTTTGCCGAAAACATTCTTTGAGCAATATAGCCACCACCACCAGGTTCTGACCCTGGATAATAAGAAGCCCACCATTGAACAGCGAGTGGAACTAATAAAACAGGGACCCATGCATTAGGATTGTTTAAATCGGGTAAAAGACTTAATTTATCCACTACATTTTCGTGTTGAATTAAATTGGTTAAGCCACCGACTTCTTCTAAGTTTAAAATATAAATACAAGCCCAAATAGAGCCTATCATTGCTACAACAAATTGCACAAAATCCGTAATAATTACCGCTTTTAATCCTCCAAATGTACTGTAAGCCACGGTGATGGAACCCGCAATTAGTAAGGTGAGCCATCCAGGCATGCCTAGTACGACTTCTCCAAATTTGACCGCCGCCAAAGAAACAGCGCCCATGACTACCACATTAAAGACTAAGCCTAAATATAAAGCCCTAAAGCCTCTCAAGAATGCAGCTTCTTTGCCACTATACCGCAACTCATAAAATTCAACATCTGTCAGCACATTGGAGCGCCGCCATAATTTAGCATAGACGAAAACGGTTAGCATACCTGTCAATAAGAAAGACCACCAGCCCCAGTTGCCAGAAACGCCATTTTGTCTGACTAAGTCTGCTACTAAATTGGGCGTATCTGCGGAGAAGGTCGTGGCGACCATAGACACTCCTAGTAACCACCAAGTCATATTTCTACCAGACAAGAAGAAGTCATCTACACTATCTCCTGCTTTTCTGGATACCATTAGGCCAACAATCAGCACAAATAAAAAATATAGGCCCATGATAGACCAATCTAAAGTTGATAAAGTCATTGTTTTGTTTTACTTAAAAAAATCAAAGCGAGAAGGTAATGAAATTTGTCAAAGTTTTTAGTATTATTACTTTCAATTTTTAATACTTACTAAAAAATAATCATGGCGAATTATATTGAGGCGACTAAAAAATGGATGGAGACCTTTGTTATTCGACATAATCTTTGCCCATTTGCTAAAAAACCGTATTTACAAAAGACCATTCGATATGAAATTTATGAAGGAACGGATTGGGAAGAACTAGGAATTATTTTACAAAATGAAGCTATTTTTTTAAAAAATACGCCAAAATCGACTACAGAAACGACGATTCTTATCATTCCTAATGCTTTAAATGACTTTAATGACTACTTAGACTTCTTAGCATTCGCTAATAGGCTTATATTTGCGCTCGATTTGGACGGAGTGTTACAAATTGCTTCTTTTCATCCTGATTATCAATTTGATGGAACAGAAATGGAAGACGTAACCAACTATACAAATCGGTCTCCTTTTCCTCTACTTCATTTATTAAGAGAAGAAAGTGTGGAAGCTGCTTTAAGGTATTATGAAGAACCAGAAAGCATTCCTGAACAGAATATGGAGACGATGCGACGAATTTTTAAAAAGTAATGATTTATTAATCGAGTAAAGTGAATTTGGTGACAACTAATTGAATTTGAAGATTATGGATTTTTAGATTTGACGAGCTAGCCGAGATTTTTAATATCATTTTTTTAGCTGATGCTCTATTTATTAGCGACAATTTATCACTCATAACTCAATTATTTGACTTTAGCACAACGCATAGCATTATTAGTCCAATTAGGCGAATATTTAGTATCGGGAGATGAATTCTTGCATGCAGTCATGCACCGTACCCATTATAATAACCGTTGGTTGACTATAGAAAATTGCGAAAAAGCAGTTAAAGCTATTGCCCAAAGTTTTTTACAAAAAGCAACCTTAGAAAATTGGGCAAAGCAATATGAAGTAAAGGATGAACCTACGCCTAAAAAAGTAGGGATAGTGATGGCAGGAAATATTCCATTAGTGGGATTTCATGATTTGTTAGCGGTGTTTTTAGCGGGTCATCAAGCCATTATCAAATTATCTGATAAGGATAAATTTTTAATGCCTCATTTGATTAAAAAAATGGGGGATTGGGAAGCGCAATCAACACCTTATTTTGAGGTAATAGAAAGATTAACTGGATTTGAGGCAGTTATAGCGACTGGTAGTAATAATTCTGCTCGTTATTTTGAGCAATATTTTGGAAAATATCCTAATATAATTAGAAAAAATAGAAATGCGATAGCCGTTTTAGATGGGACAGAAACGAAAGCTGAATTATATGCCTTAGGCAATGATGTCTTTGAATATTTTGGTTTAGGTTGTCGGAATGTTTCTAAAATTTATATCCCTAGAGGGTTTAAATTTGAACCGCTTTTAGAAGCATTTCACGAATATAATAGTATTGTCTTAAATACAAAGTACAAGAATAATTTCGATTATAATTATGCCATGTTTATGCTCAACAAAGTGAAGTATAAAGCCAATGGGTGCATCCTTTTAATCGAAAACGAAGCGATTACGTCAAGAATAGCTTCTTTGCATTATGAATATTATGATAAAGCTGATAATTTAGTAGACGCACTAAATAATCGAGTTGAAGAGATTCAATGCGTGGTTAGTAAAATGAATTTACCTAATATCCAAACCGTGGCTTTTGGCAAAGCCCAACAACCAAGTTTGACTGATTATGCAGATGGCGTGGATACCATGGAATTTTTAATTAATTTATAAATTTTAGTAGTCAGACCGTTTTGCTATCGGAAAGGAGATAGCTTTCGACAAATCTGACGGCTGACAGTTAATGAAATTAACGGTCTGACAATATAACGGTCTGACCTTTGACAGTTTAAAAATGGCAAATATAGTAGCAATAGTGGGGAGACCCAACGTAGGGAAATCGACTTTTTACAATCGAATGGTTGGAGGAAGACAAGCAATCGTGGATGATGTAAGTGGCGTGACAAGAGACCGAATGTATGGTACTTGCGATTGGAATGGCAAGCATTTTACAGTCATTGATACGGGTGGATTCGTTCGAGATTCGGATGAAGTTTTTGAAGTGGCGATTAGAGACCAAGTAAAAATTGCCATCGAAGAAGCAGGCGTGATTATTTTTATGGTAGATGTGACAACAGGTATTACCGATTTGGATGATCAAATGGCACAAATGCTAAGACGGTCAGATAAGCCTGTTTTATTGGCAGTCAATAAAGTCGACAATCATCAAAGAATGATTGATGCCAATGAATTTTGGAGCTTAGGCTTTGAGGAGACCTACTTTTTAGCTTCCATTTCAGGGAGTGGAACGGGAGATTTATTGGATGCGGTTACCGAGAAATTGGAAGCGGAGGCAGAACCAGATGATGGTGGTATTCCAAAATTTGCTATTGTTGGTCGCCCAAACGTAGGGAAATCTTCTTTAACAAATGCGCTTTTAGGAGTAGAACGGAATATTGTTACGCCTATAGCGGGGACCACTCGTGACCCAATTCATTCTACTTATTCTAAGTTTGACAAAGAATTTATGCTAATTGATACAGCAGGAATTCGGAAAAAAGCGAAAGTACATGAAGATTTAGAATTCTATTCAGTGATGCGTGCCATTCGAGCTATTGAAGAATGTGATGTCATTTTCTTGATGATAGATGCGCAGACAGGAATAGAAGCACAGGATATGAGTATCTTTAATTTAGCGAAGAAAAGAAATAAAGGCATTGTGGTCCTAGTTAATAAATGGGATTTAATAGAGAAGGAAACGAACACGGCTAGAGATTTTGAACAAGAGATGAAAAAGAAGATGGCGCCATTCGTAGATTTACCAATTATTTTCATTTCTGCTTTAGAAAAACAACGGATTTTTAAAGCAATAGAAGCAGGCTTAGAAGTATTTGAGAATCGAAGTCAAAAAATTAAGACTTCTGTCTTAAATGAAGTGATTGGAGATGCGATTGAAGCGTACGAACCACCTTCGCATAGAGGTAAGTTTATTAAAATAAAATACATCACCCAATTACCTACCTACTATCCTGCATTTGCTTTTTTCTGTAATTATCCAAAGCATGTTAAGGAGAGTTATAGGAACTATTTAGAGAATCAATTGCGTAAGAATTTTAATTTTAAAGGCGTACCTATTAGTGTGTTCTTTAGAAAGAAATAAGAAAATTAGCTTGCAGAGGGCATTGGGCTGAGGGCGGAGGCTACAATTGATATTTCGATTGAAGTTAAAGTTGTCTCCGTCCTCAGCCCAATGCCCTCTGCTAAATAAAAGAATATGCTCCAACCCATTTCCGTCGAAGAAAAAGAATGGCTGCAATCGCTGAAAGCGGGCAAGGAAATTGCTTTGCAACGAATATTTAATCACTATTATAAGTATTTAGTCGTAACGGGGTATAATATTACAGGAGATAATGAAAAAGCCAAAGACCTAGTACAAGATGTCTTTTTTGAATTATGGAAAAAGCGAGTACAATTAGACATTCAATCTTCCCTAAAATCTTACTTGCGCCGAGCAGTTGTCAATCGTTCCTTAAATTATATTAAAACCCAAAAGCGATTTGACTTTGGGGATGAAAACTTTGACGCCCAAACGCCTGATCAAGCAGTTTCGGCACAAAAAATATTGGAAGGGCAAGATTTAAAATCAGCGCTGAATAAGGCCATTGATAGTTTACCTGCTAAGTGTAAAGCTATTTTTATGTTAAGTCGGTACGAAAAATTATCGCATAAAGAAATTGCAGCTAAATTAGAGATTTCTACTAAAACCATTGAAAATCAAATAACTAAGGCTTTAAAGATTGTTCGATTAGCCGTGGAAAAGTATGATGCTTTAGGTTTATTGGTTTTATTACTAAACATTTTTTAAAATATAATCCTTCGCAATGGGGGAAACTTCATTTATAACTGTCTAAGTAAGTAGAAAGTAGCTTGGGCTTCCAGCCCGAGTAGCAAAATAAAACACATTAAAAAACATTACTCGGGCAGGAAGCCCAAGCTACTTTAAAAGTAATCATAAAAATTGGTTCTCCATTATTAGTCATTAGTTAAGAACACTAATGATTGGCGACCAATGACTAATGACCATTATAAAAATGAATAAAGACAATTACATAACGCTACTTTTTAAAAAACTCAAAGGCGATATTTCGCTGGAAGAACAGTCGATGTTGGATGTTTGGACAAGTCAATCCGCCGATAACGAAAAGCTATTTAAGCAAGTAGAAAAAGATTGGCAATTAACCGAACAATACGAAGCGCCAAGCGACATAGAAGTAGATGTGGCTGCTGATTTTAAATTGCTGCAACAACGAATCCAGCAAGATGAAGATATTGTAAGAACAGTTCAAGATAATTTAAGAATAGCCCATCAACCTATAGGTAAAGTCGTTGGTTTAAAAAAGAATAAATTGGCTAGTCGATGGATAGGCTGGGCAGCAGCAGCGGCGGTGGCATTGGCGGTAGGATTTTGGTTTACTAGTCAACCCATTTTAGGAGACGTAGAAATGTTAGCGGCGAATACCAAACACAAAGAACACAAAACAATTACCTTAGCAGATGGTACTATAGTATGGTTAAATGGTAATAGTCAATTGACTTATCCTGCTGGCTTTAAAGGAGAAAATAGAATGGTGGAATTAACTGGAGAAGCTTTTTTTGAGGTAGCTAAAAATCCAAACCAACCTTTTATTATCAACACCAATAAATCAAAAGTGACCGTATTGGGAACGTCGTTTAATGTCAGGGCTATAACGGCAGAAAGCGTGACAGAAGTAGTGGTGAAAACAGGTAAAGTAAGGTTTGAAAGTAAGGAAGGAGATAAACAAGTGGAGTTGACCCCTAATGAAAAAGGAGTTTATAACGCTGTCGATAACACCATCGAAGAGTTAGTGGAAGAAGATATGAATGAAATTGCTTGGCAGAGTGGCAGGTTATTATTTAAAGATACTCCATTAAAAGAAGTACTAGAAGACTTAAATAAACAATTTGAAGTAGATATTAAATTATCAAATGCGAATTTGAATACTTGTGAATATTCTGGTAGAGAAAAAATGGAAGATGGTATTACCACTATTTTGCAAACAATTGCCAGAACATTTGACATGCAGGTAAAACCATCAGGGAACACTACTTTTGAGTTAATTGGTGGAACTTGTAAAAAGTAATTTTTTCCATTAACTTCTTGTTACTGGAAAAATTGAGTTTAATCTAATGAGAAACGTTTTCTATTAGTTAAAATTACTGGATAACCCGAAGTTATCAAATAATAGTATCACCCGAAATATAAAAGATTTTATGCAAAGAATCCTGTTAATACTAACTGGTCTTTTCATAGCGTTCACCGCTATGGGACAATCAAAGTTAGATATGCGCATGGATTTTTCAGCAGACAATATACCGATTTCAGACGCCCTTTTATCATTATGTGAAAAGGCAGATATTAGCGTTTCTTTCCAAAGTCGTTTGTTCTCAGATGACCAAAAAATTACTTTCCAACATACCAATAAAACCGTAAAATATTTATTAACTGCTTGCCTAAAAGAGACAGAAATTGGCTTTAAATGGGAAAACAATCGGGTTGCCCTTTATGAGAAACCACCACCGGTTTTTACGATTAGCGGTTTTTTAGAAGATAGTTTGTCAGGAGAAAGATTAGTAGCTGCAAATGTGTATGATAATATTTCAGGAAAAGGAACAACCACGAATGAATATGGTTTTTATAGCCTGTCTATATCAAGAGGAAAAGCAGCTTTAAGCTTCTCTTATTTAGGATTTAATCCGAAGACCTACCAAATTAATATTAAGAAAAATTTACATTTTAATGTGCCCTTAAAAGCGGCAATTACCTTAGCGGAAGTCGTAGTAGTGGATAGCAAATATCAAATAAAAGATGGCTTATCTGTAACAGATGCACCGAACTATGCTTCTGGAAAATTAGCAAAAATGCCTTCTATTGGAGGGGAGCCTGATATTATCCGATATTTCCAAACTTTGCCTGGGGTGGAAGCAGGCGCAGGAAGTTTTGGCGGTATGCATGTTAGAGGGGGAGAAGCCGACCAAAATTTAGTTTTATTGGATGGTGTACCAGTTTATAACTCATCTCATGCCTTGGGATTATTCTCTATTTTTAATGAAAGCATTGTTAAAAATGCTCGGTTGTATAAAGGGAAATTCCCGTCAAAGTATGGTGGACGTTTATCTTCTGTAGTGGATATACAGACCAAGGAAGGCAATGATAAGGAGTTTAAATTTGGGGGGGCGGTTAGCTTATTTGCCACCAGTCTTTTTGCCGAAGGGCCGATTAAAAAAGAGAAAACTTCTTTTTTTGTATCGGGTAGAAGAACGCATTTAGACCCTTTATTTAATGTGGTATTAGAAGAAGAACCAGGAACGGGTAATGTGGATAAAATTGGCTATTATTTTTATGATATTAATGCTAAATTGAATCATACGTTTTCGAATAAAGATAAGGTTTATATAAGTTTTTATAAAGGAGCAGATAATTTGCAATCCATTAGTTCTTTTGATGAAGATTTTGTAATCGATAACGAGGAGACGGAGCCTTTAATAACGCTTTCTGAACAAAGTGATTTTGTGAACATCAATTGGGGAAATACAATTATTTCTACCCGTTGGAATAGAATTTGGAATAATAAACTATTTTCCAATATGACGGCTACCTTTAGCGAATTTGGTTTTCAATTATTCACAGTAGGTGCTACAGAATTTGAAAAGATGGAAGGAAATCTTTTTAGTGTAGACCAATATATTTTTGATTCCGATATTCAAGATATAGCCCTTAAAATTGATTTTGATTATATCCCTAATCCCAAACATCATATCGAATTTGGTGGAGGTATTCTAGGACGAATTTTTGCACCAACGTTCGAGTTGCTGGAATTAGAAGATTTAGAGGCCGATGAATTTAATCTAGAGGAAGGTTACATCGCTTCGGATAGTTTTACAACCATTCCTTACTATGCTACAGAACTTAATTTTTATGTAGAGGATGATATAAAATTTACTGATAAATTAAGCGCCCAATTGGGTTTTCACAATGCTGTTTTTACAGCGGCAAATGCTGCTTGGATGTCCTTTCAGCCTAGACTTTCGGTACAATATCAAATTCATCCATCAGGAACTATTTATGCTGCATATAGCAGAATGGGGCAATTTTTACACGTACTAAGCCCTGCGGGAGTCAGTATGCCTTTTGATTTATGGGTGCCTTCTACTAAAAAAGTTCGCCCGCAAGTAGCCAATCAATTTTTAATAGGAACAGATTGGAAATTGCCTCAATCTTTTGCTTTTAGTACGGAAGCTTATTTTAAAAAATTGGATAACTTAATTACTTATCGAGCAGGGGTCAATTCTGTGCTTTCAGGTACAGAAGAAGTATTTGATTGGGAAAATGAGGTTACTTTTGGAGAAGGTTGGAATTATGGGATAGAAGCGTCCTTAAAGAGAACAAAAGGTAAAACCAATGGGTATATCAATTATGCCTTATCCAAAGCAACCCGTCGATTTGATGGTTTGAGCGATGACCAACGGTTCCCCTTTCGATACAATCGAAGACATGTGATAAAGATTGGCCTAAGCCAAGAATTTACGCCTAAATTCAATGTGTTTGCCACTTGGACGTATGGCTCGGGACAATACACGACGCCTAGATTTATTGAAGTGTATGGCGACGGTACTAGTTTCGACGGTTTTGACTTAGACTTGCTTGGCTCAGATGGTCCTTTAAATACTTTCCGCTTGCCTGCTAATCACCAACTGGATATTAGTTTCAATTGGCATTGGCCTAGAAAAAATGTAGATCATTTTTTTACTTTTGGCCTAAAAAATGTTTATAACCGAACGAATCCTCTTTTTGCTATTCGGGTCAAAAATTTAGATGGCAATGGAGAGACTTTTGAAAATGAAGATTTCCCTGGATTGCCTATTTTTCCTTCTTTGCGGTATAGTATAAAGTTCTGATTACATCCCCCCTACCAACATAACAGCGTTCTGCATCATCCGACTTGGCCCACGCCAAAACATCCGATACTGCGTATTATCCAATAGAAAAACCACTTTTCCTTGCCCCATAGGCTGGACTCCAGCAAAAGTATTCCCAGCCATCCGTTTTAAATTATCAGCAGCAGCATAACCAGAAACTAAAATGTCAGAATATGGAGCATAGCGTCCAACTGTCTGAAAATCAGCACTAGATTTCAAAGCATTCGAACCAAATTTCAGCGAATAAACATCCGAAGTCATGCCAAAAGCCAAAGGATTAGTCGTATCTAAAGTCGCATTTAAAGCGGCACCAGGGATATTCTTTTTACCACTATAATCTCGACGATCGGCAAACGGAATAAATTTGGCAATTTCAGTAGAGTCTTTAGGCGCTTTAATCAATTCCACATTGGTCAAAGCAGAAGCTTTTTTAGTCAAGAAATCAGCGGCACTTTCTGTACCAATCAATACACCACCTGCACTGACCCAATCTTTTAATATTTTAATTTGTGCTTTACCGAATAATTTTTTTAAATTAGTACCACCACCTGGTAAAATCAACACATCATAATCTTGTAAATTAGCATAACCGTAGCGACTGCCCAATTTAGGAATAGCCGTTTGAGCAAAAGCAGACGTCCGAATCCGCTCTATAGGTAAAGCCGTGACTTGGTCAAATAAGAAATATAATTGTCCTGAAGTATAAGTATCAAAAGGCGGCTCGACTAACATCGCAACTTTAGGTTGTTTAACAGGTCGAGCATTATTTGACATTAAGTCGATGCCAGATTTCATTCGCCCAGTATGATGTCCATCTATAATAACGCCAGCCGTTGCTGCAATTTCCTGCATATCTGCTTTGACTTTATCCAATTTTGCCATATTTCGACCCATCAAAACAATCAGCGAACCCTCAGAATATTCCTTTTTTCCATCATTAAATGTTTTTCTAGCTGAACGAACTCGGTATTTCTTCTGCCAAAGCATCGCCAAAGCTTTTGGTGCATTTTGTTGATGCCAATCAATCGTAAAAGCATAAGTCGCATCGGGATTAGTTACGCCACGCGCATATTGTGGGGCAGTCGTAATGACTTGCGTTTTAACATTGAGGGTTTTATTACTTTGAAATGCATCCAAATTATAAGCTAGAGGCGCTGACCAAGCCGACATATCATACATCACCGAATCTTCAATTGCCAAAGAAGGAGATAGAATGCTATTCAGAAACAAATGCCGAGGTTGATTGGTTGAAACAATATAAGTGCCTTTTGGAAAAGATTGATTGCTGGTTTTTTTATCTCGATAATTGCGGACATTGGATGCGGTAAACCCACTTTGCGCTTGCTCCACTTTTACGCCTTGTCGCAATAACATTTCAAGCACTTGATTCAAATAATTATCGCCATTTGCTGGCAAAATATAAGCCTTGGTAGGGTCTTTAGCATTTTCCGGATTTAAGGCATCATAAGTGTATTTTTGAAAAGTGGATTTATGTTCAACCGCTTTTTGTACCGTAGCAATAGAGGTTAAATAATGGTCAAATAAGCGTTGGCGAATGGTTAAAATATGTTCGTCAGAAGTTTCTACCGCACGTCCACCAGCAATACCTCCTTGCTCTACCAGCATCCCAATAGCGCCCATTACACTCGGATAAGAAGATCCATAACCTGGATAAAAAAGATCAAAAGCTTCTCTTGTAAAATAGCCCATTTTATGACGGTCAAAAGCTGCAATATTTGCCATTCCAAAAGTATCACTTAAAGCCTCATAACGGTCTGGCAAAATCTTATTTCTAGGGGTTGGACTTGGCATCGTAAAATAGTTGCTATTATAGCCCTGTTCATGATAATCCGTATGCACTTGCGGCATCCATTCTTGGTAAACTTTAGTCACCCCTCGCATTTCTGGATGAATGCCCCAAATCCAATCCCGATTTAAGTCAAACCAATAATGATTCGTCCGCCCGTTCGGCCAAGGCGCATAATGTTCCAAATCTTTTGGTTCAAAACCAATAACATCTCTAGCCATACTATTATACCAACTCACATAACGAGAACGCCCATCTGGATTGATACAAGGAAACATCACAAAGACTAAATTATCCAATAAATCAGCTGTTGCAGCATCCGTTGCCGCTGCCAAACGATAAGCGACTTGATGTGCCGCCTCCGTAGAAGCGGCTTCGTTACCATGAATATTATAACTATAGGAAACGACAACTGGATGGTTTTTTCTAATCTCCGCTGCTTCTGCTTCCGAAGTATTAATTGGATCGGCTAATTTTAAATTATTCAAGCGAATTTGCTCGATGTTTTGCTGGTTTTTAGCGGAGGTAACGACCAAATAAATCAGCGGCCTACCTTCATAGGTTTCTCCATAATTGCCAATCGTAATTTTATCCGAAGCTGCGGCTAATTTTTCCATGTAATCCACCGTTGCAGCGTATTCTGTAAAGCGTTCGCCTAATTCATACCCAAGGACTTGAGCAGGGGAGGGGATAGCTGCATTATAAGTAAGGTCTGGCTCGAAGGCAAAGCGGTCGGGTGTTAAATCGACTTGTGCGGATAACTGGCTACTGATTAGCAATAAGCAAACGAAAAGGATAGATTGGGTAATACGGTGGAATCTGGTCATTTGTAATTTTTAATTTATAATTTTCAAATGGCGTGTATTATGGAAAATCAATTAGTTTGGCGAAGGTAAAGATTGGTTAGGAAAAAGTGTAAGTTCTTGAGCAAATAATTTATACCAATATGTTTTGATAGGAATAGGTTCTCCTAAATTACAACATAATCGAAGTTTTTTTCTTTATAATTAGTATACCTGATTATCTTGCGTCCTCGGATTATTAAATGAACTTAAAAACAACGTACTTTGAGGAAATAAACAATAACCTTCATTATCAAACAATCACCAAGGCATACTGAAAAAACCCAACAACTAGCGGCGAATTTAGCCGAAGGCGACCCAAATGCCATCTCCGAAATATATACCACGACCTACCAAAAATTATATCATTTCGGCCTCCAAATAGCAGGCAAACATGAACAAACGCTAGTAGAAGGAACGATTCAAGATTTCTTTATTTGGTTAGCCAAAAATTATCGAAAAGTCAATTTAAACGACAATTTTGAAGCCTATCTCTACCAATCTATCCGCCGAAATTTACAACAGCAATTGCAAGCCCAGCAAGCAAAAGCAAAATCCCAACAACGTTATTTACAAAGAAATACGCCGAATATAGACCCGCACCAAGTTTCTCCAGAAACAGATTATTTAGCAAAAGAAGTACAGGCTATTAATAAAGCCTTAGTGGATACTGCTATCCATGATTTACCTGCTTATCAAAAAGAAGTCTTATACCTCCGTTTTTATGAAAATCGCAGTTATAAAGAGATTGCGGAGATTTTATCGGTGAATGCGCAGGTGGCTCGGAATTATGTTTATCGGGCTTTGACGGTTTTGCGGAATAAAATGACTTCCTTCCTGTATTAACGAATGGTCTTCCCCACGAATTAATAAAATACCACGAATTTTTTATTAAGAATGTATATATCTCAGGTGTTTTTCCCACGGATTTTTAATACCACGGATAGTTTACCGTAGCTTGGACATTCTTGTCCGAGTAGTATGTAATGCAGAATCCTTGGATGATTTATTATTTTAAAAAAAAATACTTTTTTAGGGTTACAAAAAATAGGCAATCTTCATTAGTTGATAGATGGTTTTAAAATCCGAGATAAAAAATATCCGTGGTACTTTATTAATTGTGTTAGATTGCATTCGATATAAAAAATTCGTGGGGAGGCAAATTCGTGGGGGAAGAAGCATCCGAAATATAATTCACCGAGCAGAGCTTGGCGCTACAGAAAATCCAACTAGTATGTCCTTAAAAAAATATCAGCAATTCACTTTCGAGACACTAATAGACGATCCAGACTTTAGGCAATGGGTAAGTCAACCAACGGAAGAAAAAAATCAGCTTTGGGAAGCCTATATAAAAGCCAATCCAACCGAGCGGGAAAAATTAGAAAAAGCCCAAAAAATAATTTTAGAACTCAATCAATATTACGAAAAGGAGTTACCCGACTCTATTGCGCCTGACCCAAATTTCGCCAAATTATTGACGAATATTGTTCGCTTAGATAAGGCAGAACAACAACGGACGCTGACAAAACCAAAAGTTCAACGCAGATGGATGATTGCGGCAACTATTGCAGCATTGCTTAGTGTTGGACTTTGGTTTTTGGCGGCGAATGACACGGAAACGGGAGATAATTGGGTCGTGCATACAACGGAGTTTGGTGAATGGAAAAAATTACAATTACCAGATGGATCTACTGTTCATTTGAATGCGAATGCGGAATTGAAATTAAATAGAGATTGGGCAATTGGAGCAGACCGACAAGTTTGGTTAAAAGGAGAAGCTTTTTTTGAAGTGGAGAAAAAGCCCGCTACTCAAGCGAAATTTAAGGTAGTGACCGATGCTTTGGCAATAGAAGTATTAGGGACGCAATTTAATGTGAAATCAAAGGGGGAAAATACACAGGTTTTTTTAGAGGAAGGTGAAATCCAATTGACAACAAAAACTCAACAATTAGCTTTAAAACCCAATGATTTTATTGATTACACAAAAGGGCAAGCGGCATTAAAAGTGAGTCCACAAATTATCAAAAAAGAAAAGACTTCTTGGAAAGATGGGACCTTGATTTTATCTGAGCAAACGGTAGCAACAATCTTACAACGATTA
Organism: Bacteroidota bacterium; assembly: GCA_017857395.1. Taxonomy (GTDB): domain Bacteria; phylum Bacteroidota; class Bacteroidia; order Chitinophagales; family Saprospiraceae; genus JAFMDF01. Next base: position 34,189 of record JAFMDF010000025.1, on the reverse strand, counting down.
GAAGAAATCTACGGGTGTTCTTTTGAGGTTCAACGAAAAAGTTTATTGGCAGAACGAAAAACTTTGGCAATTCCTATGAAAAACCTTGAAGTGATACTACCTATTTTGGAACGAACCCTTGGGGTGGAAATTGAGAAGAAAGACAACCAAATTTACTATGTGGCAAAAAAATAAAATAGACTTGTTTAAGTTAAATTATCGATGCTGGGTTATCATTTTGGGACTATTATTTATCCAAAATATAGAAGCACAGACTCGTTCATTAACGACCATTTTGGAATCTTTGAGCGAGCAGTACCAAGTATTTTTCTCTTATGACGCTGATTTATTATCAAAAGAGCAAGTCCTTTTTGAACTAAAGGAAACCGAAACCTCAGAAGTGGCCATTGAAAGATTATTGACAAAAGTAGGACTTAGTTATGACCGATTTGAAGAGAAATATTATGTTATTTATCAAAAAGGGTATGAGCGGCCAACCAATCTTCCTATTCAAAAAGAACCAGCTAAAAAGCCAAAATCTAAGAAAAAAATACAAAAACTATTGAGCAGTATTTTAATAGATGCCGAAGAAAACCTGCCTGTTTCAGATGCCTTTATTTTTATTCGGAATACCTCTATTAGCACCACAAGTGATTTATCGGGTTTCTTTCAATTAGCAGTGGGCGATTTTTCAAGAGGAGAATTGGTGATTACGCATCTAAATTATCAAACGCTGACTTTTTCTTTGGCGGATATTGCTAGTTTGCCCGAAGAGATACCATTAACACCCAAGAATTTAGCTTTTGCAGAAGTGAAAGTAAAAGCAAAACGAATGAAATCCAAAAAAAGAAAGCAGTGGTTGAAGCAATTTACTACCGCACTTTTTGGGGAAGGCAATAATCGTAGAGGTATGAAATTACTGAATCCAGAAGCGGTTTGGTTTCAGGAGAAAGATGGTGTTTTGTTGGCAGAGGCGGTAGATTATTTATCCATTTATAATCCATCCTTGGGGTATCAATTGCGTTTTTATTTAGAAGCATTTAGAACCGAGGAAGACCATATTGATTATATTGGAAAGGTGTATTTTGAAGATAAAAAAACTCCTTTAGCTATTAAGAAGCACAGGAATGCGCTAAAAATTGATAAGCGGCGAAAAAAGACGTATCAGCGGTCAAAAAAATATTTTTTCCGTTCTTTATTAACAGGAAACTTGGATCGTAAACAGTTTCCTTTTGGGGAAGCGATTTTGGATGACAATCAACAAGTGATTCATTTTACTCACCTAACAATGGATAGTTTGATAATTCTCCGAGGTCAATTTCAAGATACCTTATTGACGGATAATTTTTTCGCTTTTTCTAATAAAAAAATAGTCACGGAATGGGGGCAATCGGCTAAAATAAATAATTATGCTACCTGTTTGTTACATGCTAAAAAGGGGCAAATTGTTTTAGACCATTCAGGGGAGATATTGAATCCTAAAGAGATTGTTGAAGTAGGCTATTGGACAGGTAGAAGGTTAGCGAATTTGATGCCTATGGAATATAATTTCACCCGACCAATCACTGTAGAAAAAGAAGCAGAAGATGTGGTCAGCGAATTGGCAAAAAGTATCAATGAATTACCACAAGAAAAAGTATATGTACATTTAAACAAACCCTTTTATAGCCTGACAGAAAGTATTTGGTTTAAGGCTTATTTATTGAATGCGCATAATCATAGCGATAAGGCTTTGAGTAAGGTCGTTTACGTAGATTTAATTGACCCAACTGGTGAAATTACTAAATCTTGGACATTGCATAAGGAGAAAGTAATGGATGGCAATTTTAGATTTAATAGCACAAATGTAGCTGGGCAGTATCAAATTCGAGCCTATACCCAACACATGCGGAATCAAGCACCCGAATTTTTTTTTCAAAAATCATTTTGGGTGTATGATTATAGTATTAAACAAGAAAGGGATGCTTTAAAAGTAAGCCAAACTACACAAAGGGCTAAATTAACCCTAAATTTCTTTCCAGAAGGCGGCGCATTAGTTAGTAGCTTATCGAATAACGTTGCTTTTCAAATAGCAGACGAGACTGGGCAAGCAAAACCTATTACAGGCACTATTTTAGATGAAAAAGGTCAATTAATTACAAAAATAAAGACCCAACATAAAGGATTAGGCTTGTTTAATTTGACCCCAATTGCAGGAACAGCTTATACGGCCACTTTGGAATACGAAGGGGAGGTTTTTCAATTTGAATTGCCTAAGGTTCAACCAAAAGGAATGGTAATGCGGGTCAATAATCGAGATGCTGCGAAGTTATTTATAGAGATTCACGCAACGAAAGAGGCGTTATTAGATGGGGTTTATTTAGTAGGACATGTAAGGGGGCAAATTTTCTGTTTTCTAGAAGAAATTGATAGTACAACGCCTATTGTTTTTAATAAGGCAACTTTACCAACGGGCATCGCCCACTTTACCCTATTCAATAGTAAACATTTGCCTATTGCGGAGCGATTAATTTTTAATGAAGTTGGCATAGATTCAACCTTATTGAATGTAAATAGGACTAAAAATAAATACGAACCGAGAGAGAAAATCGAGTTGACCTTATCTACTTCCCAAATAGCAACAAGCGCGAATGTATCAGTTTCGGTAACCGACCAATCGGTAGTTAATTATGCGCCCTCAATAGATAATTTACCAAGTTATTTATTGCTAAATTCGGATTTAATGAATGCCATTCCAAACGCTAATTTTTACCTGCAAGCGATGGATAAATCCAAACGTTATTGGTTAGATTTATACCTGATGACCTACGGATGGCGACGGTTTAAATGGGCAGATATCGTAGCAACCGAAAAGCCATCGGTGGCATTTTTACCAGAAACAGGCTATTCTTTAAAAGGCTACACAACTGAAAAGAAAAATCCCGATAAACGGTTGCCAACCCAAGTGATGTTGACTTCTTTAGACAAAGATTTTATCTATGAAACGCAGTCAACTGATGAATTTGGTAATTTTAATTTTCAAAATTTGCCTTATTTAGATTCCATTTCTTTTATTATTCAAGGTCGAATTAAAAACCGAAAAAATAGTTTAGATAATAGTACCGAAACCATGAAAATGAAAGGGGAGCGAATGATTGATTTTCATTTTGCAGCTACCGACAAACCAGCGATTCAACCTTTAAGAAAAAAAGTAAGAAGAGAATTAGATAGCCATAGGTTGGAAAAGTATTTAGGGTATGAAAAACAATCGAACACCTTAGATTCTATTTATAATAGTATTTGGAAAATAGACTTTGACCAAGCAATTGTCGTCAAAGCCAAGCGAAAAAAATCGTTTAAATTTGGTAATACTTATGATTTAAACCAGATGGATTGGGTGCATCCGCAAAAAAACGGGACAAGCCTTTTGTCGTATTTATACCCTCGATTTAATTATGAAATAGATTTTCAGACGGGCAAATTTTATTTACTTAAAAAAGATGGTACGAAACAGCCTTTATCTATTTCCATTAATGGGGTGGGGGCAGACCGAAATGGGTCTAATCCAGCCCGATTCTTATCTCTAACCGCAGACTGGATTGATTATATTTTTTTTGATAGAAAATGCTCCTGCATTTCGATTACCACTCGAAAAATTCCTAGAAGTTTACAAATAAAATTAGAGAGCGGGATTCTAAATGTAGACCATCCAGGCTATATAAATGCAAGAGCATTCTACGCACCCGATTATTCGAAAAACTTGCCCATTCATCAAGCCCCCGATTTGCGAACAGCTATTCATTGGGCGCCTAATATTCAATTAACAAAAGATGAACCCACTCAACTTTCCTTTTATGCAGCGGACACACCTACGACTTATGAGGTTCGGGTAGAAGGCGTAACCGAAGATGGCCAAATTATATTTAAGACAATGAATTTGGCAGTGGAGGATTAAGTTTATTGGGGTCTTTGATAATTCTTGAATCAGCTAACCACCATTTTTGCCGATTCCGTCTCCATACTTAAAATATCCAAGTTTGGTAAATCTAATTGAATAATGGTTTCCGTAAGCAAATCTGTTGTGACGACTGGTTCGACTTCTTTAGCGGATATTAGGGTGGTTTTTTCTGCTAACCAATCTTCTAATAAGATATGCAATAAGGCATTTTCTTTCAAGCTAATGACTTCTTTATTAACTAATAAAAATAGCGTAAGCATACTCAAAAAATAAAACCCAAAAGCAATAATTAAAAAGAAAAGTAGATTGCTACAAGTTGAAGAAGTAAACCAGGAAAAAAAAGCATCTACATTAGCAGAGCGATATAAATTAGAAGCTTGCCTAGCTAATTCAGCTTCTGGATGAGTTTGTGAAAAAAGGGAAGAAGTAGTGCATAGACAAACTATGCCCAAGATGGTGGTGTGTAATTTTCTCATAGAAGTTGTTTTTTGAAAGTTTTTAGTCCAACAAATCTAGGAAAACAACGAAGAAAAATCTAGCACAATTCTTGCAAAAACTAGCATTATTTGTTCAAAATCTGGACTTTTTTGACATTTTAAGTCGTTAGCACTAAAAAAGCGGCAGCTTTCCTAGGAAAACTACCGCTTCTTATCCAACTAGTTTATTTGATAGCGTATTAAGATTTAAGTGCTTATTTGGACAAAATAAACCTAAGTCATTTTAGGCTTTAGGTATCGGGTACTAGGCGTCAGGCGTGAGGTGAACACGCCTAGCCTGTCACCAAGTACCTAATACCAGATACCATTTTTATAAACGACAATTTGTCAGTTACTTAGTTGTTAAGTACAGATGCTGGTGGTTAATTTGACTGTCCATTTAAGACCGCCCCTTTGATAACTCGTTTAGCAGACAAGGCAGATTTTCGACTTATTTGCCCAATTTTACCTGTGCCCAAATCATCAAAACAAGTTTCTAAAGCAGCTTCCAATGCTTCTTCGTTATTAATGGCTTGGACAGTGCCGTCACTCAAAGTAATACTGATCGGAAATTGGACATCAATATCTTCTTCCGAATCTTCATTCGCTTCATAATAAGCCTCTATAGTAGTAAATAATTCGGCTTCAGAATTTACATCAACTGTATTACTATCAGGATAAATCAAAGTAATCGGAAAATTCAATTCAAAGCAAATATCAAAATCAATATCTCCGTAACAAGTTTCCCACAGCGCTTCTTCTTCCATTTCGTTGCTGACAGTTTGGGTAGTTCCATCTTCTAATAAAACGTCAAAAGGATAAACAGGCATTGGATCATCTTCACTTTCAGGATTGATATCATACCAAGCTTCTATACCTGTATAGAGGTCTTCTTCGTTGGCATAACTAATCGTTTCTCCACCAGGAAATAGAATTTGAATGGGGTATACTAAAGTAAAGCAATCTTCAAAATCGTCGTCATAATCTTCGCCTTCCCATTCTTCCTCATAATCTTCGCCATGCTCCTCAAACCAATTTTCTAAAGCTTCAAATAACTCTTCTTCACTATTAACGGTGACCGTTGTGCCATCAGGCAATTCAATTTCGGTAGGGAAAGTTAAATTATCCAAATCATTACAATCAAAATCTCCAAAGAAATAGTCATCTAATTCTTCTTCAGAGCAAATATGGTAATTAGTGATGCCTTCACAATCGGCGATACAAGCACTTTCATAAATTTCGCCATCTTCGGTACAAACAGGCTCAAATAAGCGAGTTATTTCTGCCTCAGAAAGTGTTGCTAAAATAGCATCAACTGCTGCTTCCACTACTTTATGGGAGGCGTCAAAGTCAACGTCATCAAATAAATCGTAGCAACCACAATCAGTCGTATCTGGATTACTGTTATCGCGAGAATTCGCCATAGTAGCTGCTGCCATGGCTCTTGTTTGGGTAGCGGCATCAATGGTAATATTGATGATATTTTCAGGGGAATTATTTTCTACGGTTTCAGGTGTAATGCGGTCTTTTTTACAAGCGGTAAAGAAAAGTAAGGAAATAAGGAATAATCCAAAAAAACTTTTTAAATTCGTCATAAGTTTTGAACTGTTTTGGTGATTAGTTAAATGTGCGAAAACAAGTGGCCAACTTTGTTTTGTGTATTTGTCGAATACGAACACCAGACAGTTCAATTTTTTTTATCCCCCATTTTTATTTTTAAATAGCTTTGTCATTAAGTTGCTATTTTGATTTTAATAGGTTGATTATTAGTTTTTTAGCAAAATATTTTTTTTCTTATTTTTAATAATTCGGTTATAGAAAGAACACTGAATTACTTGTTTTAAAGATGAAAAACAATCTACTTAATTACTCGTATCCTATAAATAAAAAGGAGTTCCCTACTCATCACTCATCATTTATAACGCATCACTAATTTTGATAACCTACCAATTCAGCGATCAAATTACCATAGACTGGTTGGTCAAAAATATGCTACAGTTTTTATTTCCAGATTTGTCTAAACAACAAGCTAGAATTCATAAACCATTTATGGGCGTATTAGCTATTAAAAGTCGGCAGCCCATTGGTTTAATTTTAGCTTCATCAGAATCCACCCAAACCATTTATCGCATCCATTCTTTTTTCGTCCATCCCTCCCTCAGACAACAGCAAATTGGTACTACATTAGTCCAACAATTAGAACAAAATATCAAACTAAGAGGCGGCAAAAAAATAGAAGGTATCTATCGGAATCATTGGAAATCGACGCCTTTTATTCATCAAATAATTAAGCGACAGCAATGGAGCAAACCTAAAGCACAACTGATTTTTGCCAATGGGAAAGTAACAGATGCTTTAACTTATTTTGATAAATCCGGCGAACTATCAAATACCTTTTCTTTTTTATTTTTTACTCAGTTAAAAAAATCTGATTTAGAATTTATTCGAAAAAAACAAACAAATACTCAATGGTTTGCTCCTGAATTACATCCATTTATGGAACAATCTACCATTCACCCAGCATGTAGTTTTTTAATAAAAAAGGAAAAAGAAATCATTGGTTGGATAGTTTCCCATCGTTTGCGACCTGATTTAAATGAAATTACTGCCTTTTTTATTGATGAAAAATATCGTTCTTATAGATTGGCTTATCGGATGATTCATACTGTTTTGGGAAAGCAATTGATTTTAGGTATTCCTAAATTTTTAGCGACTTCAAAAATGGATGGCAATCCTGTGGCTAAATTGATAGAGCGAGGCGGGAAGGTGACCGATGTTTTTTGTACGGTGGGGTTTTATAGTTGTAAGGTATTGGATAGTTAGGAAAAGTGGGTTTTTATTTTTTCTCTGGATTTTCAAAAACCCACCAATTGACTCGGTTGACAATGTTTATAAAATGGAGATAAGGCAATGCCAGGTCCGCAACCTACTTCAAGCATCGCTTTTCCAGATGGAATAGCCATTGTTTTAATGACGAGAGGTACTTCAATCCATTCTTGGGTATAATTTCTTCTTTCTATCATGGGGAAAGCCTTATACTCTTGTTCGGTTTGGTGGCGCATACTATTAATTTTTTGAATAATCCAACTCGGTTGATTAGCGGATTTCGGGTATTAAAAATTATCTATCAAGCACAATTTAAAGTAGGTTGTATGCCCGCTTTTCGTTCTGCATCATCCCGAACATCATTTTTTGCATCATTTTCAAACTTTTATGCCATTCCTTCGCAGGCATATACATGGCTTCGATTAATACAATTCCTTTGATGTTTGGCTCGTTTTCTATGGCATATTTTAATCCGTAAAGAGAGCCTATATCCGTCACGACTAAAGTGACATTTTTGAGGTGCAAGCTATCTATAAATCCCTTGATGTATTGGTGGTGTCTTTCGATAGAATAATCCGTATGATTTGGAATGTCTGATTGTCCATAGCCTGCTAAATCTAGGGCGATTGCTCGATTATTTTTGGCTACTATTGGGACGACGTTGCGCCACAAGTAGGAGTTGTCAGGAATGCCGTGTAAAAATAAAACTGGGCCTCCATTACCTTGCTCATAATAGGCCAATTTGATATCATCGACTTTTTGAAATTGGTAAGTATGAGAAAAGGCGTCGGAAATATCCTTTTCAGATTTTTGAGCGATTCCCATAGTTGTGAATACCAGCAATACTAAGAGCCCAAGCAATAAGTTTATTTTGTTTGTCATACTATTTATTTTTTTCGGTTGGTGTCCATTTTCTAGAAGCAAAAACTTCATCTATCTCAGGAGCGGTATTGTGATTGGCGTAATTACTCATCGTTTTTACCGCTATACCTGCGATAATTCCCAAAACATGATTTTCTGAATAACCTACACTAAGAAATTCATTGATAAGTTCGGGAGGTACGATTCCTCGATTACGGGTAAGTTCTTTGGTTAACTTGGATAATGCCGCTAACTTTTCGGCTTTAATGGGCGTATTATCTCTAATGGCATCCGTCACTTCCGTAGGGACTTTTGTCATGTTATCTGCCACAAAACTGTGAGCTGCCATACAATAAGTACAAGCATTTTCGTAAGCTACGGAGAGGAGAATAACTTCTTGTTCAACGGGTGTAAATCCTGCATTTTGCCTAAAACTATTATACGCATAAGCATAGGAATCAAGCAGGGCAGGGTTTTGTCCCATCTTTAAATACATGTTCGGTGCAAAGCCCATTTTAGCTTTTGTTTTCGCTAAAATTTTATTGCTAATCTCGGATGAGATATGGGTAGTCAACTTTAAGTTTGCCATAATGGTGATTGTTTATTGAATAAATAACTATCACAAAATTGGCAATTATAGCCGTTGGAAAAGTTGCCTAAAAGCTCAAATTCTCGTCCTTTTGGCTCAAACGTAGGTGGGAAGGCGTAAATCCGTAATGTTTTTTGAAGGCTTTATTAAAATGATTGGTATTTTCAAATCCACAATCATAAGCAATTTCTGAAATTGAATTGGATTCAATGGAAAGCAATTGATAGGCTTTTGCTAGTTTTTTTTGCAAAAAATATTTGGCAGGAGATTGGTCAAAATATTTTTTAAATCGGCGTTTAAAAGTAGCTAAACTACATCCACAAAGTTTAGCGATTTCCGTCAAGGAAAGATTGGTATAGATATTTTGAAGAATGATTTCTTTAAAATCGTATTCGAAAGGCGTGAATAACGAATTAACAAAATCATGAATAGAGTTTTCTGTTTTTCCCAATAATAATAATAGTTCCTTCAACTTACTGGAAATCAGATTGTCATCTGTTAATTCTGGATTTTCAATTAAGTAATTAATGCTATCGATAAAAAATTTCATCAATGGTTCTACCTTAGTCGTACTCACATCAAAATTTCGTTTAAAATCAACTAACTTTAAATCTGTTTGAAAAAAGTCTTTGACCATTTCGGGATAAAAATAGGCGCCAAATGCAATAATTTCTTCTGCTTGATTATGGTTTAAGGATTGTTCAATAAAATAATTTCCGCATTTGGCGACAATCGCTTCTCCTGCCTTAATTTCAATTAAATTCGTCGGCGTTCTAAAGGAAAAAGTACCTTCGCCCATGTATAAGAAACAGGCTTCCTCCTCTTGAAATAATTTAGGAAACCGTTGGAAAGTACCTTCCATGTGTACTTTTTCGAAGACGACTTTTCCTTGATATCGAATGCGCTGTTTTCTCATATAGTTGTATAAATAGACTTTATTTTCTTGATGAGTTTTAGGCTCTTACACAAATTTTAAAACTAATTCCGATACAAATCGGAATCGATATTTTAAAATGTCGATAATTTTTAACTTCAACTTCAAATTCAACTGCAATTCCCACCATAGGTGGTTGAAAATTTGAAATTGAAAATTGAATTTTCCTTAATCTCTAATCTCTAATCGCTACTCTTCATAAATTAATACTTATTCTTTTTTTTCTCTTTTAAAACCCGCTTAATCAATTTACCAAATTTTTTATCCTTCTTTCTCTTTTCTTGCACACTCGACTCAAAATGATGTTTTTCTTTCTCCATTTTTTGAAAATTAGCATACGCATCTTTGTCAATATCCCCACTTTCTACTGCCAAAAGAACCGCACAGCCTGCTTCATGCGTATGGGTACAGTCTTTATACCTACAGTTTTGCGCATATTCCAAAATAGTTTCAAAGGTAATTTCTAATCCTCCAGTTGTATCTGCAATGCCAACTTCTCGCATTCCAGGATTATCTATTAGAATGCCTCCTGTGTCCAAAACAATCAATTCTCGGTGACTGGTAATATGCCTTCCTTTATTGACACTCGAACTTATTTCACCCGTTTTCATTTGTAGTTTGCCTGATAGATTATTAAGGATGGTAGATTTTCCAACGCCTGAAGAACCCAATAAACAATAAGTTTTCCCTGCTTTTATGACTTCTTTTAATGTATCATAGCCTATGGTTTCGCTGCTTACGGTAATTATTGGTACTTTATTAATTCTACTTTTAATTTGAGTTAGAATAGTTTCCAATGCGGTAGTATTAATCAAATCTACTTTACTTAAGACAATGATGGGCTCAACTTTAGAAGCATTACAAATGATTAAATACCTTTCTAATCTATTTAAATTAAAATCTCTATTGACGGCTTGGACGATTAACCCATAATCAATATTGGTGGCAATTATTTGTACTTGCCCCGCTTTACCAACGGCTTTTCTTTCTATAATCGAATGTCGTGGATAGATAGCATGGATAAGCCCTTTATTTTCATCGTATTCAGAGAATGCCACCCAATCTCCAACCGCAGGCAAGTCATATCTATCATTTGCGGTAAATCTTAAATTGCCAATGAGTTCGGCATTCAATTCCTTCGTAGGCGTTTTGACAATATACCTATCTTTATGTTCCGATATGACTCGCCCAACGTCAAATGAATCTAATTTTTGTGCTATTCTGAATTGTTCCAAATGTTCGTTAAATCCTAAATCGTAAATGGACATCTTTTTCTATTTTAGTAACGCTGGGAAAATAACTTGAACAATTTTAGTTCGTGGGGGGAGTAAACCAGCACGACTGCGCATGCGGGCGGGTTCGTGGGGAATTAAATCCAAAATATCCAACTTATTTTTTATCCGTTACTTATTAATTCAATTCTGCTTTACCAAATCCTACGGTATCCCTATACATTTGAGGCGAAATATCCGAATTAGCTTTAAATAATCGACTAAAATAATATTCGTCGGAATACCCTAAAGACCAAGCAATTTCTTTTATGGTTTTAGAGGTCATATATAATTCTCGTTTCGCTTCAATGATAATTCTTTCTTTAATAAGATTGGTTAGTGTTTTATTATAATGCGTCTTCACCAATTTGGCTAAAGCGTTTGGTGATATGTTTAATAACTTAGCATAGTCACTAGGAGAATGTTTTAATCTAAAGTTATGTTCAATTTCATTTTTCAATTTTTCCAGAATGAATGGCACTTCATTTTTAATAAATTTAGGTTGTTCGGCTTTCTTTTTCAATTTTATTCTTGAAGCGGTGCCTAAAAGTATTTTAAGGCTTGGAATTAATAATTCCTGATTGCCTGAATCATTGTTCGTAAACTCTGATTTAAGTTGCGCTAATAACATTTCTAATTTTGAACTTTCGGCTTTGTTTGTATCAAAAAACGGAGCTTGATAGATGTTACTGAAAAGCACCGTATCACAATTGGTTTCGTTGGGATTCCGATGGATACAATAGAAATCTGAATGAAATTGAACGGCAACTCCTGATAATTTTTCATTAGTAGAAAACATAAAAGGTTGAAAAGGAGCGAAAGCGAAAAAGGTATTTGATTGTATAGGATATTCAGAAAAATCAACTTTTAGCAAACCATTTCCTTTTTGTAGCAGCAAAACGGTATAAAAGTTATTGCGTTGTAAATGGTCAAAATGGCTATTGTCTTGAAATGAAAATAACTTGAATGCTAAATTTCCATTTTGTTGGTTGATAAGCGTAAATATATGTTGTTCCTCCATGAGTGGTTATTTTAGCAGTTTAGCGATGGAAACAAAGTGAATCCAAAGGAATATTATGCCTCCAAAAAATACCACATATTGCATATTATGATTTGGCCCAATGTCTTCCCAAACCCAAAAACAGATACTCGTAACAATTATCAAAATATCTGCAACACCAATTATATTGGCGGTCCACAATGCCGTATTTTTAAAAGTGGAATTTTTGACATATAAGGTTGCTGCAATCAAAGCTGAAAAGGCGGAAGCAGCGTGCAGGAAACCATCCATAATTCCAAATGCAAGCGGAATAATACCTAAAGCGGCTTCTGTAAAAAATCCTGCTGAAACAAAAACACGCAAACCTTGTGTCATTTGCAAATGTTCTTGCGATAGGTTGAAAAAAGGCTTTCTTAAAGTTAGAAATAGGAAGCCTACCCCTAAAGTGGCACTCACTAAGATAATGATAAAATAGCTGATACCTGAAATATCTTTTGGAAAAAAATGTCCACCTCCAATTCCCCAATGATCAAAAGCAATATAGAGCAAGGAAATAATGCCTGTGATGGAAATCGTATTTTTATTTGCTTGTCCAATCTTAAGCAGCAATAATAAAACCAATGCTAAAATACTATTCAGTAATAGCACGTAATAGGTGGTTATCAAATAATTTGCGGAATCCATTTGTTCAATGATTTTCATGATGCGTCGATATTGACAAGGCAAAATTGACGCATTATTAATCATTTTAGAATGGATGATTTATGCTTTGAAATGGATATTTTTTCGTTCTGCTCTTTCTTAGCGTTAGCAATTTTAGAAATTTATTTTTTTGATGCAGTACCTAACGGAATTTTTTTATTGACCTGTAATTCAGTTTCCTCAAAATCATCAAATTGAAAATCGGATAGATATAATTCGTGTAAGTGCTTTTTAGGATTTTTTCTCAATTTAAGCGCATAGATAATTTGTTGATGTGGAACAAGAATTCCGTCAATTTCTCTGAAGTCTGTAAATTCAACTCCTCCGCCCACTTTTTTATAGCCAGGAGGTTTGAGGTAAGATTCCCGAAGCGTGTATTCTGCAAAGTCTAATAAGCCTGTTTTTTGATTAATCCAGCCGATATATTGGTCGTTTTCCATGTGTGGTTCGGGTTTATGCCAAGTGCAAAAGACTAAGTCATATTTTTGGCCTCTAAATTCTTTTTCTCCAGCATAAATTATAATTGGTGCATTTCTGAGTCTATCCACCATTTCTGTAAAAAATTGATAGGCTGCTATCCCAAATACTTTTCGTTTGTTTTCTTTTTTATCCTTGTCTGAAAAAAGAGGTTGACCATTTTTAACATCGTAATAATTCCAATTCTGGAGACCTGAGGAAGTACCTTTATCTTTACCATCCAAAAAGCTAACCTGTCCATCGAATGTTTTGACACGATATTTAAATGCCACTTCTGATTGTTTGTCTTTCCAAACTTTTCCCATACTTCCCATCATCCCTTTCCAAGTGTCTTTCCCATTAAAAGAGTAGGTCTTAAAATTAGAAAGTTTATCCATACCTTGCGCTTTCCACGCTTTGTCTAATAGCCGCTTTCCTTTTTCGATATTAGTAGCTTGGATACCATTTCGTTTGATAGCTGTTGTACGTAAATCTTTGATACCGCAACTTTGAAAAAGGAAGACGGCTAAAATTAAAGCGATGGAGCAATTGAATTTTTGAGCTAATAAATTATTCATATCAGTTTTTATAATTAAAAATTATTATTACTGATACAAAGGTGAGGAAAGCGTTATAAGATAGGTTGGCAGATTAGGTCAAAGGTTTATCAATTTAGGTCAACCTATAGGCGGAAGGGCTTTTTCCATATTTTTCTTTGAAGACTCGACTAAAAGAAGCAATAGAATTGAAGCCACAATCATAGGCAATATTTGAGATTCGGAGATTTTTAACCTTCAATAAGGCGGCGGATTTTTCCAATTTTTTAGCTTTTAAATATTGGATGGGACTTGCGTCAAATGTTTGTTTAAATTTTCTTTTAAAAGTAGACTCACTCATGTTACAAAGGTGGGCAAACTCCGTAATAGAAAGAGTGGAATATATATTGGCTAAAATAGTTTTCTTAAATTCGGTTGCTTCTATTTGGAATAAACTGGAGAGGAAAGCTTGTTGAGAGACCCCTTGTTCGGTTCGGAGGATTAATAAAATAAACTCTTTAAGCTTTGTTTTTACCATTTGGTCATCTGCCAATTCTGGGTTATCTAATAAGATATCGATACTAGTCTTGAAGTTTTCGAGCAATCGGTCAACGGCTATTTTTTTTAGGTTAAAATCGCCCTTTCGTTTGGTTGGAATAATATCTATTTGGAAAATTTCTTTGACCACTTCAGGAAAGAGTAAAACGCCAATTACTTCAATATACTCGTGTTGAACTCGCTGTAGAGGATTGGTTTCAAAGAAATAGTCGAAACACTTTGCCAGAAAACCTTGCCCTTCAGAAAAATTAATAAACTTATCTGGCATCCTAATTGAAAAACTGCCTTGTTGTATAAACATAAAACAGGCTTCGTTTCCCTGAAACAGTTTAGGAATCCTTTCAAAAGTTTTCATCTTTACTTTTTCAAAGACGACTTTATTTTTGTAAGTAAGGGTTTTTATGGTAAAGCTCATTTATAGAAATAGGTCTATGGATTTTAATTTTTTGCACGACTCCTATCGGAAGGAATTGTTTCGAAGAGACAGAAAAAATTATATAGGAAAATAGTCTAAGAATTGATTTTGAAATCAAATTTAGCTAAAATACAATATTGTTTTTCCTCATTATAGATAATCAGATTAAAAATGATAAAAGAAGATATTATTTTTATTGCGCTGTTTTTTTATAAATCTTTTTAAATCCGTTGTTCTATTAATCAGGTAAAAATTACAGATTTTTATCTGTAATCTCTGTCTGCCTATTTAAGGGGTTATTACACTCCGCTAATTCTTTATTATCAACTCAATCAGGTTCAATATTGTTTTGAAATCCATATTTAGTATGACTGGCGTCTCCAGTTAATAAGATTGCGCCTTCATTGGTCATCAAAATATAGGAAAGATGACTGGCAGAATGTCCAGACGTAGGAATTGCAAGAAAAGACCCATCGCCAAAAATATCTATGACCGATTCCAATGGAGCAATAGGAATGCTAGATTGATTATTAATTTCTATTAATTGATTTCCTGCTCAATAAATGATAAATAGTTTTTAGCATTGCTACTATAATTTCTATTTCTATCCACTCGGTTTTTAGAAATGCCAACTATGATAAATGGTGTCGTTTGTTTGAAGTCTAAAAATGACTGTTGCAGGCTTACGCCATGTAAAAAATATCTTTGTCCATCCAATAGATAAAGGACAGGATAGGCTATTTTATTTTCTTCATAACCTTCAGGTAAAAAGACTTGGATTACTCTTTCATCCCCATTATTTCTGATTGAATAACGAAGCTTTTTCCTACAAAGAAATCTAGCCCAGAGGATTGCGAGAAAACAGTAGTAGATACAAGCAGTAAAATTGAATAAGAAATTACTTTCATTTTTTTAATTTTAATAAGCGCCTCTTCATTTATCTGTATGGTGATTAGCTATTTTTTTTGCTATATCCTCTTTTTTAACTTTTCTAATTACTAAAAACGCAATTATAAAAAGGGGCAAAAATAAAATAAGTGGTGCGATTAAAGCGCCCATTTGCATAGATGTTGTGTTAGTTGCGTCATTTTCAATATTTTTCATGCTTGGGAGTAGACTAAGAGAAAAGAAAAAATTTATAAGTCCATGCGTAATAACTAATGGAATAAGCTTGTTTGTTTTAAGTAGTAAAACGCCAAAAAAGAACCCTATAAAGGTAGCATAAACTACTTGAATTAATACAGCCATAGAGTTGTCATTTTTCAATAAATTAATAAGATGAAACAACCCAAAAAATAAAGCAGCAATAAATACACTTTTCAAAACGCCATTCTTATGAGCAATAAATTTTCTTAAAAAAAGAGACTGTAGCAATCCTCTAAACATAAACTCTTCTGCAAATCCAACAGTTAGACAAGCAATTAACAACAATAATAAATTTGACACTTCGATTTGAGATACGTCTTTAGACACGATGCTTGAAAGGCCAATTATAAAAAGGTATACAGGAATAAGGTTCAAATACTTATAGTTCCAAGGATATTTGGCAGACAAACCTGCGATGATTGGTATCTTAAGTTTTTGAATCATCTTGAGACTAATAACAAAAAGAACGCCCATCTTTAAGGTTAGGGTTATATATTCTATTTGAAAATCAGACAGGTTTAATTTTTTAAGAATGCCTTCAAGTGGTAATAGCATTATAGCGGCTATAAAGGATAACATAATGAAGGCGAATATAAATGGAGCAGGTTCTTTAGTAGTATGCATAGTATTCCGTTTTTTTTAATTTAATTCCTTGTGTAAATAAAAGAATTATATATCTTTATGACAAGTACTTACTAAAAAGTATGGTACTTACTAAAAGTATACTAATGTTGATTATCAGGTTATTAAAGTTGAAAAATGAATAAAATAAATAGAATTGCAGCTTGTCCAGTTGATTATGCCTTTCAAAGAATTGGGGGTAAGTATAAAGGACGAATTTTATGGGTGCTCAGAGAAGGGGTTAGGAGAAATGGGGAATTAAAAAGAGCTATAGTTGGAATTAGCCCTAAAATGCTTACCCAAACGCTAAGAGAATTAGAAGCAGATGAATTGGTTTCAAGAAAAGTATATTTAGAAGTTCCTCCAAGAGTTGAATATGCACTTACCAAAACAGGAGCGGAATTAATACCATTTATTAGTCAAATGAGAGATTGGGGGGTAAAGCAAATGTCTCGGGATTAAATTATTTTTTATATCAAATAAAAAGCCCTCGCAATTTACAAAATTGCAAGGGCTTTACTTCAGATTTAACCTTGAAGCATCTATAAATGACTCAAAACGTCACTTGGTTCTGCTCTTTCCATCCAATTAGGATTGACAATTATTTTTGATTTTTCCAATTAGTATTTGTTTTAGCCATCATTTCTGCTTCATTCCCATTCCAAGGAACGATGGTGTTGAATGGCGTACCTTCATAATAATCATTAAAGAAGAGGTATAATTTTCCATCTCTAATTTTGAAAGTCTGAGGGTCTGAAGGGACTTTTGCACCTTTCATTGCCATTGCAAACGCACAATATCCACCATAAACAGGTTGATAAGCACTTGGGTCTTTAGCTGATTTACCTGAATTTATCCTAATCAAAGACGATGAATATGGGAGGTTTGATTTAATAGATAATGTGTTAAACCATATTATAGCCGAACTTGGACAGGAACAAATAGGGCATCAAAGTATCATTATACGCTTTGCTGAAATTCTATTCGTTTCTATTTTAAGGCATTATTATTTAAGTCAATCTCCTGCAAAAATAAATCTATTTAAAGATGAAGCTATTTATAGGGCTAATTGGGGAGGAGATAGGTTATAACTCTCCTTCGGCTTTTAATAGGGTTTTTAAAAAGACCTTTGAGGTTTCTCCTAATCGGTTTAGGAATAGGCATCAGGAAGTGTAATTACCCTTCAACCACTCCAATCGCCGCAAAAAAAACAGACCCAAATTCAAAACCAATAAGCCAAAAATCAATCGTCCCCACTCACTCATCGTAGGGATTGGTTCTTCGGGCGGGGCAACTATTTGATTAATAATCGGTGCTAACAAACACAGCCGACCACTAAATTGCCCAACAACAACCTCTAAATTGCCATCATTATTAAGGTCTACAAAAGAAGGCGCAGAGAATTCTTCGCCGGTAGTAGTTACTGGTAAGGTATTATGGAAGGGATTACAAGCACCATACAAGCCCACAAATTTTGGATTCGTAGCGGTGCCATCATTTCTAAAAAAATACAGCGTACCAGATTTATTACCAATAAGGGCATCCAAATCACCGTCCTTATCAATATCCCCAAAGGTGGGGGTAAATTTACCATCTAAATCTACGCCAAAAAATGGATTATTCGTATCCGTAAATTGCGTATAACTCGGCACTGTAGGCGTACCCTCATTTCTGAAAAATAAAATTTGCCCATCCAGATTTCCGACAAAAGCATCCAAATCTCCGTCTTGGTCAATATCAGCAAAAGTAGGGCTGGATTGAGTGCCCGCAGTTATCCCATTAAAAGGATTAGCAGCACCAATGACTTGCACATAATTGGGATTGGTAGCCGTCCCATTATTTTGAAAAAAATTAATATTTCCGCTTGCTTCTCCGATAAAAGCATCTTGTAACCCATCATTATTAATATCGACAAAATCAATGGTGGCAATACTCCCAACATCTATGCCATCGAAGGGATTATTTGCGCCATTAATAGGGGTGAAATTGGGCGTAGTAATAGTCCCATCATTCTGAAAGAAGTTGATTTGCCCCAAACTATCAGCTACGAATAAATCCGCATCTCCGTCTGCATCAATATCTACAAATTCGGGTTTAGCATAGGTGCTGACATCAATAGTATTTGTTGGATTTTCTGAATTGTCTATTTTCTGATAGGTAAAATCGGGACAAATAATATCAGGGTCACTTTCTAAATAATTAATTACGCCATCTACACTTCCTAGAAAGACATCTTTATTCCCATCGCCGTTAATATCGACAAAACAAGGGTTCGGAATAATGCCAATATTTCGACCCACATCAATGCCCGAAAAAGGGTTGTCCGCAGCAGCAGCTAATTGATAGGTCGGCGTTGTGGCACTACCAATATTTTCGTAATATTGAATCATGCCTAATTGAGACCCCACAAATAAATCCAAATCACCATCTTGATCATTATCCGCAAAAGAAATTAATGGATTTCTACCAATTGGTAAGGCGTCGGTTGGACTAGCAGCACCTGTAATTAGTGTAAAGGAAGGCGCTAAATTAGTCCCATCATTTCGATAAAAAGCGATTTGTCCAGGGCCACCCATAGGGGCATTAAAAGCGACAAAAGCGTCTACATCTCCATCATTATCAATATCCACAAAATTAGGCGCTGCAAAAGTCCCTGTATTGACAGCATTTAATGGATTACTGGCAGGTACTTGTAAGGTAAATATGGGGCTACTAATCGTTCCATCATTTTGATAAAAATCTACGGTACCTGCTTTATTCCCAATAAAAGCATCTAAATCCATATCTCCATCAATATCCACAAAAAAGGGAATCGCATTACTGCCAATGTCGACCCCTGTAAAAGGATTATTGGCTGCATCTTCTACAAAATTGGGAACAGTAGAAGTACCTGTATTGCTGAAAAAACGAATTTCACCATCCTCATTGCCAATAAAAGCATCTTGAATCCCATCATTATTTAAATCTGCAAAAACGGGATAGGAATTAGCACCCACATTCACATTGCCTAAGGAATTGGAACAAGGTGGTTGCACAAAAACTTGGGCATTTCCCGTTGTTGCGGTGATTAAAGTTGCTAATAACGTCGTGCCAATGGCTATTTTTTTAATAGCAAAAGTGGTGTTGGAAAAGCGTTTTAAATACCGACTTAAAGTTTGAATGAATTGCTTTTGCTGGAATTTAGTTAGTTGCTGAAAACGACCCGTTTGAATAGATTTTTGCAATCGTTTGAGGAGCTTTTGGAATTGCGCCCACCTCCTTTTGGTAGTGAAGGGATGTGATATGTAAGTGTATGGAGTCATGGAATTATTAAATCTCAGCTACGAAGGTAGGGGGATTTAAGGGGAAAATCTATTTTTAGATATTAATTTTTATTATTTAATTAGCTGAGATTTTAACGGTTTAGCAAAAAAAGCATCCGTATTAAAAGTCATCCGTGGCAAAAAAAATCCGTTAGTAACTAGATTATCCGAAGCAAAAAAGTAATTTTGAAAAAAAAATAGAAATGAAGTCTTTTAATATTATCCATTGTGTTCTACTGCTATTCGTACAGTATGGTTTTGCACAAGAAAATTACGAAAACCACCAAATATTTGGCGTCAATAAATTAGCGCCACATGCAGAAGTATTTCCGTATGCCAATGAAATAACCGCTATTAGAGGAGATAAGACGGGATCCGAATGGTTTCAATCTTTGGATGGGTTATGGAGATTTAACTGGGTGAAAAAGCCAGCGGACAAACCTGTAAATTTTCATTTAGAAGATTATGACGATAGTAATTGGACGTTTTTTCCTGTTCCAGCCAATTGGGAAGTTCATGGTTATGATTATCCCATTTATTTAGATGAAAAGTATCCATTTACCACCCAATGGCCGAATGTATCGAAGGACTATAATCCAGTCGGGTCTTACCGCCGAACGATGGAGATACCTGAAAATTGGTTAGAAAGAGACGTTATTTTATACTTTGGAGCGGTTAAATCTGCTTTGTATGTTTGGGTAAATGGACAGAAAGTAGGTTATTCCCAAGGTTCTAAAACACCTGCGGAGTTTAATATTTCGCCTTATTTACGAGCAGGAAAAAACACGATAGCCATTCAAATTTATCGTTGGAGCGACGCCAGTTATATCGAAAGTCAGGATATGCTGCGCTTGTCGGGGATTGAACGAGAAGTTTATGTCTATGCTAAACCAAAAGTGAGCATTCAAGATTTTTTTGTAAAAAATGACTTATCGAATAATTATAAAGATGGGCAGTTAAAGGCTACTATTTTATTAAAAAATAATTATAAAAAACAACGCAAAAAATTAAAATTGGAAGCGACTTTATTGGATATTGAAAATGGGTATCAACCTGTTTACCAAATCAAAAAGAAGCTAAAATTATCCACTAATAAAACACAGGAAATTAGTTTTGATGGAATCATTCCCAATGTAAAAAAATGGACTGCTGAAACGCCTAATTTATATCAATTAGTCATTAAATTGACGGATACTAAAACGAAGAGAACCATTGAAGTGATTAGCGATAAAATAGGATTTAGAACCGTTAAAATTGAGGATAGTCAACTCTTGATCAATGGACAAGCGATATACATTCGGGGTGTTGACCGCCATGAAACCCATCCGCATACAGGGCATGTAATTACAAAGGAATTGATGTTGCAAGATATTCAGTTGATGAAGCAACATAATATTAATGCCGTCAGAAGTAGCCATTATCCGAATCATCCCGAATGGTATGACCTCTGCGACGAATATGGCTTGTATGTGGTGGATGAAGCGAATATTGAAAGTCACCCACTCGCCAATTCAGAAGACACCCAAATTGGCAATGAAATGAGCTGGTTGCCTGCGCATTTAGATCGCACCCAACGGATGTTTCATCGAGATAAAAACCATCCATCTATTATTATTTGGTCTTTGGGGAATGAAGCAGGACATGGCGAAATTTTTAACCAAATGTACCAATATTTAAAAAGGGAAGATGGTACTCGACCTGTGCAATATGAACCCGCCGAAAAAGCAAATTACACCGATATTTTTTGTCCCATGTATCCACCGATTGAAAAATTGGTTAACTATGCGGAATCGAATCCCAAAAGACCAGCGATAATGATTGAATATTGTCATGCTATGGGCAATAGTGTTGGGAATTTGCAGGATTATTGGGACATCATCGAAGAATATCCTGTTTTGCAAGGTGGTTTTATTTGGGATTGGGTTGACCAATCTCTGGAATATACCAATGAAAAAGGCGTGAAATATTTAGCTTATGGACATGATTATCATCCAGATTTGCCAACGGATGGCAATTTTTTAAATAATGGTTTAGTTAGCCCCTTTCGAGTACCGCACCCGCATTTGATGGAGGTCAAAAAAGTATATGAACCTGTGAAATTTAGGTTGGTGGATGCCAGTAATGGACTGATAGAAATTTATAATAAAAACTTTTTTAAAGACCTTGATGATTTAAATATCCGATGGGTACTTAAAGAAGATGGGGTTGAAATAGCACAAGGGGATTTGGGCACGAAGACCATTGAACCGCAAGATAGACAGTATGTAATAGTTGATTTAGAAGGCATTAATTTAGATGTAAGTAAAGAATATTTTTTGAAAATAAGTGGGATTACGAATCAGGCATTACCCTTAGTTCCCGTTGGGCATGAGATTGCTTGGGAACAGTTTGAAATCCCAGTTGATAAACCGCCTGTTCAAGCAGAAATGATAGTGGTTGAACAACCTTTAAAAATGGTAAAATTGGCCAATGATATTGTTCAAATTACAGGGAAAGACTTTGTGGCAAAAGTAGATGGAAAAACGAATGAATTGATTTATTATACCTACAAGAATAAGCCTTTGATTACCAATGCGCCCAAAACTAATTTTTGGCGGCCACCCACAGATAATGATTTAGGAAATGGCATGCAAGAATGGGCAGCGATTTGGAAAGATTTAGGTCAAAAAGGAATAGCGACTCCTAATACTAGTTTTGGTCAGACAGCAACAGACTCAATGGCTACTTTTTCCACAAATTACATTTTACCCGATTCTTTGGGCATTCAATTAACAATCAATTTATCTATTGCTGCCAATGGCATGATTCAATATGATTATGCCTATGCTTCTAAAAATGAGGACTTGCCTAATATTCCTAGAATTGGCATGCAATTTCAATTACCTGCCGATTTTCAATTTATGGAATGGTATGGCAAAGGCCCACACGAAACGTATTGGGATAGACAATCATCGGGAGAAATAGGGATATGGAAAGGCAAAGTTTGGGACCAATTGCATAGTTATTCTCGACCGCAAGAATCGGGCAATAAAATGGGCGTTCGTTGGATGACCTTAAAAAATGACGCAGGTTTTGGGTTTAAAGCTATCACTACATCCGACCCTTTATCTATGAGTGCGTGGCAATTAGCTATGGAAGATTTAGATTTTGTTGCTGGTGCAAAAGGAGCGGAATCTGCTTCTGGTTTAGTGCCTGTGACTTCCAAACATGGTGCGGATTTACTGCCTCGAAATTTTATCACTTGGAATATTGATTTTAAACAAATGGGGCTGGGGGGCGATACTTCTTGGGGGCGGATGGTGCATGAGGAGTATACATTACCAGCGAATCAGAGGTATAAATATAGTTTTCGGTTGATACCTGTTGGAGAGTGATATTATTAGAAAGCCAGATAAAAAATTGCTTACCTTTGGATTTTATCGACGGAAGTACTAAAAATAAAAATATGTCTTGGATTAAAACCATTCCCTACGAAGCAGCTACAGGCGCTTTAAAGCGATTATACGATAAGGTAAAAGGCCCAGATAATAACGTGGACAATATTATGATGACGCATAGTCTGCGACCACATACCATGAAAGGGCACATGGCTATTTACAAAAACGTATTACACCATAGTCAAAATACTTTTCCAAAATGGTTTTTAGAGGCACTAGGCGTTTATGTCAGTCATTTGAATGGTTGCCGCTATTGTTTTGACCATCACTTTGCGGGGATGGAACGATTGATAGGCGCGAAAGAAAAGTCGAATAAAATCAAATCAGCCATTGAGAGTGATCTATTAAAAATAGCCTTTTCTGGTAAAAAACTCGCTTTGATGCAGTATGCCCAACGATTGACCGTAACGCCAACCGAAGCAGTGGAATCTTGGATAACAGACCTAAGAGAAATAGGTTTAAAGGATGGGGAAATCTTAGAAGCCAATCAAGTGATTAGTTATTTTGCTTACGCCAATCGAATGGTGGTTGGTTTAGGGATTAATACAACAGGCGATATTATTGGGTTGTCTCCTGGGGATATGAGTGATGCGGATAATTGGCAGCATCAATAGCAATTATTGGAGGAAATTGGAGGTCATTATTAGCATTTTTTTTGTATAAAACAAATTCCTATAATAGCTTCCAAAAATAAAAAAGAGCGTTCTCTTTGATAAAGAACGCTCGTTAAACTCATTGAATGTATGAAACTAAAATCAGCTTATATTCTTTTTTATTCAAATTTATTCGCCTGTGATTAGGGGGCTTAAATTGACTTTGTTATCTGCATTAATAGAAAATTCCTGTTCAAAAGAATAGTTGTTCGTGTTTATTTCAACAATATAATTTCCAACTGGTAAAGCACTAACTATAAATCGCTTAGTAATACTACCCGTAAGAAAAATTTTATCTTTATGTAAAACATACCCTTTTTTATCTTTAATGAGCATGGCTACTCCGTCATCTTCGAAATGAATCATATTCAAATCTAGATAAGGGTTTTCAAACTTTACAGTTGGTTTGTATATTTCTTTTTTTGCACTAGTTTTAATAGATAATTTTCGATTATTGATACTGATAGTCTGCAAGGAAATTTTACGTTCACTTTCTATCCGTATAATATAACTGCCAGCGGGTAATTTTTTGAGGTTAAAGAACTTTAGGTAATCATCCTGGTCTTCGACGCTTTCATTTATAAAAACAAAGCCAGACTCATCACTAAGTTTGATATTATAAGCCTCATTTTTCATGCCTTTTAGATGTAGACTAAAAGATTGACCCTTTTGGCATCTAATACTCACCGTTGGTTCAACACTCGCATCTAGACTTAGTGAAATCCCCATAAAAAGAAAAGCATAAATACATCTTGTTAATAATTTCATGATAGATAAATTTGAAAGATTAATTTATTAGATGAATGATGCCACAAAGATAGAGGAGGTAAAGGCAGGCTGCTTTGCTGAAATTTTCTAGTATATATACTATTTTAACAACAGTATTGGTAATAGAGTGTATAAAGGTTAATATAGTGTATGTTTTGGACAAATTTGTTCATTTATGATAGGAAGAAAGGGCTTATTTTTACTGTAAAAAAGTGGTATGAGTAGAATATTAAAGCCAGCGCTGGAAAAAATTAGTCCTGAATTTGGTAGTTCCTTTTCGATGAAACAGTATTTTGAAAGTACAGGGGATAAACAGAATCACCAACCATTTTGGCATTTTCATCCTGAGTTAGAACTGGTTTTTGTCAATGGAGGAAGCGGAAAACGTCATATTGGCAATCACCTTTCTTATTTCAATAGAGGGGATTTGATATTAATTGGCTCAAATTTGCCCCATTATGGATTTACGGATAGGCTAACAGGCAATTGTGCAGAGACCGTTATACAAATGCGGAAAGATTTTCTAGGAAGTGATTTTTTTCAAGTGCCAGAAATGAAAGCCATAGGACAATTATTTGAAAGAGCAAAATCAGGCATTTCATTTTTTGGGAAGACCAAAAAAGAAATTGGCAAGCGATTAGAGCAGTTACCTAAAAATAACCCGTCAAAACGCTTAGTCGAATTCCTTCAGGTCTTACATGATTTAGCACTTTCGGAAGAATATCGTTTGCTAAATGCGGTAGGTTTTACCTTTGAAGTACAGCAACAAGATAATGATCGAGCTGATATTATTTATGGATATGTTCGGCTTCATTTCCAAAGACCTATTACTTTAAAGGAGATTTCGGAAAAAGTGAATATGACAACTCCTAGCTTTTGTCGTTTTTTTAAAAAACTATCAGCAGGAAAAACTTTTACTCAGTTTGTCAATGAATTTCGAATAATTCATGCTTGTAAATTGCTAGTTGAAGAAACCAGTAGTATTACTGAAATTAGCTTTATTTGTGGATTTAATAATTTTTCTCATTTTAGTCGTTCTTTTCGACAAGTAACAGGCAAAAGCCCATCAGAATACCGTAAAGATTTTAAACGAGTGTTAGAATAAAACTAGATTTAGTAATGGATAAAAAACAAGTTGGACATTTTGTATTTAATTCCCCACGGATTATAGTTATTGAAGTTATTTTTTACCTATCAAAAGTGGTTGAATAATTTATTTCCTACTTCATTCACTTCATTAGGATTGAATCAACTTCGGAAAAAAACGAGGTACTTCTTCCTGATATTTTTTATACAATGGATATTTTCTAGCTGAAATATCCTCACTAAATTCCGAACTATTATAAAACAAAAGCAAGAGCAACAAACAACCAATCATTGACCAATTAATCCATTCCCCAGTTGCAACGACACTAAATAAATAAAAGACAATCCAAATGGCCTGTTCCGCAAAATAATTAGGATGCCGAGAACGACTCCATAAACCGCTTGCTAGAAACCCTTTGGCATAATCATCAAATAAAGGTTCGCCTACTTTGATTAAAGCGTGTTTTTTATTTTGAAAATCCCATTGTTGATTATCTGCTACTGTTTCATAAAGGAGAAAGAAGACAAATAAAGAAGCTAAACTATAATCTACCCAAGTTAAGATGGTATCTTCGCCCGTATATGCTGCAAGAATAGGGGTGGTAAACAAAAAAATCAACCCATTTTGATAGCCTGCGATAAAGAAAAAATTAAAGAGTCGCCAAGCCCAATTGGGTTGTAAAAAAGTTTGCTCTTTTCGGAGAATCGCCCAACGATAATCTTCTTCGCCTTCCCAAAATTTCCAATGATAGCCACCTCTTCTAGAAAAATTATACGTTAATCTTAGCCCCCAAATGGTAACTAAAATAGCCATTAAAATCATACGGTCATCATAGTTCGCAGCATGCGTCATATACCAAACATATAGGATTGGGGCGGTACTCCAAATCTTGTCTGTTTGACTATAGTTCTTGGTTAATTCGCTGATAATGAAGCATAAAAGTGCAACGCCTAAAGCAATAGCGGCTGCATTTTTTAAAATTGCCCATTGTTCAGCACTCAAAGGTTCGGAGTAATTAAAGGAAACCAAAGGCACGATAATCATCGTAAAAATTAGTAGTAAAATAGTGCGCAGCATAAAAAATATTTTTACCTCCTGTAACTTTTTGCAATCCTCAGCCGTCTTAGCACCGAAATTTTTACAAAGGAGGAATATTTGATAGAATGATGAAATATAAATGATAAACGATGAATTCGTAAACTACAGAAAATTAAGTGTCAATTTCATAAGTTTAAACATTTATTTTTTGACTTTGTGCAGTATTTCTAAAAACCTAAAGATTTTAAATTCTACCGATAAATTAAGCACATCCGTAGAGAAATTTTTAGAAAAATTGAAAATAGTGCTAATTTGTGAAAATGGACAGGCGATTTAAATCGCCAACAAACAAAAGAAATCACCCGAAATTCAAAATCAACGTAGTGACTGTTAAAGAATACAATCAATGTGTAAAAGAACATGCCGACGGCATTTTTCGATTTGTGCTAAAACAAATAGCCAATCGAGCAGATGCGTCGGACGTTGTGCAAAATACCTTTGAGAAACTTTGGAAAAATCGAGAGAAGGTAGAAGGCAAAAAAGCTAAATCTTATGCCTATACGGTGGCTTATCATGATATGATAGATTTAACTCGAAAGCAGAAATTTGTAGGCAATTATGAAAATGCACCTGAGCGAATAGAAAGAGATTTTCAACAACAAATGGAAACTAAGGAGTTGATAGATAAAGGCTTAGCCGAATTAAGTGATATTCAGAAATCTTTAATTTTATTAAGAGATTATGAAGGCTACACTTACGACGAAATAGCAGGAATATCCGAATTGTCTATTTCGCAGGTAAAAGTCTACTTATTTAGAGGAAGAAAGAAACTACAATTAGCAATTAACCGATTGAATAAAGCAGTTTGAAATAAATAGCAGAGGGCAAAGGGAGAAGGGCTGAGGACGCAAAGCGTTCCATACCCGCTGCCCTTCGCCCTCCGCCCTAAGCCATATAAAAATGACGATCAATAAATTTAATTACGAAGCTTTTGCCCTCGACTATTTAGAGGGGAATCTTTCACCAGAGATGGTAGAAGAAATGGAGTTTTTTCTAAAAACGCATCCAGCAATTGAATCCGAATTGTCAGGTATGATGGAGTTCGTGACTTTAGAAGCAAATACATCCATCGTATATGAGGAGAAGGAAGCCTTATTAAAGCCAGAGCGAATTGTTTGGTTGCAAAAAAGATGGATTCGACCATTAATGATGGCTGCTAGTTTTGCTTTATTATTGATGACCTATTTTATGGGGTATCAAGCAGGCACAAATAATGGGGAAGGGCAGGTTGTGGTGGAGAATGGGAATTTTAATGGCAATGGCAATATTGAATCTTTAGGGGCAATAAAGGAAGGAGATAAAATAGAAAAAATCAATAAAGAAACAACAAACGAACAAGTTGTTGCGACTACTGAAGTCGTAAAACAGCAATCTATTACCAGTCAAAAGAATAGGACTCAGATAATTGCTAAAACTGTTGAAAAGCCATTAGTAATAGAAGAGAAAACGATAATTGCGGTCAATGAAATAAGCAATCACCCGACTGAAAAAATTCCTGTTTTGGCGACAAACCCAGTACCTTTGGATAATAAGCAAAAGGAATTAAAGCAAGTGGAAGAAATCATGGCAATCGCCTTAACTTCCTTAGCATCCACGAATTTAATGCGAACAAAAGTTAGTAGTACTACCAATCATTCGAATGACTTAACTAATATATTAGCAGCTGAATTACCATTGGACAAAGCAAAATTAGCCCAACAATTAAAAAGAAAACGAACGTTCAAAGATTTCTTAGGAAAGTTTCCTGTAAACAATTTAAGAGAAGCCTTGATTCCTTCTTATTATCGAGAAGAATCAACAGGTCAGTAAATACATTAATTTTCAATTATCAATTTTAAAAAATAATTTTCAATTATCGTTGCGATAAATTGAAGGAATAATTTATTACCTCGACTTAAAAAAATCAACCGACATGACTTTACAAAAATCAGATTTTATTAAATTTTTCTTTTTATTATTTATGGTTTGTTTTGGTAGCCAATTAATGGCGCAAGACAATAACAAGGAGACTCAAACAGACACCGATACAAGCATAACCAAAGATGAAGACTTTGAGCGAAGATGGAAAAAAAAGGAGACACGTTATCATAATTGGGGCATCCACTTTGGAGGAAATTGGGATAATGATTGGGACAATAATTGGGATGATGATTTTCGAGTAGGTTTAATTGATATAGGTTTTAGTACTTATTTTCATGATGGGTCGCTTAATTTACCTGCTGAATTAGATAATTTTGACCAAACGTATGGCGGTTCTTTAAATTTAAACTTGCATGTAATTAGACATCGGTTGCCAATTATTAAAAATCATGTTGGTTTAGAATATGGACTAACTGTTTCTTGGCAACAGTATAAATTTTCTAATGATTTTAGGATTCTGGAAGATACCATCCCGTTTAGCATTGAAGATGATGGAACTAAATATAAAAAGAATAAATTGAAGACGACTTTTTTAGAAGTGCCATTAATGTTGACTATTTCTCCAGGTAAGCGACGGTCTTTTTATCTAAGTGGTGGTGTTTATGGTGGTGTTTTATTGGGTGCTAAGCAAAAATTAAAGGATGATAATGGCAATAAAATAAAGGTTAAAGATGATTTTAATTTAAATAAGTTTCGCTATGGAGTGGTTGGAAGAATTGGTTTTGGTCCATTTGCCTTATACGGACAATTAGCCTTGACCGATTTATTTAAGGACGAACAAGGACCGCAATTGACGCCTTTTAATGTAGGGATTTCTATTTTAGATTTTTAGAATATAGGAGATGTCAGAAGTCAGATTTAATAAGTGTAAAAATATGAAAATCAGTAATTTAACTGAATAATTTCTGGCTTCTGACATCTTTATCTTACCGCCCTTCTGCTCGACATAACTCTGCAATATTTCGTCTAAAAGCCTTAGGACTATTTAAAATATCATAAAATTCATCAAGATAATTAATCATAGTTTTTTTGTCTTTAGCTGCTAGATGAGGAAAGTCTTCGATAATTTTATAGAAAGCAGCCTTTTTTTCTTGAAATAAAGGAATTTGTTTTTCTAAGGTACCTTTCTCTCTGCACATTCCTAAATACAATCTTTGGGTAACATGTTCTAAGTCAATGCCTTTTCCGTGAACAGCATAAGGCGCATCGACTAAACCTGCGTAATCGAAATCATAAGCAATAGGCAGAGGAAGTGAATAATCTTTACATTTTATTATTCGAACATTATGACTACCAATAGCTGACCAATCCGTATTGCCAATCATGTATTCAAATAAAGTCATTTTGTCCAATTGGTCGGCATACAAATATTTGGAACGGAGTCTTTTAGGTTTGGCACATTTGGCATTTAACCGAGTTGCCATCTCATCTTCATTTTCTATTAGAAAGGCATAAGTTGTAAACGGTTTCCATTTGTTTTCGGTATCTATAAAATCAATTTCTGCCAATTGGGTTCTAAAACTGATGCCTGTTAATTCCTCATATAGTTTATAGACTAAGTATTCTTTTAAGACCAGTTTGCCATAAAAATCTCCTTTCTTACAACCAACCACTAATTTTAAATCATTAAAACTAGAATCGAGACCATTTTCAACCAACCATTTTTTCTTTAATTTTAATTTTAAAGGTGGATAATAACAAACTTGTTTACGAATATTTCCTCTTGTTCTGACTTTTGCTTCCCACTCCATATCCGTTCCTGCTGAATCTTGAAAACTTAATTTAATCGGTTGCCATTCTTCCTTAAATTTTTTGTTGACTAACTGTTTGGTCGCAGTTGTTAAAGTCATTTTTAAAATATCATTTCTTTGAAAATTTTTAAAAAGGGTAGGCCCAACTTCAATAACGGTCGTTTCTTGGGCAAGCATGACCTTAGTGCTGCTCAATAAGAAAAAGACAGCAAGGAACAAAGCAATGATAAGTGAAGCAGGTTTTGTTTTAAAATTGGGGTACATCATAAGTTTTGATTTTGATTTTTGTACATAATAAACGAAAAATGGTTTAATAAGTCTATTGACAAAGCAAATAAGATATAGCTAATTTCTTAAAAAAGACAAAGAAAACTAAAGATAGTGGCTAAAATCATACATAAATATTTACATCAACTGTCTGTCAATAGAAATTTTAACTAAAAAATAGATGCGTTTTTCTGGAACAATTAGACGCCAAGTCGCTTAAAGTATAGGTAGTTTCCACAAAATATCATTTCTTTGCCAGATAAGAATTTAGGCAGTTCAAAATAACTAATATTATTGAAGCAGGAGCAATTGAAATTACTATTCACAAAGCTTCAATGTTTTTTAATAACCTTAAACTAATTTATGAGTACGAACAAATATGATTTAGGCTTAGTGGGACTGGGAACAATGGGTAAAAATCTTTTGATGAACATGGTGGATAATGGCTTTGAAGTAGCGGGATATGATAAAGATACGAGTAAGGTAGATTCTTTGAAAGATGCAGAAGGGGATATATATGGGGCGAAGACAATAGAAGAATTTGTTGGGGCCTTAGAAAAACCACGTCGAGTTTTTTTATTGGTGCCTGCTGGGAAAATAGTAGATTATGTGATTGCTGATTTATTGCCGCATTTAGAAAAAGGCGATATTATCATGGATGGAGGTAATTCTTATTTTAAAGATACCATGCGTCGGCAAAAAGAATTAAGCCCAAAGGGTATTCATTTTTTAGGAATAGGTGTATCAGGTGGAGCAGAAGGGGCAAGACGGGGACCAAGTATGATGCCAGGCGGTAATAAAACAGCTTATAATAAGGTCAAGCCAATTATGGAAGCCGTTGCTGCCAAAGTAGGCAAACAAGCTTGTGTGACTTATTTAGGAGAAGGAGGAGTAGGCCATTTTGTAAAAATGGTGCATAATGGCATTGAATATGGCTTAATGCAACTGTTGGCAGAAGCTTATGATGTCATGCGCAGAGGATTAGGAATGGATAATGCAGCGATTCAAGCCGCATTTGAAGACTGGAACAGTAAAGAATTACGGTCATTTCTAGTAGAAATAACGGCAGAAATTTTCAAAGCTAAAGATAATTTAAGCGATGGAGATTTGATTGATATGATCATGGATAAAGGGAAGCAAAAAGGAACAGGAAAATGGACTTCTCAAGAGGCACTTGATTTAGGGGCAGCCGTACCAACAATAGATTTAGCGGTGATTGCAAGAGTTGTTTCTGCGTTTAAAACAGAAAGAGTCGCAGCAGCGGAGGTGTTAAATGGGCCAGCAGGATTGATTAAAAAAGACCAAAAGACTTTTGTCAGAAGATTAAAGAATGCGACGTTATTTTCTTTCATCGTTTCTTATGCCCAAGGTATGGCAATGTTGAAGGATGGTTCTGATGAATATAACTTTAATTTAGATTTAGAAGGGGTAGCAAGAATTTGGAGAGGCGGCTGTATTGTTCGAGCAAAATTATTGGAAGATTTTAGAAGAGCTTATAAAAAGCAAGGTGATTTAGCCAATTTATTAATGGATGAACAGATTGCTAAAAAGGTAAATAAAACGCAAAAAGATACTAGAACGGTGATTACAGAAGCGATTAAAGTAGGTATTCCTGTTCCCTGTCTAATGGCTTGTTTGTCTTACTATGATAGTTATAGAAGTGCTAGACTACCTATGAATTTAGTGCAAGCACAAAGAGATCATTTTGGTTCGCACACCTATGAACGCTTAGATCAAGAAGGGACATTCCATTACGAATGGTAAGCGTTTTAGCAATTTAAAATTACAAATCTAAAATTTAAAAGTGAGGGAAACCACTAATGTGTATTTGACCATACTTGAAGTGATAGGTTAGTTTCTAAAAACGCTTGGATGCTTGAAATACACTCCAAGATTTTTATAATCAGGCCTTAGTGTATCTTTCAAGAAATCTTATTGTAAAGAAATCCTGTTAATCTTATTAAAAAATCCTGTCATCTTGTAATATGAATAACATCATCAAACCAGAACCTACCATTATCTTTATTTTTGGTGGAAGCGGAGATTTAGCGAATCGAAAATTGATTCCTGCTTTATATAATTTATTCTTGGATGACTACATGCCCGAAAAATTTTCTATTATTGGGTTGGGGCGTTCAAAATTTACGGACAAAGAATATCGAGATAAAGTATACGGCGGTGTAAAAGACTTTTCTCGCCAGAAAGGAACAATAGAAAAATGGGATACTTTTTCTAAATCGGTACATTATCAAGTGAGTGATATTTTTGATGAAAAGAGTTATCAAAAACTAGGGAAGGAAATTGATAAAGTAGAAAAAGCATGGGGCGTTCCTCCTAATGTTATTTTTAATTTATCTATTGCACCAAATTTAATGGATGATGTCGTCACGAATTTAGGAAAATCGGGGATTTGTATGGACCCAGAATGTACTCGATTGGTGATAGAAAAACCATTTGGGCATAATTTAGAAAGTGCTAAATCGCTCAATAAATTATTGACGACTTATTTTGAGGAAAGCCAAATTTATAGAATTGACCATTACTTAGGAAAAGATGCCGTACAAAATATACTAGTCTTCCGATTTGCCAATTTGTTATTTGAACCTATATGGAATCATAATTATATTGAACACGTACAGATAACTGTATCTGAAAGTATTGGCGTAGGGGATAGAGGTGGTTATTATGACAAATCGGGCGCATTACGAGATATGGTACAAAATCATGTTTTACAATTATTGTGTTTTGTCGCAATGGAACCACCGGGTTCTTTCAAGGCAGATGAAATTCGAAATCGAAAAGTAGATGTTTTGAAAGCCATTCGCCGGATTAAAGAGAATGAAGTTTCTGATTATGCAGTGCGAGGCCAGTATGGTAAAGGTTGGTCTAAAGGGGAAGCCGCAAAAGCTTACAGAGAAGAAGTGACGAAGAATCCGAAGACGGACACAGAAACCTTTGCAGCAGTAAAATTTCATATAGATAATTGGCGTTGGACAGGCGTACCTTTTTATGTGCGGTCTGGTAAGCGGATGCCTAAAAAGACCTCTATTATTACTATTCAATTCAAGAATGCACCACATCAGGTTTTTCCCGAACAAACCGCTAGTACGGTGCGACCGAATCGGATAACAATAGCTATTAGTCCAGATACGGGAATAAAAATGCGTTTTCAAGCAAAACGCCCAGGGTTAGATATGATGTTGAATCCTG
The DNA here is from genome assembly GCA_017857395.1 of Bacteroidota bacterium. Classification (GTDB taxonomy): domain Bacteria; phylum Bacteroidota; class Bacteroidia; order Chitinophagales; family Saprospiraceae; genus JAFMDF01. The sequence continues at coordinate 389 of JAFMDF010000025.1, read as the reverse complement.
TAGAAATGAAGTTCAATTATAGTGAGACGTATGAAGATGCTCAACCAGAGGCCTACGAAACGCTGTTACATGATGTAATGACTGCCGATGCCACATTGTTTATGCGTTCGGATGAAGTAGAAGAAGCATGGGATTTATTGATGCCCATTTTAAATGCTTGGGAGAAAAATCCAGCTTATTATTTCCCGAATTATGATGCGGGTTCTGAAGGACCACAAACAGCCGCACGATTAATTGCTAAAGATGGGTATCACTGGTTTACATATAGAGAATTATAGAGATAAGTTCAAAGGTATAAGGTGCGTATATCTTTATACCTTTGACCTTGTACCTCTTTAGGCAAAGAGAAAAAAATAATTAGCCAAATCAACTAAAATCTTCCAAGTTGT
>JAFMDF010000564.1 GCA_017857395.1 Bacteroidota bacterium | reverse complement strand
GGAACGTTTCACTCCCTAAAGATAAACAAAATCCAATGAAATTCCTATTATTACTAGCCTTCATTTCGCCTAAAACGGATACTTTACCAAGTACCGAAAAACTCTTTGAATCCATCCAGATTTATTACCAACAGGTTGCCAATGCGGAGTTACTGGAATTTCAAGAAAGTACAAAAGGGGAATGGCTGAAGTATATTCCAAATCTAGGTTTTGGCTATAGTTTGGGCACCAAAGAAATGGAAGGAGAAACTAAAGTCGTTGGCAAATTGCGTCCATCCATCAGCTTCAATACAGGCATCATCTATACCGCTCGCAAAGACAAGCAGCTTCGAGCCGCCAAAATTAAGTCTATCGAATCTAGTATTGTGTTGCTCATTCAGCAGGAGCAACGGAAACTATTGCAGTTAATTGGGAACTATGAGCAGGAACTGCGCAGCTTGGCAGTTGCTACGGAGATACAGGAAATTGAGGACGCTATTTTTGAGATACAGGAGACTAAGTTTCGGAATCGGGAGTTGACGCCACTGGAGTACTTGCCGATTAAAAGGAATTATTTGCAGAAGGAGTATGAATTGGGGGAGAAAAAGCGGCAGGTGGATTTATTGGTGGGGGAGATATTGGTTTTGGGGAGGTGGAGAAATAAGAGAATAATCCCTAACTTGCCACAAGACAAATGAGCAAAATTTCTTACTTAACCTAATTCCAAAGCAATTGATTATGAAAACAACGCTTAAAAAAGCAGGCTTCTTCCTTATAACTTGGTTACTAATCAGTATAAATGTTTATGGACAATGTATCGTTAGTTTAGTTTCCGATAGTACGGATACTTATAGAGTAAGCCCACAGGTATCTGGTAATACAATTGTGTGGTATCAAAGAGATGGTACAAATGGTTCAGCTGGCAACATTTATAAATCCATAAATGATGGACCTCCTATATTAGTTTCCACAGGGAGTACTACTTATAATAATAACCCACAGATATTTGGCAATACGATTGTTTGGTTAGGCTCTGATGGAACGATTCAACGAGTTTATAAATCTGTAGATGGCGGTTCCCCTACATTGGTTTCTATTGGTAGTACGGCTTATGCCTATTCACCAAAAATATCAGGGAATACGATTGCTTGGGTGGCTAATCACAATATTTATAAATCAGTTGATGGCGGACCTTCGATACTCGTTTCTAGAGGTAATTCTACTGATGACAGAGACCATCAAATATCGGGCAACACGATTGTATGGACAGGCTTTGACGGCCGAAATAGAAATATTTACAAATCAGTCAATGGTGGGCCGCAGATTCAAGTTTCGACGACGACTAGAAGAAACCATATTCCTCAAATATCGGGTAATACGATTGTGTGGAGTGGGCATGATGGGGTAGATTTTAATATTTATAAATCAGTAGATGGGCGTGCGCCCATACTGGTGTCTACAAATAATTCAACGCTAGATGGCGGAGTCCAAATACTAGATAATACCATTATATGGGCAGGTTCAGAAGAAGGAACAGCCCATATTTATAAATCTGAGAATGGCGGTTCTCCAACAAAGATTCCTACCAGCACGACTTCTGGAATATCTGGTCCTTATATATCAGGTAACATAATTATGTGGTCTGCTTTTGATGATGCCATGATTCGCCAAATTTATAAATCGGTAGATGGTGGACCTCAAATATTGGTCTCAGCAGGTACTTCAGTTGAAAATTATGCTGCACAAATAGCAGATAATACGATTGTATGGTATGCTTTTAATGGTGGATTAGATTTTAAAATTTATAAATCTACGCTCGTTCATCCTGCTGTCTTTGACCCAATTCCAACGATGAGCCAGTGGGGGCTATTGATTTTTGGATTACTGCTAATGAACTTAGGCATACTTTTTATTCAAAAAATACAACCCTATATTTAAGATTATCAAAGCATAAACCAACAAAGTCCACTCACTAAAAGTAGGAATAATAATGTTAAGCGACTGTTCAAAAGCCCCAGCATCAACCCGAGCATCCTTTATTCTTAGATTATTTTGTAAATCGACGGGCAATAATTCTGAAAGATTGAAGTCATTATCAAAATCAAAATCATCTTTAGGTAAATTGGCATTCACTCCTTTATTAATTGCAGGGGAGATGGATTGAAGACTTAAATCTCCTTCCTCACTTGGTGCAAATGGAACATTTTTTTTAAACAAAGGGTCAATAGCTATTAGATTGCCACCTAAATCGTTTAATATGCCATCTTGGTCAATATTGATATTATTGGAATTGTCGTCATTCATGGCAATTATAGAATTTGCAATATTCAATTGACCTCGAAACACTCTAATAGCATCCCCGACTCCAATTCCATTTTCATCACTATCGGATTTATTCCCACTAATAGTAGATTGGATGATAGTGGCATTAACATTTCCATTGAGATAGATAGCACCGCCACTAATACTAGTCGAATTCCCGCTCATTAAACATTGGATGATCGTCAATTCTCCTGAGCCAGCTCTAATGACAGCTCCTGTTTTACTAATATTGGCTAGAAATTTACTTTGTACTACGGTTACTTTGGAAGTAAAACTAAACTGGATACATCCACCATTAGTTAGCGCATTATTATGCTTAAATAAACAATTTTTAAATAAGACCTCATTAGAACTTACTCGACATGCTCCACCTACAGCAGCTATATTATCAATGAATTCACAATTAATTATTTCATTTTTAGTATCGCCACTCATATGAATACTACCTCCATTAGCTGCCTGATTATTCTTAAATAAACAATTTTTTACGAACAATTTTCGACCTGCTAGAATAGCGCCACCACATTCGGATGGACAGAAGTTTCTACCATCTAAATTACCAATTTTACCATTTTGGAGCGTTAGGTTTTGAACAGAAAGTGCATTGAATCTTGCATTAAATAATTGATACCTATTGCGTCCATCAATGATAGTAAGCTCTTTACTTTCGCCTCTAATTGCCAAATCCTTATCAATAGCGAATGGCCCAAATGGATTAGTAAGGTAGTACACGCCATTAGGTATAAATATTTCATCCCCTGCTGCTGCATCTCTTATCGCTTCTCTAATAGATATGTTGGAGCCTACAGGAAAATGTAATTCGTCATATGTAGTAGTAACAGTAATGGTCTTACTGTATAGCGTATTAGCTAAAAGCAGACATAAAAGGAAGGGTATTGGTTTCATAAGGATTTAATTTAATGGTAATTTATCCTAATGCGCTTAAAAACTCAAAATTTAGATGACATTTAACAAGAAAAAGAAATAACTGGATTTACAGACGGAAAAATGCTGGTTGAAATGGTAAAGCTTCGTGGTTATCGAATTCAGATATAGTGGTGTATGAATATCAAGAGGCTATTGCTGGCGAGCTACCTTATTCTTTTGAACGTTTAGCAATTTAACCTACTCCAACCACCCCAACTCCCGCCCCCGCTCCAAAACCTCCTTCGCACCAACCAAATCCCCAGCCACCAGATACCCCCAACCAGTAGCCAGTAACGCCTGTTTCCCCAATC
>JAFMDF010000194.1 GCA_017857395.1 Bacteroidota bacterium | reverse complement strand
GGTCAGGGCTTTAGCCCTTAAAATCCCTATTTTAGACTTATGGGGTGTCGTTAGAATTTTAATTAGCTCCTACTTCCCTATAAAGTGATAGAGAGAACATTAAGGCAATAAATCACTTTATTACTTTTTTAAGTTGATTTTGAAACCCCATAAAACAGGAATAAAGCATAGAGAATAGTGATAGAAGCAGTAGGAATAATAAAGATTTGAGGGACTGTTTATTAAAATAACTAGATTTTGTTTAGTGTTTCTCTGTTCTTTGCGCTATTCTTTTTCTCAAAGCTGAATAGTTTTAAATTTGAATTTTAAAAAACGGCAGAACATTTTCCTAAATGGATAAAAAATCATAGATTTGCGTTTTTTCTATTTAAAACTAGCAGTAATGGATATTCAAAGAGATAAATTGCTAGTAAAAATAGTTGCCTAACCAAGTTTATACACCAACCATTTTAAAATTTGTTCCATAATAATTGAGTACAATTATTAGGAGTTATCACATTTGAAAAAAAAATTTTAGAGTCACTAATGTCAAAAGTAAATTGGTCTTAAATTTTAAGAATGTTTTTAAATTTAAGCTTTTCAATTTTACCTTTTGACTATCCTTTGATTCTTTTCATTTATCAATATTAAAACTTAATTTAACGATGGCTAAGATTAAATTAGAGTACATCTGGTTAGACGGCTATAAGCCAATGCAATCAATGAGAAGTAAGACGAAAGTCGTTGATAGCGAAAAATTTACAGGTAAAGTAGCAGATTTACCATTATGGTCTTTTGACGGTTCTTCTACGCAGCAAGCAGAAGGTGGTTCTTCTGACTGTATTTTGAAACCTGTTTTTATCTGTCCAGATCCAGACCGTAAGAATGCTTATTTGGTCATGACAGAAGTATTAAATGCGGATGGTACTCCACATGAATCTAACGGACGTGCAACTATTAGCGACACGACAGATGATTTCTGGTTTGGCTTTGAGCAAGAATATGTATTACAAGACCCTGAAACTGGTAAGCCATTAGGTTTCCCTGCTGATGGATTTCCTGCTCCACAAGGACCGTACTATTGTTCAGTAGGTGCGAACAATTCTTTTGGAAGAGAGATTATTGAAGAGCATTTAGATATCTGTTTAGATGCTGGATTGAATGTAGAAGGCATCAACGCTGAAGTAATGGCAGGACAATGGGAATTCCAAATTTTCGCAAAAGGCGCACAAAGAGCTGGTGACGAAATTTGGGTTGCTAGATTTTTATTAGACAGAACTGCGGAAAAATATGGTGTCGTAGTAGATTACCATTGTAAGCCAGTAAAAGGCGATTGGAATGGTTCTGGTATGCACGCAAACTTCTCTAACTCTGCTTTGAGAACAGCAAATAGCCAAGAATTCTTTGAGTCTATTTGTAATAAATTTGCACCAAAAGAAAGAATCGAGGCTTGTATCGCTGTTTACGGCCCAGATAACGACCAACGTTTAACTGGTTTACACGAAACGCAATCCATTGATAAGTTCTCTTTCGGTGTTTCTGACCGTGGTGCATCTATCCGTATTCCACTTTACACAGTTCAACATGATTGGAGTGGTTACTTAGAAGATCGTCGGCCGAATTCTGCTGCAGACCCTTATAAGGTTGCTTCTGTTATTATTGAGACTGTAAACTCGTAAATTAACAAGAGAAATTAGCGTGTAGCGCATAGTAATTTGGCTAGGTGCTTATCGCTAATTTCTGTTCTATATCTTAGAATAGATAAAGATTTTAGCCATCTTGAAAAGTACTGCCTTGAAACTATTAGCTGCTATTGCCCCTCGGAAATAGGATTTAATTTTTTTAAGGTAGTTGCTTTCTTTTATTGGCTAAACAAAAAAAGCGAAGTGATTAATTTTACTTCGCTTTTTTTATGAAGTGCCAAATAGCCATAAAATAAACCCTGCAATTCCTGCCTTTAATTTGGGGCAAAATTATTGATGTTTATTTATCCAAGATTAATTCGATCGCTTTTTCCAATAATTCATCTCTGCCTGCTCTGATGCCTTTTATAGTTGGTGTTACTTCAATGTCGGGTAGTATGCCTACTCTTTGAGTTTCCCGCCCATCTGGATAATAAACCCCAATACCAGATATCAAAGTTCTTAGACCACCCGGAAGCATAATTGTGGATACATTTCCGTCTGCTCCCGCTGTAGTACTTCCAATAATTGTGGTATTAATGCCTGCTTTGAATGCCATAGCCGTAAATTCGGCTTGACTCTGAGAAAGCTCATTGACCAATACGATTACTTTTCCCTCATATGGTTTTTCGGTACTTTTTATCTCCAAATTTTCGGTGAAGGTAAATTCTCCAGGATTGTTCGTATTGCCTTTTGTAAATTTGACAAAAGGTGCTGATGTGGAAACGAAATAGCTTCCTAGTTTAAAGGGAACATAGGTAGCAGGATAGTTTCGAATATCTATAATGATACCTTTGGTTGTTTCAAATTCTTTTTTAATAAGAGGGATTTCATCATCTTTTATGGATTGTAGGGTAATGTAGCCAATATTATTGTTCAGCATTTTATAGGATTTATCTCTACTTTTTATATGCCAATGGCCAATATTCAGACTATCTCTAGGATAAAGCGCAAGACTTTTAGTCATTGGTGCTTGCTGCTTGGCGCTGATGTAGGTAATTTCAATTTCTTTTGAATTGGAACGTAATAAGTCTTCAGACATATCTCTTAATTGGGTTGGTAAGTTTGAAGCAGGATAATATTTTAGTTCTGCTGCAATTATTTCTTCAATAGGAACGCCATTAATTATTGTTATAAGGTCACCAATTTCTAACCCTGTTTGGTCTTTTAATTCCGATTTATAAAAACCAGTTACTACCAATTCATTTTCAATAAATTGAACGTGAACTGGAGGATAATTTAGCCCTTTCCATTCATTTACTTTATTGCCACCAACCGAAAGGTTTGCATGCGTATCTTGAATATCCCCTATTAATTCTAAAGCGGCAAATTCGTAGGCTAATTCATCCTTAGCATTGATAAATTTGGGCAGATATTCTTTCAGGACCAAATTCCAATCTTTATTCATTAAATGTTTGTAAGGGAAATAATAATGGATCATATTCCAGTATCTATAAAGAGATAATAACCTAAATCCGTCATCAGGAAAGGACATTTTTGCATAAGCTTTTTCGTTTAAAAAAACAGGATTTCCTATACCATTTGTCATTTTTATGTGATAGTGGATGCCTTGATGCCTATTTTTATAAATGGCTAATAATTTTTCTTTTAATACTCCGTCTTGCGCTTCAATCCATTTTAAATTTGGCTTTAGGAAGGCATTTTTATTAGTAGGTTGACAAGTGAAACAGATGGCTATTTCGCCTAAGGAATCAATCCACTCGATAAATAAGTTGTTTCTAGCTTCATCCGTCTTTACTGCTAAATATTTAGGTAAGAACCTAAATAATTCGTAATCCCAATTATAATTTCCTTGACCAATTTCGGGATGATGATATTTAATAAATCCCCAAACTCTGCCTAGTAATGCTAAATTATTGATAATTATTGGTGATAATTCTGGTAAGTCAATTGATGAACCATTGTCAAATTCTTTATCTAATTTGGCTTTATATTGTTTTTTTGGTTTCTCTTGGAGTGTTTGTACATCTTTACCATCAATAGTCAAAACAAGGTCATCAAACCAAGCTTCTCCTTTTCCAGTAAGAATTCCAGCAATAAAAATGTTTTTTGCCCCTTCTGGATATTTAAGCGTAATGGAATATTGCTGCCAATCTTTAGTTCCTGTTATATTTTGCTGCTGCATATTGTCAAATGCCAAAGAACCACTATCTCCATCAATTCTTAAAAGTAAACCAGCAAAACCTTTTTCAACATTTTTAATTTTCATAAACCCATCTAATCGAATGATATTCCCTTCATAATTTGCAGGTATTTTATAGGCGATACTTCCAAATGAACTTCCTGTATCATCGGAGGTAATTTTACCAGACCATTGTCCAGAATAGCTTATTTTATCACTAGTTAATTCGTAATTTCCCCATTTGAACCATCCATCCGAAAGTATATTTTCTTTTTGCTGTTCTTCAAATCCAAGGTTGAATTTTTGATTTGTTTGAGCTTGGCCACCAAAAAGACGGAGAACTAAAAGGAGAGTTAGTATTTGTTTCATTGCGCTTTTATTTTATAATTATTAAGTTTATTTGTAACTAGTCATCAAATTGCGTTTTTTCTTTACTCTTTGATTATTTAAATTCATTGTAACTACCTTTCTATATGACCTTAAAGGTATCATACGAATAAAAAATAAATATATTGAGTAGTTGTTTATTTTTAATACATGAGAAAATACGAAAAAATATTGTTTGGTAAAGCAGACCTACTGAAAATGTAAATTGAAAATAAATAATACAGCTTATTATCCATTGCCAACTAATATAGACTTGGCAACGGATGAAGGCAACGGATTTTCTTCACTAACTATTTGAATCCTATGACCATTCGCCTCAACGAAATTGATTATTTTTATAAGGAAACAGGAAATGGAGAACCCATTATCCTAATTCATGGCAACCCAGACTCTGCGGATTACTGGGATGATTTAGTCCCCTTTTTAAGTGAAAAATATCGCTGCATAGCTCCAGATTTACCAGGCTTTGGTCGGTCAGAAATTGCGGATAATTTTGAATTTACCTTAGACGGTTGTCAAAACTGGCTTGATGACTTTTTAAAAGCTATCAATATTACAGAACCCATTCATTTAGTCGTGCATGATGTAGGCACCTTCTACGGAATAACTTGGGCGGTTAAAAATCCAGCTAAAGTAAAATCTATTTGTATTACGAATACCTTATTTTTCTCTGATTATAAATGGCACTTCTGGGGAAGAATTTGGCGAACACCGATTCTGGGGGAATTGTCCAATTTGTTGTTGAGTCAGCGATTGTATAAAAGTGGCTTAAGAAAAAGTAGCCCTAAACTAAGTGAGACATACTTAGAAAAAGGATTTGCCTTGATTACACCAAAAATGCAAAAGACTGTATTAAAATTATACCGAGCCATGAGTCCGTCCGTTTTTAAAGGCTGGGAAGACGAATATTTAGCATTGACAAAGACAAAGCCAGTCCTAGTGATATGGGGCGATAATGACCCTTATATACCTTTATCTTTAGGTTATGCAGAGCGGATGGCAAATGGGCAAACGGCTCATCGGTTGGCAGATGCAGGGCATTGGGTAGCGGCAGAAGAACCTGCATTATTTGCTAATTATTGGTTGGATTTTGCACGTACCATAACGGTTTAGGAGCATGCGTAGTGCTCGAATTAGCATGGTTTTTATCGCTATATTACCACGTGTTTTTAACTTTTAATTATTTCATAGCAAAAATGTTTTTCATATTTTGGATAATTGATTAATTCAGGATGATTGAATGCTCCTTTTTTAACCATTCCTATTTTTTTCATCACATTTTCTGATTTGCTATTATTTATAGTGCAAACCGAGATTATCTTGTCTACATCTAATTCATTAAATGCATATTCAAGACATCTTTTAGCACCTTCAGTAGCATATCCCTTGCCCCAAGCATTTTTTTGTAATCTCCATCCAATATCAATCGCTGGAGTGAATTTGGTTTTATAGGTTTGATAGGCAAGACCTATCATGCCAATAAATTCCCCAGTAGCTAATACCTCGGCAGCGTAGTAAGTAAAACCATTATCGGCATAATGCTTTTTAAGTAGTCCAATTAACTCTATAGTCTCTTGGTTAGATAGCGTTTTTGGAAAGTGTTCCATTACTGCTTCATCTGCATTTAACTTTGCAAATTCGACTGCATCCTTATCTGTCCAATTTCGAAATCCAAGCCTTGTTGATTTAAAAAGGTATTTTCTGTTCATTTTTTTTGAATGAGGTGTAGACTTATATTTCAGCCAAACTACTCATTGGCAACCAGCCTTCATCTCCATTCATTAACTTTACTTTATACCAATCTCCAATCTGGTCTAATAGTTCCACTTTTAAGCCCTCATGAACATCAATAACAGCGGTACTTTGTGCATCTGGCCCATTTTTTAGTTCAATTGTATTTTCTAAAACAACAGCAGTTCGACTATTTTGCTCAAAATTAGCTTGACTATTTCCCAAAAAGTAGAGTAGAATACTCAATAATATTAAAGCTATCCCCCCGATAAACCCTTGTTTTTTTCGTTCTCTTGAAGCCGCTAATAACCATAAAATAAAACCAGCAATTCCTGCCCAAAGGCTTAGTAGGATCAACATCCCCCAAATGCTAGCATTGAATGATTTATGTATGCTTTGCCACCATTCTGCTAAGAAAAACTTCCCGATACGACTTAAATCATCTTTCGTTTTAGCTTTGGCAATTTCGAGATTGTACAAGACATCTGCATCTCTAGGTGCAGCTAATAAAGCTTTTTCATAATACAAAATAGCCTTTCCTAAATTATTGGTTTTGAAATACGCATTGCCCAAGTTATAATAAAGTCCTTCGGAATAATTATTTGTTTTTAGGATGCTTTCATATTGAGTAATGGCAGTAGCGTAGTCCCCTTTTTTGTAGGCGGCATTGGCTGCTTCAAAATCTGCGGTTGGATTGGCGAGTAGGGTAGTGGTGGTTATTAAAATTAAGAGGAATAGAGTTTTGACTATTTTTAGCACCATTTATCAATTTGCTTTTGTTGAGTGACTCCTAAATTGTTTTACTGTTAGAATTTATTCGGCAAATTTATTGATTTTTTAGTTAATGTTAGGTGAAGAGAATGGAGTAATTTAAAAAGTTAAATATTAATACGACTGACACCAGTTTGCCTCTGTATTATGATAAATTTGTTGAGCCTATTTGTCACATACTTTCAGCTATAAGCTTTAATAAAAAAGTTTCTCGCTCAATAGACATCCCTTTTTTATCGCTTGTCGCCATAGTCTTTTCATTATGTTTTATGGCTTCATGAATATTTATCCATATCGCTTTCATGCCATTGTTTATTTCATAATACTCCAAATTCGAGCAGCCAAGCTCTTTGTTGATTTCGCAGGTATAGCAATAAGAAATCATGTGCTGGATGTCATAATCTGGTTTATACCATGGTCTGTACTCTTCATAAGCGCCAAAGGGCTTTATGTTTTTAATATCTTTGGCTCCCGTTTCTTCACTTAGTTCTCGTACCATTCCATCGATTTTATCTTCGCCCAAATCTAAGCCTCCTCCAGGAAGACTGTAGTCTTCATACCTTTCCGTATAAAGTAATAAAATGCTATTACCTTGAATGGTTATACTCCTAGTGGCTAACCTTGTAAAAATAGACTTATTTGCTAAGTCTTTTACTTTAGGATGATAATGAGTTTTTAAAATTTGCATTTAGAAAGGTTGGTTTGATAAGTAGGAGGAAGAAAAAGGAAGGATAAATCTAAAAGGGGATTTTAACTTAAGTTATCGACAACTATTCCATAGATTATTAGCTAATAAGTGAGAGTGGAGGGATTCGAACCCCCGACCCCTACCCTGTCAAGGTAATGCTCTAAACCAACTGAGCTACACTCTCAAAAAAATACTAGAAAACAAAAACTTTTTTCGTTCGGACGGCAAAAGTAATCTTTTCTTTAGAAATATAAAATAGTAGAGTAAAATAATATTTATATATCTACTGAAACTTCAACTGATCACTCAATTACTTCACCTCATAAAACTCAAAAGAAGCCCGCTCAGGCGAAAGCGCCGCCATTCGTTCCCCCTCTGCAATAATATAATACTCCGTATTTGGTACTTCATCAATAGTGGCAGCATAAATAGAATCATTTTGCGAATAATCTTTATGGCTACCATCATCAAACATTTGGACTCTTTGCCAAGCGCCATTCTTCCCATTTCTATATACTAAGTAGGCAGATTGTTTTTTCCCTTCTTTGCCTTCGTTGCCCGTGATTTTAGCCGTAATAAAAATGCCCTCCGAATCCAGTTGATGTTCCACTTCTGCAATAACGGGTGGTGTTTTTTTGAAAACGGGATGTTTGGACAAATAGTCCACTCGTTTATCCATCAATTCCGTGATACCAATAATCTTAGAAGTTTTTGCTAGGGTAGTAGCGTCCAAATTGGTTTGGAAACCTTCGTAAGGATAGAGTTTGTTCGTATCATTTTTTACTTCTGTGTCTATTAAACGCTGGATATACTTTGCTCGTTCTTTGTATTTTCCATTGCTGAAATGGTCATTTATAATGGTTTGGATATGTGCTAAATAGACCTTTCTGTAAAGCGTCTTTTTGAGTAATAAAGTGATGAGTGGACGCTCTGGATTTTTCGTTTTATAATGAATAAAAGGACTGAGGGTTTGCATTTCTTCGTTACTTAATGCTTTGCCCGTTCCATCAAATCGAAAGCCACCTAAGGACATATTTAAATCCCAGATAATTGGATTGAAAACGCCGTTTATATCTTGGTATAAATAATAATTATGTACCAATCTACCCGTATAACTATCTAAATTAACTAAGACATTATTAAAGGCAAGCATCCACAGAACTTGGTCTACATTTAAGACGGTCTCAATATGTTCTGTCTTATTATTCAATATGTCTGTCAGGTTGATTAATTCAGGCCAACCTGTCTTGGTTTTTAGTTCATAAGCATTGGTATAGCAGGTGCTATCTTTTGCCATATAAACTAAAGTTGATTTTTGATTCGGCTTACAACCTGCAATATTCTTGGCTTTCCAGACAGGGTCACATTTAAATAAAACACCATCTTCTTCTTCAAATCTATCTGCTAAAAAATGATTATCAATACTTTCTGTATTATTGTATAAACCAAGATATTCATCATTTACATACACCTTCGCAAAATTCGCTTTTGGAGCAGGCATATAATTACCCGCTATTTCATAAGATAAAACTTCCCGCAAAAAACTAGGGTCTCGAAAGACATTAGATAGCTTTAATCGCTTGAACCCACCTGGTAATAACTGATTTTTATTGGTATAATTAATTTTGATATTGAAAGGGAGTTTGCTTGTGTTTTCTTTTCGAGTATTAAAGTAAGAACTATTGCCTTTATATCGAACACCAACACTATCGTACGTCACGCCATTAAATATTAACTTAGCGGAAATACGCTTGTCTAACCCTTGCTTTTTATAAGCATTGAGGCGATTGTCCCAATTTGGGGTATCAATATATAATTTTATGGTTTGAACTTGATTAACCGAATATAAATCTTGGCTTTTTAGGGAAGTAGAAAATAAGCAGATAAAAAGGAAATACCAGTATTTATTCATTGTATTATTTTGAGAAGGCTCGTCAGTATTTAATCTAAAATTGAAAATAATAAATTTAAAGTTTAAAAATAAAAGACGACTATGATTTTATTATTGGATTGCCAGATAGAAAAGTGGAGTATATCAATTTTCTACCTGATGCTATAAAATTCCATAAAACTATAGCCGTTCGACTATTTTTAAATTTTGATTTTTACATTTTATATTTTGACTTAAAAACTTAATTCAACTCTGCAAGATTAGCCTCATGCAATTGATACATATAATTAGACGGCTCAAAATTAATGGCCGCTGTATTTTCTGCTACGATGTAATATTCAATGTGCTTAGTTACGCCACTTGTCACTTTTACAGTATAAATCCCGTCACCAGCTTCTATATCACTATTCTTACCGTCATCTAACATGATTGCCTCTTTAAAGCGGTCTTCCTGATCGTATCGATAAATCAATTTTACTTTTTGTGGGCGTTTATCTACTTTTGCTTGAATAGAAAAATCAGTGATAGTCGTACTAGCGTATTGTGCTCGTTTTTGAGCCATTACCTCCGTAATAGTAGGTGGAACAATCCTTAAATCCTGATTTTTTTTCAGTATTTTAGTTCGTTTGCCCATCAATTCTTTGATACCAGGAATTCTACTTCGTTGCCCAACAGTAGATTTTAAACTTTTCTTAAAATCATCAAGCGCATACTTGCGATTAGGGTCATTAATAAAAGGAACTTGGATAAGTTCTTGTAATGCTTCCGCTCGATCAAGATAATTACCATTGACAAAATTATCATACAAAATCGTTCTGACGTGCGACAAGTATATTTTTTGATATTCCTCCTGCTGTAATAATTGACTAATTAATGGTTTATATTCATTGTCTAGATGTAAAAGTGGGTCTAATTCCTGTAATTGCTTCAATCGTAAATCAGAGCCTACCACCGCACTTTTATAACTACCAAAAGCCAAATTTAAATCCCAAATAATCGGGGTGAAACGACCCATAGAATCTTGGTATAAATAAAAATTTTGACTTTGGCGACCACTATAACTGCTTAGATTAACCAAAACATTATTAAATGCCAACATCCATAAGGTTCGGTCAACATTTAAGATGCGGTCTATGTTGTCTGGATTTTGTGCTAATGTTTTAGTCAATTGAATTAAATCATCCCATCCATTTTCCGAAACCAGTTCGTAATTATTCAAATAACAAGCTGCATCGTCTTCATACATCAAAGCGGCAAAGACATTTTTTTTGCAACCATCTCCAGCTATTGATTTTAAATCTGGGCTACATTTAAAGAAGCTCCCATCACTATCTCCAAAATGGCTAGTCAAAAATTCTGCACCGATTTGCTCAATATTGGCAAATAAACCATAATACTCCTTATTAATATAGACTTGGGCATAATTTGCCTTAGGGGCTGGCATATACTTTCGGGCTATCTCAAATCCAAGCACTTCTCGGACCATACTAGGGTCTCTCAAAGAATTAGATAGTTTGATAGATTTATACCCTTGATGTCCTTGATTTTTATCAATAAAATTCAATTTGATATGCAATGGATTCCTTTTAGCACCCACTTTAAAAGACCGACTACCTCGATATTTAATACCTACATTGGTATAGGTTTGACCATCAATATTAGCCGTGCCTACTAAATAATCATCTCCATTTTTTCTTAGGGAATCAAGTAATGACCGCCAATTCTGTTGCTTAACAGTTACGTTGATTTGCCGAACAACATCGGTATTATAAAAGTCATCTGCATTGGTCGTTTGCCCAATAAGTATGGAGGAAAATAACAATGAACCAATGAATAAGAGTAAATTTCTGATCATGCCGCTTAATGAAATTTTAAAAGATATTTAAAAGATTAACGGGGTGTATGTATTAGACTGCAATAATATGAAAAAACGCTCACTATCGGAGCGATTTATTTTTATAGAAATGTTAAGAAGTTTACAATTCAACCGTCTTCCCGGTCTTAAAAGCCTCATCTGCTGCCAAAACAATCCGTAAACTATTCACTGCATCTCGCATGTGATCGCCTAAGTCCATGTCTTCTTGAATCGCTTTTAATAAATATTCCTGTTCCAATAAGCATAAACCGTCATGGTCTGGTTCATTAGAAGTATCCAATATTTCATCCTTTTTCATAAATTGACCATTTTCATCCGTTTGTGCATGGTGCAATTTTAATCCTCCTGTATTCACATGCCCTTCCACATCCGAAGAATCGTGAAATTTATCAATAATACTGACACAGCCTTTTGGGCCAATTACATCTTTGACAAAAAAGGCAGTTTCACTCATCATGGGCCCCCAACCTGCTTCGTACCAACCTACAGAACCATCATCGAAAGTAACTTGTAATTGCCCATAATTATACATAGTTGGCGCAATTTCGTTGCTCAAATTAGCACCGATAGCACTCACTCTAATTGGATTAGCACCAGTCATTAGACACATAATATCTACATAATGTACGCCACAATCTACAATCGGAGACATGGTTTTCATCAATTCTTTATGCGTACCCCATTCACTGCCACAACTTTGTTGGTTTAGATTCATCCGCATGACCAAAGGTTTTCCAAGGGTCTTAGCAACTTCTGTAAATTTAGCCCAGGCTGGATGCACTCGTAGAATATAGCCAATGACTAATTTCTTGTTCAGCTTTGTTGCTAAATCCACTATTTGCTGTGCTTCTGCTACAGTATTGGCTAAGGGTTTTTCTAAAAAAACATGTGCGCCTGCATTTAAACTTTTCGTGGCATATTCCGCATGTGTTTCTGGATATGTATTAATGGACACTACATCTGGTTGGGTCGTATTCAGCGCCGTGTCAAAATCTCCAAAAGTCGGCAATCCGCCTAATTCTTTAGATAATTTTTCTCGACTAGCGGGGCCTCTACTAACTAAACCAACGATTTTGAAATCAGCTAATTGGTGATAAGCACGGGCATGAGAAGTGCCCATATTTCCACAACCGACTACTAAAACTTTCAATTTTTTGGTCATATTTTTTATTTTTATGGCAATGATTTTTATTGAAAAAGGCTACTTACTTTTTTGAAAATAAAGTAAAGGCATAAATATATGGAAAACCACGCTTATTTTAGAGTATGGCATTTAAAACAAGCATTCTAAATTTGTGAATATTTTCAAAATTCACCTGTACTGGTCTAATGAATCCGCCGACACAGTTTACAAACTAAATTTAAAATCATCACACCAAAATCTAATAATCCGCTGAAAGCTATTGCCCCAGCGGATTATTAAGTTAATTTTAATAGCAGATTCTATTGTTCCTATTTTCTAACTCTTCGGTCTAGTATTTCGATTCTTATTTTTAGACCAATTACCACCACCTTTCTTCTTAAACGGCTTATTGGTATTCTTACCACGACCACCATATCCTCCTCGATTGCCACCACCTTTACTTGGTCTTGGCAATTTATCTGCTAGTTCTTGAATCTTTGGAGGTAATGGAGACTTAATTATATCCTTCTCCATTAATTGCTCAATATCTTTGAATTTTCGACGATCTTTGCGATTAATCAATGTAATGGCAATACCATCTGCATCTGCACGAGCAGTACGACCAATTCTATGTATATAGTCTTCTGCATCCCCTGGGACAGAGTTGTTGATGACCAAATTAATGCCTTTTACATCAATTCCTCTTGACAAAATATCTGTTGCTACTAAAACATGTAGTTTTCCATTTTTGAAAAGCCGCAGCGTTTCTTCTCGCTGAGATTGATCAAAGTCTGAATGGATTTGCCCTACATCCATTCCTGTATCTCGTAAAGCCCGAGCTATTTTATCTACATTCAATTTAGTACTAGAAAAAATAATAATCCGTTCATCCTTACCTTTTCGATTCCCTAATAAATGTTGTAATAATTTAGGTTTTAATTCATCTTCAATAAGGTAAGCAATCTGCATGATTTTTTCAGCAGGCTTAGAAACAGCGAAGGTGATTTCTGAGGGATTATTTAAGATTCTAGAAGCAAACTTTCGAATTTTTGCTGGCATAGTTGCCGAAAACATGAGGGTCTGCCGTTTTTTGGGTAAAAACGAAACGATTTTTAATAAATCATTGACAAAACCCATATCTAACATTCTATCGGCTTCATCCAGTATCAAATGTTTTAATTTGCTAATTTTTACATAGCCTAAATTAAAGTGAGCAATCAATCGACCTGGAGTAGCGACTACGATATTTGCACCTGTAGTTAATGCTTTCTTTTCCTGATTAAAAGATTCGCCACTTCTTCCACCATAAATTGGAAGTGATGTGACACCTGTAAAATAGGCGAAACCTTCTAATTGTTGATCAATTTGAATCGCCAATTCACGAGTAGGAACTAGAATTAAAGTATCTATAGAATCAGATTCTGTTCCTGTTAAATGATGTAAAGTAGGTAATAAAAAAGCGGCAGTTTTTCCAGTTCCTGTTTGTGCGCAGGCTATTAAATCTTTTCCCTCTAGAATAACAGGGATTGCTTTTTCCTGAATAGGAGTGGCGGTTTCAAAGCCCATCGCATCCAATCCGTCGAGCAATTGCTCGTTTAACGCCAATTCGGTAAATTTCAAGAGTATTTAATTTTATTGATTATTTCCTGAAGATTAGTAGCACGATTGGTTTAAACAAGCGAGCCATCAATTGATTAATTCAGAAAGTTATCGATTTCAATGAATGAATCCGAATTACATTTTTTGGTTTAATGGTTAATAACTTTAACTAAAAAGCGGTGTAATTCGAAAATAGTCGGTAATGATTTGTGTTTTTTCTTTTATTATATACTACGTTATTAATGATAAGATAGTTATTAAGACTGCTTTATAACATACAAAAAATTAACCGTTTTGCTAAAGCGACTGCAAAAATAAGGATTTTAACGGTTAAAAACCTAGGTGAGTGTTTAATAATTATAGGAAAGTAAAAAATCCACACAAGCATTAGGGATGTTTTGGTCCCCGTAAATCAGGAATTAGCCAACCGAGATGGTTCAGTAATCTTCTTCTCAGCCTAATAAATTAAGCTGAAATCGGACAAGTCACGATTTGAAGCCCGCCCTAGTCATCTCGAGATTGGACAGCAATGTATAATTATCGGACCCAAACAATGGTTTAATGCCTGTATGGATGAAATTTTGTTATTCTGTAAGTAGTCAGACTCTCTTACTAGCTAACTTCGAACTTGGTGAATAACAAGGCGCAATTTAGGTTTTTTTTTAACTTCAGGAAAGGGGAATTTTATTTTTTTTAGTGGAGTGTTCAGTAATACTTTAATTTTTATCAAATTAATCCAATTTTAGATTCAAGATGCTGTTTTTAACGGCACAAAATGATTTGGGTGGAGCTACGTTTAACCCACCTAAATCTCTTGGAGTCTTTTTAACCTGCAACCCGCAACAACTATTTAAAAAGTGACGCCCAATTTTGTCTCTTAACTTAATTTAATAACTATATACAATAAAAGTCAATGTTTACTCATAAATTTAATCTATATTGTAATTATATAAATCAATGGTATTAATCTGTTAAATTATGGATTTTTGAAAAACTTACGACTATATTTGCGGAATCAATAACCGTATTATAACAAAAAAAATAAAAATATGAATACATTAGATGGAGATGCTAGCAAGTGTCCATTCTTAGGTGGGCCACTAAAGCAAGCTGCTGGTAGTGGTACAACTAACCGCACTTGGTGGCCAAATGAACTAAAGTTGAATATTCTTCGCCAAAATGCGGCAATGTCTGACCCATTAGGTGGAAATTTTGATTATGCGGCAGCCTTTAATAGTGTTGATTTTGCACAATTAAAGCAGGATGTTATTGATTTAATGACGGACTCACAAGATTGGTGGCCAGCAGATTATGGTCACTATGGCCCATTTATGATTCGGATGGCTTGGCATAGTGCGGGTACTTATCGGGTAGGTGATGGTCGTGGTGGTGCAAGTTCTGGTACACAGCGTTTTGCGCCTTTGAATAGTTGGCCTGATAATGGAAACTTAGATAAGGCACGATTATTATTATGGCCTGTCAAAAAGAAATATGGACAAAAAATTTCTTGGGCAGATTTAATGATTTTAGCAGGTAATTGTGCCCTAGAATCTATGGGTTTTGAAACTTATGGTTTTGCTGGAGGTCGAGAAGATATTTGGGAACCAGAGCAAGATGCTTATTGGGGATCTGAAACAGAGTGGATGGGCAATGATGCACGGTATGCTGATGGCGAATTGGAAGGTCAATTAGGTGCAGCTCACATGGGTTTAATTTATGTGAATCCAGAAGGACCAAATGCAAATCCTGATCCAATTGGTTCAGCACATGATATCAGAGAAACTTTTGGTAGAATGGCGATGAATGATGAAGAAACGGTGGCATTGGTTGCTGGTGGACATACTTTCGGTAAAGCGCATGGAGCAGCTGACCCTAATAAATACGTAGGACCAGAACCAGCAGGTGCCGCTATTGAAGAAATGAGTACTGGCTGGAAAAATTCTTTTGGTACGGGTGTTTTAGATGATACGATTACAAGTGGTATTGAAGGGCCATGGACGCCTAATCCAACAAAATGGGACAAAGATTATTTTGAGGTCTTATTAAACTACGATTGGGAATTAACAAAAAGCCCAGCAGGTGCGCACCAATGGACACCAACTGCTGCTTCTAAGGCTAGAATGGCACCAAGAGCAGGAGATGCGTCTAAAACGCAAGCGTTGATGATGACGACAGCAGACATGGCACTTAAAAAAGATCCTGCTTATTTAGCTATTTCAAAGCGTTTTCATGCAGATCATAAGGCATTTGAAGCTGCTTTTGCTAGAGCATGGTATAAGTTAACGCATCGAGATATGGGCCCAGTTGTTCGTTATTTAGGCCCAGAAGTTCCACAAGAAGAATTGATTTGGCAAGATCCAATTCCGACGGCTGATTATATTTTAACAAAGAGAAATATTACTTCTTTGAGCAGGCAGATTTCTGTTTCAGGTTTAACGGTATCTGAATTAGTAGCTACCGCTTGGGCGTCCGCTTCTACGTTTAGAAATTCTGATAAGCGAGGTGGAGCAAATGGTGGCCGTATTCGTTTAGCGCCTCAGAAAGATTGGGAAGCGAATAATCCAGAACAATTAGCGAAGGTTTTAAAGGTTTATACCGCTATACAGAAGAAATTCAATAAGAAAGGAAAATGGGTTTCTATTGCAGATTTGATTGTATTGGGTGGTTGTATTGGTGTGGAGCAAGCTGCTAAAAATGCTGGGCATGAGTTGAAAGTACCTTTTACTCCCGGTAGAGGAGACGCTTCTCAAGCACAAACAGATGTTGAATCATTTGGTTACTTAGCACCAAGAGCAGATGGGTTTAGAAATTATGTAAAAGCAGGCGAAACTACAGCAGCAGAAGACTTACTAATTGATCGTGCGCAATTATTGACACTTTCTATTCCAGAAATGACTGCATTAGTCGGTGGTTTACGAGTTTTAGGAACGAACTATGATGGTTCTAAGCATGGTGTCTTTACCGATAATGTAGGGGCTTTGACGAATGATTTCTTTGTCAATCTATTAGATTTCGGTACTACTTGGGCAGCAACTTCCGCAGACGACCAAGTTTTTGAAGGTCGTGACCGTAAAACAGGTGCTGTTCAATGGACAGGAACAAGAGCTGATTTGATTTTTGGTTCAAATACAGAGTTAAGAGCGGTAGCAGAAGTTTACGGATCATCAGATGGGAATGCCCGATTTGTAGCTGATTTTGTAGCTGCTTGGACAAAGGTGATGAATCTGGATCGTTTTGATGTAGCTTAAGGACTATGTACTGTTTTTTATAACTGAGAAATAGTTTTATATATTTTAAAAGGTGATTCGGTAACGGATCACCTTTTATTTTTGCAGTTAGTTCAATAAAATTTCATTTGGCTACCCTTCTAGCGTTGTAAAATATTGCCTTTCAAAGATTTATCTTTCCT
>JAFMDF010000193.1 GCA_017857395.1 Bacteroidota bacterium | reverse complement strand
GGGACAGCATAAGCGGAGAAAGTTAAAATTTGTTTAGCTCGACTACTAGAACTAGCGGCTATATTAATACTATAATCTTCTATTTCACCAAATTCAAAATTATCACAAGCATCTGCATATTGTGCTTGTTGCATCGTGACCCGCATCCGTGTTTTTCCAATCTTAGCAGATTGTGGAACGCTGACTGTACCTGCAACTGCTTGCGGTAAAGAGGAAGGCGTTCCTGCTCGACTAACACCAGATAAAACTTGCTCACCAACATCTGCAAAACTTCCATTTTGATTAAAATCAATCCAAACATTTATGTGTTCATCCCATTGAGTCCAACTAAAACCAGGGCTAACACTAATAGCATAAGACGCATCTCTATTAATGGTCGTACTTTGGTTGGTAAAATCTCCATATCCATTTTTACTGGAGGTATGGTTAATTGTACCAAAAGATACCTGACTAATCCATTCTTGCCAAGGAGCATTACCTTTTGCATCACAATATTCAGCAGGGGAATTATCAGAGTTGTCGTCTCCTGTTTCCGCTTCAACTACAGGAGGTAGCGTGACCTTGAAGGCTCTATTCATATTCTGTGCTGGGAGATATTGTGCATTACCAGCTTGTTGAGCAGTAATTACTACCGTACCTTCCGTGCCATTTAAGGTCAAAATATTACTATTGACACTAGCGGGACCTCCGAGTATCTTATAAGTGATTGGTAAATTAGAGCTAGCAGTAGCATTTAAAGGAATAGAAGTTGTAGTCGTTAATTGGTCTGGAATAGCTGGAAAATTAATGCTTTGATTTAATTTTTCATCCGTTGTTGCTATTCCCTCTATTGTCAGCAGATAATCTTCGACTTCTCCTTGTGTTACTGTTCCACATTTATTAGGATAGCTAGCTCGTTGCATGGCTACTCTCATTCTTGTAGTTCCTGCTATTGCGTTTGTAGGGATTAAAATATCCGCACTAAGCCCTACTATAGTTTGTTGAGGAGCGCCACCGATACTAATTCCTGATAGTACTTCCTCACCTGTGTCTTCAAAATCTCCATCGCTATTAAAATCTATCCATACTTTAATATACTCATCCCATTGTGTCCAACTAAAAGCTGGTTTGACGAGCAAGGAATAAGTTGCCCCTTGATTAACCGTAGTAGTGGGGTTTTCATACAATTCATAAATATCTTTAGAAGTAGTATTGTCTATTTTATTAAAAACAATTTGCCCAATCCATTCTTGCCAAGGAAAAGTACTCCTTAATTCACAGTATGCTTTGGGGGAATCATTGATCGCATCCTCAACAGGTAATGTGACTTTAAAAAATCTATCGATACTAGAAGCAGGTAAATATTGCTCATTTCCAGCTTGACTAGCTTTAATAATGACCGTTCCAACTTGACCATTTAATGTTATGATATTATTTTCTATAGTAGCAGGACCTGCTAAAATGCTAAAAGTGACAGGCAAACCAGAAGTGGCAGAAGCCGTAATTGCAAACGGTCCATCGGTGGTTAATTTATCGTCGATTGGATTAAAAGTAATCGTTTGTGCAATTGGTTCAACAATAGCAGGTACTTCCACTTTAAAAAATCTATCGATACTAGAAGCAGGTAAATATTGCTCATTTCCAGCTTGACTGGCTTTAATAATGACCGTTCCAATTTGACCAGTCAGGGTAATAATATTATTTTCAATAGTAGCAGGGCCTGCCAAAATATTAAAAGTAATAGGCAAACCAGAGGTGGCAGAACCTATAACAACAAAAGGCACATCGGTGGTTAATTTATTGCCAATCGGATTAAAAGTAATGATTTGCGCAATTGGTGCTTGTGTGACTTCTGGTGCTTCCACATTAAAAGGTCTATCTACATTTCGAGCGGCTAAATATTGTGCATTTCCAACTTGACTCGCTCTAACGATTACTGTACCAGTATTACCAGTTAAGGTAATTTGATTATTCGAAATCGTAGCAGGGCCAGACAGAATACTAAAAGTAACAGGCAAGCCAGAAGTAGTAGTGGCATTGACCGTAAAGGCAGCATCTGTGGTTAATTTATCTGGAATAGGCTGAAAACTAATTAGTTGATTTATTTTTTCAATAGGTGCAGGACTGACAATAAAAGAACGGTCGTAATTAATGGCTGGTAGATAGTCTTCATTTCCACCTTGACTGGCCCGAACGATAACCGTGCCTGACGTACCATCAAGTGTAATCGTGTTGCCAATAACGGTTGCTGGCCCAGACAGAATACTGAAAGAAACAGGCAAGTCAGAAGATGCCGTCGCATTGACGGTAAATGGCAAATCATCTGCTCTTTTATTCGGAATAACTAAAAAATTAATGTTTTGTGTTTGTCTGACTTTTTCTATGACATTGAAAGAGCGACCAAAAGAAATAGCTCGATTGTATTCATTATTACCTGCTTGACTAGCTCTAATAATAACGATACCTGATGCACCGTCTAAAGTGACCATTTTTCCTTCGATACTAGCGGGCCCAGATTCTATGGAAAAGGTAACAGGTAAATTAGAAGAAGCCATTGCTTCTACCTCAAAAGGGGGATCTGTTGTGTTTTTGTTCGGAATGATAGGAAAGGTAATACTTTGATTTTGTTTTTCTATAATAGGCTCGGTAACGATGAAAGCTTGTTTTGTATTAAGTGCAGCGTTGTATTCCTCGTTCCCATTTTGACTAGCCTTAACAATGACGATACCAGGGACACCTGCTAAGGTAATGGTATTTCCATTGATAGCGGCAGGGCCTGATTCAATACTTAAGGTTACGGGCAGATTAGAAGAGGCAGTTGCATTAATAACAAAAGGTAAATCGGTCGTTAATTTATTAGCAATAGGGGAAAAATTAATACTTTGTTCTTTTTCTGTGGCAACAATAGTAAAACTAATAATGTCCGTTGCTTCTGGATTAGCGAAAGGGAGATGATTCCCATCTGCTAGTTGTATTTTTACCGTATGCAAACCTTCGCTCAAGTTATTGAGGGCATAAACACCATTTAGGGTATGAATATCAATAGCTGCTTGATTATCTAAAGTTAATAATAAATGGTTGGCGTTATGGAATTGTAAATTACCTGAAAGGGTATATTTAATATCAAGATTATTTTCAGTAAAACTACTGCCATTTGTGGGGGAGTTAATAACGATGCGAGGGGCAGTTGGCGGTTCAATCACTTTAAATTTTCTATCTACACTTCTTGCAGTATTAAACTGATCATTTCCTGCTTGGCTCGCTCGAATGGTTACGACACCTGTTTGCCCTGTTAAAGTGACGGTAGTTCCTGCAACTGTTGCTGGTCCTGAAACAATGGTGAATTCTACAGGTAACCCAGAACTAGCACTAGCCCCGATTGTAAAAGCATCATCGATTGTCATTTTATCAGGGATGCCAAAAAAGGTAATGACTTGGTCTCCTTTACCTTTCCAAGTTGATAAGTATTGTCCAGAAATAGGTCGGTCCAAAGAATTATCAGGCATTTTCCAGCCAACAGATAAATGACCGCCACCATTCATTAAAGCTTCGATATAATATTGATTCCCTGCGACTAGTAAAATGGATTCAGATTGTTGACTAGCATATTTATTCCATTGATTGTTTCGAGTATCCCCTTTGACATGAGCAACCAATCTTTTATTATTAACATTGGCATTGGTACTTAACCATAACTGGCTGTCTTCATCGCTTGCAATCCAAAAAGTATAAATGCCTGTTTGAGGCGGGCAAATAAATCCTCGTACTCGTTGTGCATTATCCGCTGCTGTAAAAGGCGTAACTTCAAAATTATCGAGGGTACTACTTTCGTTCGGTGTACTATTCAGCGGGATGTCATTGATAGAATTTTGATTATTATCCTTCCAAATATCTCTAGTAATCAGACCTTCGGCAGTACAAGCCGCATTAGTCGGTAAGACCATATTAAAGCTGCGTTCGATGGGTGTTGCAGGCTTATAAACTTCATTTCTGCCTTGAGTTGCTCTAATAGTCACTTTTCCTGGGAAACCACTAGAAACAATTTTATTACCAAAAATAATAGCAGGGCCTTCTAGTAAATAAGTACTCACTGGTAATCCCGAAGTAGCAGTAGCATTCAAAACAATATCCCCTGCGGTAATAGATTGGTCTGGAATAGGCGCACAATTAATGGTTTGTGGAAGCCCTAGGCAATCAGGAAAAATATCTTTCTGGAAAGTTGTAAATAAGCCTTCTGGGTCAATTACTTTTAAGGTTACTCTAAACCAATAAGTAGAACCGTCGCATTCGATAGGAGATAAGGAGGTGGTCGTAGAAGGATTATTATCAATGGGTTCGGCATGACTATGCCCATCGTGAAAAAGCGCCGTTTGCCATTCATACTTAAGTTGTCCATTATGTTCCGTATCCGTAACAATAGCTGATAAATTTAAGTTAGCACCGTTTTTAGCACTAAAAGAATTATGGTTATCAATGCTAGTAGAAACAATAACAGGCGGTGTATTATTAAGGGAAATAGGGATTGTTTTTTCCGTAGTTGCCCCTTGTGCATCCGTCACAGATAATTTAATTGGATAGGTCGTTGGTGCAGATGAAGGTGCTTCAAATATGACAGAAGGGTTCACATCAGTACTTGTCGCATTATCGCCAAAATCCCAATGAAAAGAAAGTGGACTGTATTCAGGGTCGAAAGATTGAGCCGCATCAAATTTTACAGTCAAAGGACTCGTACCATAACTTTTATCAGTTGCTATAATAGCAATTGGTTTTTTATTAGAATTGCCTGTAAAAGTAATTCGCCTAATCTGATTGGGGTAACGGACATAATATAATCCGTTTTCAATAGGAGACGTATTGAGGAAAACGACTGCACCTGCATTTAATTTAAAATCTTTGACAAAAGTGGGGTTATTATTTTCATCAAAGCCAAAATTTCTAATCCAACCCGCACTATAATCTGCATGAAAATAGGTGTTTTGATATTCCTCGGGAAAATCATTTCCAGTATACCAAACACCTCCCGTAGAAGAGTTGCCTCTAAATTGTTTGCCAGCTACTGTTCCATTACCAATACTTTGTATTTGATTATTGACATAAGCTCTTGCTTGGTCTGCGCCATGCCGCCAATCAACTTTTGGATGTGCATGCTCGGCTTCGGAAACCGCATAGTTTGGGTTATTATAACCTGCTTTTTGATTGATACCTTCGTAAATAGGCCAGCCAAAATTTTGCCCTGCTGCTTCCACCACATTTAAATCCTCCCAAGTAGACCAACCAACATCGCCAAAGAAAAAAGTACCCGGTTCACCGTCTTGCGAATGATGACTACCCGATTCAGGTTTTAAGGCAATTCTATAAGGATTTCGAATCCCAATACTCCAAGTCCGAGATTGGGGAGAACGAGGATTAATAGATTGATAATAGGGGTTAGAAGGAATGCCATTTCCTGTTTCAGGGTCAACTCTTAGAATTTTACCACTTAAATTATTAAGGGATTGACAACGATAAGCGCCAATATTTTGCTCAGGCGTAATAATGCCATCAGCTAGTGCTTGTTGAAAATAGGTAGCAGGATGAGACCCTTCATCTATTGGATTGGCATAACTTGCACCGTCTCCAACTGTAACTAGTAACGTTCCATCTGTACCGAAGACGATTTGACCTGCACCATGAGATTCATGTAGAATAGGTGGGCCAGTAGATTTGGTTTCTCCGATTAATATTTTTCGACTATTATAATCAATAGAATTAAAGTTATCGGTAGAATTTGCGGTATAGCGAGTCAATCTAGCAATTGTGGCTTCTTTTTCACTAGAGGCAATGGGATTATAATTGGGCGTACCAAAATTAAGGAGGTGATGCCTATCCACGACATACCAAAGATACAGGTGTCCATTATTCAAAAAATTAGGGTCGACAGCAAAACCAACAAGTCCAAAGTCTCGCCAATTACCCACTTCTTCACTAATATCAATGAGTGGTTCGGCAGCTTTGACACCATTTTCGACGGTCCAAACCTTTCCTCCTTTTTCCCAAACATACATCCTGCCATTGCCATCAAAAGCAACACCTACTGCCTGAGACCAACCATCAATCACTAATTCATCAGAGAAACCAGCAGGTTGAGCTAATATAGTTGAAGGGCTGCTACAAACAATAGCCAATAATAATAGTAAAAGGGGGTAGATTTTTTCGATGTCGAAAAAAACTTTGTTCATACGTTTTTGTTTTTGTATGAGGGGTCAAATTCCTGAAAGTATAGCCCATAGTTTAGACCATAGAACTACTTTCAGTTGTTGTTCATAATAGTGTTTAAGGGGGAGTCGTGTTCATTAATACGTTGGGAAAAAATAGGAGACACGTAAGGAGAGTGCAAAGAGATGTAAATAACTAATTTAGCTTGCATGCCTTAGGCAAGGAATAGCAAACGATGTATTTACTTTTGTGACCTTAATGACCTTTAATGTGTTCTCTATAATTTTGATGGGAAACGCTACTAAATATTATTTAATAATTCTTGTAGAATTATAGCAAAAGTTTTGCCATTGGGGGGATTAAATAAACTTAAGTGGTCTCCAGGAACATCTAAGGTATGAATTTTTCCTTTAATAAATGGCGTCCACCCTAAAAAAATCTTGTCTTCAATAAAAAATCTTCGTTCTGCTGCTCGGAAGAGGTATAAGTCACCAGAATAGGGCGTTATTTGATAATTTCTCCAAGCCTCAAAATTACTTTGATTGACGATGTTTGCTAGCCGAATATCTTTATTAGTAGTATGGACTTTCCCTTCCTTAAAAAACTTAAGTTTCCAATTATTGAATCGGCGTTGGTAGACATATTTTCGGTAGCTTAGATTACCTTTTGGGTTATTGACCATATCTTTTAAATTCCAAGCTACTTTTTTACCAAGGGTCGTTATTTTTTCAGCAAAAGAATGCTCAAAATCCGTTAATTCTGGTTTAATGACCGTATCAAAAACACTCAACATCAATACTTTTTTATTAGCTGCTTTTAACTGCTTTGCCATCTCAAAGGCGATGAGTCCACCAAAGGAATAACCCGCTAAAGCGTAAGGACCGTCGGGGTTTATTTTTTGAATTTCAGCGATGTAATGTGCCGCCATATTTTCGATGCGATTTAAGGCATTCCCTTCTCCATTTAACCCTTTGGCTTGTAGTGCATAAATGGGTTGTTCGGCATCCATATTCGCAGCCAATGTTTGGAACATTAAAACATGCAGCCCTCCTCCGTGAATTAAATATAGTGGTGGTTTATTGCCTGTTGTTTTGATGGGAACTAAGGAATCATTAAAAGTAGCTTCTGCTTGCTGGTCTAATAATTGACCTAATTGATGAATAGTCGCATGTTTTAATAAAGCGGCAAGTGGCACTTTTCGACCGATTTGTTGGTCAATTTTCGACATCATATTGACGGCAATCAACGAATGACCACCCAATTCAAAAAAGTCATCATGAATACTCAAATCAGGAATGCCTAATAATTCTTGCCAAATTTTGTAGAGTACTTTTTCCGTAGGAGAATTAGGAACAGTAAAAGGTTGATTTTTTGTAGTTGTTGCCCATTTTGGAATAGGCAATTGACTCCGGTCTACTTTTTTAGAAACCGTCATTGGAAATTTGTCCATCAGCACAAACGCTGTAGGAATCATGTATTCAGGTAATTGCTCTTTTAAAAAGTCTTTTAAGGTATCAATTGAAAAGGTAGTTTTATGATGGACGATTAAATAAGCAGCCAATCTTTTATCATTCGGTTGGTCTTCTCTAACCATCACCCGATTTTCTTGTACGCCCTCAAATTGCCGAATAGCGGCTTCAATATCCCCCAATTCGATTCGATAGCCTCTAATTTTTACTTGTTTGTCTCCTCTATTTAAATATTCAATATCGCCGTTGGGTAAATAACGACTTCTATCTCCTGTTCGATAAAGGGTGCTATAATTTTTTTTTGTTGAAAAAGGATTGGGAATAAAAGTTTCGGTGGTTAATTCCCGTAATTGATAATATCCTTGTGGTGCTACGCCAACGCCTGCGATATAAATTTCTCCACCTACGCCAATTGGAACAGGTTGCTGATATTGGTCTAGAATATAAATCTTGACATTATTAATCGGTTTCCCTATCGGTAGATAACTAAAACTTAAATTGTCTAATAAATCTTCGTGAATTTGTTTCGTCATAGACCAAATGGTTGTCTCTGATGGACCATAAATATTCCAAACTTCTTTCGCTCTGACTAATAATGCACTCGCCAATTCTTTGGACAAACCTTCTCCTCCAGAAAGCGCTTTTAATTGTGGACTTCTTTGCCAACCTGCTAACAAAAGCATTTGCCAAGTGGAAGGCGTCGCTTGCATGAAAGTAGGTTGAGTTATTTCAATTAATTTTTTCAAAATAAAACCATCTCTAACAGCTTCTTTATCAGCAATAATTACTTGCCCACCAACAAATAGAGGCATAAAGAAATCTTGTACAGAAGGGTCAAAAGCAATAGAAGCGACGGCTAAAATTTTATCAGTTTCCCTAATGCCAAACTTATCAATAATGGCATAATGATGGTCAACAACGGCATAATGTGGAATGGCAATGCCTTTGGGTTTACCCGTGGAACCAGAAGTATAAATAATATAGGCTAAGTCAGTTACTTGAGGCGTTGACCCATTTTGAATGATGGTTTGAAAAGTGTTTTGTTGACCCGTTTCATAGAAAAGTGTTGTTCCTTCAAAATTTGGCAATCTATTTTCTAATTGGGTGTGACTTATCAAAAAATCAGCTTTGACATCTGCTAAAATAACTTGTAATCGTTCTACTGGATTAATAGGGTCAAGTGGAATATAGATTGCGCCTAATTTTAAGACAGCTAATAAACTTATCAACATTTCTGGAGACCGTTCTAGATAAATGCTAACCTTTTTTCCTCGTTTTACGCCTTTTTGTTGAAGATAGCCAGCAAAATTATTAACTAATAAATTTAATTCATAATAAGTAAATTTCTGATTATCAAATACTAATACAATATTATTTGGCGTCTTCTTCACTTGCTTAGCGAATAAGGTGTAAATGCATACATTTGGAAAGTTATCCACATTTGTCGTGTTCCAATCTGTTAATAACTTTTCTTTTTCTTGTTTTGGTAAAATGGGTAGTTTGAAAATGGACTGATTAGGATTGTCTAAAATTCCTTCTACTAAAGTTTCAAACTCAAGCAATCGCCTTTGAATAGTAGCGGCATCAAATAAGTCGGTATTATAAATCCATTCAAAGAATAGACCGTTTTTGGTCGGTTTAAGATTGATGAAAATATCGAAAGTTTCATAATTTCTAGGCACCCCTTTGGGCGTTGCTTTTAAGTTGCCAAAATTGAGTTGACTAAAATCGCTATCCATATTAAATAACACAGAAATAATGGGTTGCCGACTAGTATCTCTTGGTAATTTTAGTTTTTTGACCAAAGCGCCTAAGGTATAGTTTTGATGGTCAAAAGCATCTAAGATTTTGCCTCTTACTTTTTTTAGATGGATAGAGAAGGTGTCTTCTGAAAGTATCGACATTTTTAGCGGTAATAAACTCACACTATGCCCTACTAAATCCTGGTTACCCGCAATGGCTTGCCCTGCGGCAACGATGCCTAAAGTAAACGTGTCTTGTTGCGATAAACGATTAATGAATACTTGAAAAGCAGCAAACATAAAATTATAAAAGGTTGTTCCTTGTTTGGTAGCCGTTTGCTGAATTCTTTGTTGTATTTCCTTAGAAAAATGAATTTTTTCTACCGCAGAAGCATAAGTTTTAACAGGCGGCCTTAAGCGGTCAGTCGGAAAG
Organism: Bacteroidota bacterium; assembly: GCA_017857395.1. Taxonomy (GTDB): domain Bacteria; phylum Bacteroidota; class Bacteroidia; order Chitinophagales; family Saprospiraceae; genus JAFMDF01. The sequence continues at coordinate 7,461 of JAFMDF010000193.1, read as the reverse complement.
GCTAAAACAGGTATTTCTTGGCTAAATTGTTCGCTCCAGTATTTTTCTGCTTGTAAATAAGTTGCCATTTTTTTTGCTTTGGCAGTTTCTAAAGCATAAGTACTCAATTGTTTTGGCGGTGTTAAAAATTTATTTTTTGCCCCAACTAATTTACTGTATAATTCGCCTAAGTCTGTACTTAATATACCCAAAGACCAACCATCGGCGATAATGTGATGAACGGTAATAATGACTAAATGAACGGATTTTGCTAAACGAATAATTTGAAAACGAGCAAGTGGCCCATTGAATAAATCCATTGGCGTCTCGGCTTCTTGTTGATGGATTTCTTCTAGTTTAGTGCGAGTGCTTCCAGAACTCAAAGTTCTGGAAGCACTTTCTTCTGATAAATCTACAAATGGAATCTCTATCTCACTAAAAGGCGCAATAATTTGCGTTTGCCCATCTCTACTAAAAATCGTTCGCAAAGCTTCATGTCGTTTGACTAAATTTTGAATAGCCATTTTCATTTTAGCCAAATCAAAATCTCCTTCCAAGCGAATTTCAGTAGCTAAATTATAAGCAGCAGCGGCTTTATCACCAAATTGATGCCCAATCCAAATTTCTTCTTGCCCGTCAGTTAGCGGTACTTCTTTTTTGTCATTAGGATTGATAGCTAAACCCAATGCAAAAGGGTCGATAATTTCATTTAAATCTGCTCCTTTCCAAGGCAGAAAAAATTGCCGTTCAAACATTTCTGTAATGGACTTTTCATAAGCCTGAAAAACTATGTCTAAATCTTTGGCTGAATGAGCGGTAGAAATAAACCCTGCTCTTTCGGTTACATACACGCCATGATAGCGCATCACATGAAAGAATAATTTAGATAAAGGAAATTTATCAATTACCTTAATTGCTATAATAGAGGAAGCAGACTTGATAGCTAAAGGTGCTTTAGTGCGAAGGAAAAGCTGTGCTAATTTTTCTGCAAAAGCTTTTGATTTTTTGTTTAAATCAAACTGAATTTTTGGTCCGCCCGACTTAATCTTTGTTAAAACGGCTTTAGTAGCGGCTAAACTAAGCGGATGCTTGACAAAAGTCCCTCCAAAAAAAGTAACCATTGTTTCTGGAAAAGAATCATCGCCATATTGCCATTGCCCACCATCAAAAGCATCTAAATATTTAGCTTGCCCAGCGACCATTGCAATGGGTAAACCTCCACTAGCAATTTTACCATAAGCACAAATATCTGCCTCGATGCCATACCAACCTTGTGCCCCTCTTTGAGTTAATCTAAATCCAGTAACTAATTCATCATAAACTAAAGCTATATTTTCTTCGGCAGTAGTCCTTCTAAGTTGCTCTAAAACGGTTTTTCTTTGTAGATGAGGCGTTTGGGTATGTAATGGTTCGACAATAATTGCTGCTAAATCGTCCGCATTATTTTGGATAACTTCCAATAAATTAGGGTCATCATAATATAAAACTAAAACATTTTCGACGGCAGTACTTGGAATACCAGGCGCAATCGTCATCGGTTTAGTATGTCCTTTTATTTGTACTCCTCGGACTAGCATCTCATCGGTAATGCCATGATAATCCCCTTCAAAAACGGCTACCTTTTCTCTACCCGTTACTGTTCTAGCCGCTCGAATAGCCGCAGAAATTGCCTCCGAACCCGTGTTGACTAAAGTCGCTCGTTCCATGCCCGTAATTTCACAAATCAATTTAGCGACGTCACTTGCTAAAGGCGATAAAACTGCTAACTCTGTCCCTTTTTGCATTTGGTCAACCACCGCCTCTTGTACAAAATCAGGGGTATGCCCAAATAAACCAATCCCAAAATTCATCAAAAAATCAATGTATTCATTGTCATCCACATCCCACATTTTTGACCCCTTTGAACGAGTCATGGCAATTTGATAAATCGCATCTTTCCACAACTTATTAAAGGCCTGAATAGACCGAGGGTCAGCTAAATATTGCCGTTGTTCTTGACTCAATTTTTTTGAACCCGCTGTTTTTTGATTATATTTTTCAATGAAATCTTTTAACTGTGCTTGTTGAAATGCAGTTAATTTAGCGACACCTTTAGGAATCGGTTTCCATGGCCCAAACCCTTTTGCCTTATCTGCTTCATTTACTTGCTTAGGCAAAGAAGTTAGTTTTTGAAGCTCCTTTTCTTCCACGTGTCGGACACCTCCGAAGGTGTCTGACACGTTAACTGCAACATTAGAATTTATTGAACCACCACCTTTCAATAAATCCAACTGCTGCTGCATAATCTGCAACTGCTGATTGATAACGTGTTGGAGGTTACCAGTTGTCGGTTGTTGATTGCGAGTCGTTATCCGTTGCCATTCATCCGTTGCCAATTGCGAGTTGCCAGTTGTCGGTTGTTGAATGGGCACAAATAACCCATCTGCCAACACGCCATCCATATAAGTCGCTAAAGTTTCAATAGTAGAAGCGTCTTCAAATAATTGTCGAAAAGTAATGGCTAATTTAAATTTTCGATTAAACTTAGTAATGGCTTGCGTCAAGAAAAGTGAATCAAAACCCAATTCTAGAAAGGTCGCGTTCCCTTCCATTTCTTCAGGTTCAAGTCCACTTAATTCAAATAAAATTTCTTTAATTAATCCAACTAAATGACCTTTTCTATCTATAGTTGCTGTTATAATTGGAGTGCTTAGTGTCTCATATATAGTGGTCTTTTGATGATTGCTAATTGTTAACTGCTCATGATGGCACAGCTCAGAGAGCTGTGTTACTGCTGACTGCTGACTGCCTACTGATATCGGTTCAATCCAATATCGTTTTCGCTCAAAAGGATAAGTAGGTAAAGAGACCTTAGCTGGCGCTAAATATTGATAATAATTTTCCCAATTGATAGTAACTCCATTACACCAAAGTTGCCCTAAAGTTTTGAGGATAAAAGCGACATCATGGGTTGTTTCTTTAGGATGTCGAATAGAAGAATAAATGAAATGTGACTTATTTTTAGTAGGATGTTGTCGAGCAAAAGTAGCCAAGGTTTGCCCAGGGCCAACTTCTAGTAAAACGATATTTTCTTGTTGAAAAAGAGTTGTTAAGCCATCAGAAAAACGAACGGTTTGGCGTAGATGATTAATCCAATATTGAGGAGTTGTTATTTCTTTAGATTTTGCCCATTGTCCATCCAAATTAGAGATAATAGGAATGCTTGGCGCTTGAAAATCAATCGTTTCCAAAAAGGCTTTAAACTCCCGAATAATCGGGTCGATTTGTGGAGAATGCGCCGCTACCTTAATATGAATTCTAGAAGTTTCAATATTTTTATCCGTTAAGCTTTTTTGTAATTGATTGATGGCTTCGACCGTTCCAGAAATGACACAATTATCTGGTTTATTGATAACGGAAATAGAAGTGTCTGTTGTTAAAAATGGTTCGACTTCCGTTGGAGACAAAGCCACACTTAACATCCCACCAGCAGTAGTCAAATTCTCAAACAACCGCCCTCTTAACGTAACCAAACGTAAGCCATCTTCTAGCGAAAAAACGCCAGCAATACAAGCCGCCGTATATTCCCCCATACTATGCCCAATCATTTGACTAGGCTGAATTCCCCAAAATTGCCAAAGTTTGGCTAGGGCATATTCAATGGTAAATAAAGTAGCTAAAGCATTGGTTGGTTGTTCGATTTTTGCTTTAAGTGCTACTAAATCCGCATTTTCTGGAGGAAATAACAAGGCTTTAATATCAAGATTCTCTTCTTTTTTTAGAAAGTTGATGCAATAATCAACTTGTTTTTGGAAATGAGGATATTCAGTATATAAGCCTTTTGCCATCGACAAATACTGTGCGCCGCCACCTGGGAAAAGGAAGGTAATCGGGACATCCTGTAGCGAGACTTTCTGTAGCGCCTTCCGATAATTATCGGAACTGCTTAGTTGCCTATTTTGGTCACTAAGCAAGAGTTTGGTACTACGGAAATTAAAAGCAGCTCGACCAGTAGCCAAAGTGTATCCCACATTAGCTAAAGAAACATCCGATTTTCGCTCCAAATAAGCAACTAAATTACTTGCTTGTTCTTTTAGTACAGTTTCGTTTTTAGCCGAAAGTAGTAATAGCTGATACTTACCTTTTGAATTTGAATTTTGAGGTTGAAGTTGCGATTGAGGTTGAAGTTGATTGGGTGCTTCTTCCAAAATAACATGTGCATTCGTACCACCCAAACCAAAAGAACTAATCCCTGCTCGCCGAATTCGCGCTCCACGTTCCCAACGCTGTAATTGAGCATTCACATAAAAAGGAGAATTAGCCAAATCAATTTTGGGATTAGGTTTTTCAAAATTTAAAGAAGGCGGTAATAATTCGTAAGTTAAAGCCAAAGCAGTTTTAATAATGCCAGCGACGCAAGAACCTGCCTCTAAATGTCCAATCGCTGTCTTAACCGAACCAATCGCACAAAATTGTTTTTGATTCGTACTTTCCTTAAATGCTTCTGTTAGACCTGCAACTTCGATAGGGTCGCCTAAAATGGTGCCTGTTCCATGTGCTTCTATGTAATCAATATCGTTGGCAGTTAAATTGGCTTTTGTCAATGCTTTAGTAATAGCCCCCGCTTGTCCTTTAGCACTTGGCGCAGTAAACCCGATTTTATCAGCCCCATCATTATTCACAGCCGTTCCTTTAATAACTGCCCAAATATGGTCTTTATCGGTAATTGCTTTGTCCAATTTTTTTAAGACAATACTAACCATCCCATTTCCTCGAATCATGCCCTTGGCATCTGCATCAAAAGCTCGGATATACCCATCTGGTGATAACGGACCACCTTCGACATAATTATAACCAGCAGTTAATTCTGACTGAATTCTTCCGCCACCGACTAGCACCATATCCGAATCCCCACTTAAAATACTTTGGCAAGCCAAATGAATCGCCGTACCCGAACTAGAACAAGCTGTTTGGACATTAACAGCAGGGCCTTTAAAATTTAATTGATAAGCAATTCTACTAATCGCAAAAGTTTTTTCGCTCCCCAAAGTATCTAAATACTCCCCTGCTGATTTTAGTAAATCTGGATGGGTGGCAATATTATTCGAGAAATAGGAATTTCTAGCCACGCCACCAAAAATACCAATATTTCCTTCATATTCATAAGGATTATAACCAGCATTTTCTAAAGCAGCATAGGCTACCTCTAACAAGACTCGATGCTGTGGATCCATTAATTCCGCTTCTTTTGGATGATACCCAAAGAAGGAAGCATCGAAACAATCTAAGTTATCTAAGGAGAATTTTCTGGCTACATAACTGGATTGATTTAATAGATTGGTATCTAAACCTGCTTTGGTTAAATCTTTTATGGTGACCGTTTGACTGACATCTGTGCCGTTTACTAAATTTGTCCAAAATTCGTGAAGGGTGTTTGCGCCTGGGACACGGCAGGACATACCTATGATGGCGATGTTGGTTGAATCAGGTTTTTCTAGGGTTGAATTAGATTTACTAAACTTTGGCTCTTTCTGGAAGGGCGTCTTTCCCCCTCTGGAGGGGGTTAGGGGGAGGATTTTTGTAGCACAATTATCGTTTTCCACCCTCTTTTTGCTACCGCTCTTTTCTCCTCTAGGAGAAAGCTCACTCGCCCCGCCAGCGGGGGAGAACGCTTCGTAGCCTAATTTTTCTGCTAATTGCCAAGAAATATCTGAAAGAAAATTATTAGTTATTCCACTTTTCCATTCCCCCGCTTTTGCCGCATTAATACTTTTAAATTTCAATAAATTAGTATCACTCATCGAACGAGAAGCCTTATGAATCCCGTCGATAGCTTTCTGTTCAATATTTTGATAAGGCGTTAATAGATTCGGATGAAAAGTCAGACCTGTTTGTGTGCATAAGGCTTGTATAATTTGTTCAGGTTGTTGCACTAAATCTTCGTATCGAAGCTGAAATTGTTGATTTTTAGGAATATCTTTTAAAAATTCAAGAATATTTTGATGACTTTCTAACCAAACCGATTCCCCTAATTGCTGGGCATTATAATCATGTTCTTTTAAATATAAAACTTGGTCTAAATGATATTTTTCAAAAGAGGTAACCATCGAGTACGGATGGCGGACTAAATGAATAAATATTGGATTAGCAAAACCTTCTTTTATTTTTTGTAAAATGTTAATATCCAAAGCATAAGCTGGTGTTTTATCCACAATTATTTGAGGACTTGCCCATACTTGTAATTGCTGATAAAAAGCTTTCGTGGTATAACCTTTTTGTTCAAAATCATGGATAATTGATTTGGCTTTATTAACAGTACAATCTTTTAATGCCATGACAGCACGAATTGCCCCTTCTTGCCACAAGCTAAATTTACCCTTATAGGCAGTATTTCGTTCAGATAAGGTATGAAAACCCAATAATTTTAATTCATTAAAAGCAATCAAATCGGGATGTCCAGTCAACATTAAACTAAGGAGACTTGTTCCAGAACGAGGTGGTGCTAGAATGAAAATAGCAGGTGGGTTTTTTTCTTTGGTTGTATCAAATTGGGATAATTTAGGGATGTATTTTTTGAATTCAAAAATGTCTAATTGCTCTTTTAAGATAGTTGAATCTAAATTCGAGGGCTTACCCAATTTTGTAACTTTCGAGGGAAAGACCTTCAAGTTTTTTAAAAGCTTAGCCGTCTCCGTCGAGTACTCCTTCTCCAACATTTTAGCATAAGCAGCAATCGTCGGATTATCAAAAATAGTAGTCACAAAAATAGAAGCATTCAATTCTTTTTGTAACTGCCCAATAAACTGAGCAGCTTGGATGGAATTGCCGCCTAATTCAAAAAACTTATCGTTTCGACCAATAGGATTTATTTGTAAAAGTGTTTCCCACTGTTGAGCTAATTTTGCTTCTAATTGTCCTTTTGGGGCTTGATAGGCTTGTGCTAAATTAGGTCGGAAATTTGGAGGTTCTGGTAGTGCTTTTCGGTCAATTTTTCCGTTAGGCGTAAGCGGCATTTTGTCTAAAATGACAAAATGAGCTGGAATCATATAGTTTGGTAATTTGTCACCTATAAAAGACTTTATATTTGAAATATTGATATGTTTATCACCATTGATTGTTGCATAAGCAACTAGTTTTTTGGAGAATGTATTTTGTTGTGATTTTAAAAGAACAACATTTTCCTTAATTTTTTCATATTGTCCAATTGCCGTTTCTATTTCTCCTAATTCTATCCTATATCCATTAAATTTTACTTGAAAATCTGCTCGTCCTAAAAACTCAATATTTCCGTCAGGCATCCAACGAGCAAGGTCTCCAGTTTTGTATAAAGTCGTTCCTCCATGAGTAGCGGAAAAAGGATTTTTAATGAACCTTTCGGCACTTAATTTAGGTCGATTCCAATAGCCTTTTCCAATTACTTCTTTAGTACCCCCAATATAAATTTCACCGACTGCTTTCCCTTCAACTTGCTGTAATTTTTCATCTAAAATGAAAATAGTATAA
>JAFMDF010000192.1 GCA_017857395.1 Bacteroidota bacterium | reverse complement strand
GATTTATTAAAAAGAGGTTTGCCAGCAGAAAATGTTACGCTTCAACTAGGTAAAAACACCTTAATTTTAAATGCTTTCCCAAATCCTGCTAGAGAAAAATTAAGTATCACTTTAGAAGGTAAAGCAAAGAATATTTTAGTCACCGTTTTTGACGTAACGGGCAAAGAATATTTCAGGGATAAAATCCAAGCATTTGATGGTTCTTACTATAAAACAATTGATTTAAAAGATGCACCAGCTGGTACTTTAATTGTCAACGTAAGACATAAAGGAAAGGATTATCAGCAAAAAGTCATAGTGCAATAAACCCAAGTATAAATTCTAAGAAATCACCCGATTAATATTTTAAAAGAAAGCTGAATCTCCTATTTGGATGGTTCAGCTTTCCTATTTGTGTATCGAAAGCCTTCACTTAACTTATCATTCAGCAACCTATCTCTTTTTAATCCGTTTTCTTTGCTAGTTTTACGCTCTTATTTCTTGGTTCTTCAGAAAACGTGCACTATGAATACAGCAGTCATCAATTTTTTTAAATTTCTACTCTTCCTAAGTGTTGGGTTGGTCATTCTCTATTTGGTTTACCAAAATCAGAATACGGCTTACTTAGCACAATGTGCGACGGATGGCATACCAGCAGCAGATTGTAGTCTGATTCAAAAAGTAATTGAGGACTTTAAAGGATTAAATTATTTTTGGGTTTTAGGGGTATTTGTAGCCTATACTTTTAGTAATATGATGCGTGCTTTGCGCTGGAATATGTTATTAAAATCGCTTGGGAGAACACCTCGAACCATTAATTCATTTTTAACCATCATGTTGGCACTATTTGCCAACCTTGGCTTACCAAGATTAGGAGAGGTACTAAGACCTGTCACCTTAGCACGTTATGAAAAAATGCCCGTGGAAAAGGTACTCGGAACTATAGTCGTCGATAGAACGCTAGATGTTTTATCTTTATTAATTTTAATTGGTATCGCTTTTTTACTAGAATTTGACCGCCTTTGGGGCTATTTAAGCGAGAATATGGTCAATAATGGAGAAGGAGGGCTATTATCTAATCCTATCATTTTAGGGCTAGGAGGGTTCGGTGTTCTCAGTCTTATTTTGCTTTTCGTTTTTAGGAATAAAATACAACAATCAGCATTGTTCAAAAAATTTGTCAATCTATTGAAGGGTTTTTGGGATGGGATTATGTCTATCCGAAATTTAGAAAACCCTCCGCTTTTTATCTTTTATAGCATCATGATTTGGGTCGCTTATTACCTCATGTTTTACATGTATTTACCTGCTTTTAGTCCGACTGCTCATCTTGGATTTACCGTTGCCCTAATGATTTTTGTTTTTGGTACTTTTGGTATTGTAATTCCCTCTCCTGGTGGTATGGGATCTTATCATTTTTTAGTAATGGCTGCCTTAGCTTTATATGGCGTTACTGGAAGTGATGCTTTTTCTTTTGCTAATTTCTCCTTTTTTGCCACACATATTTGTAATATTGTTTTGGGTTTAGTCGCCGTCATTTTCTTACCGACTATTAACAAAAATTATCACCCTGTTCCGATTGAGTAGGGACTCATTAATCGCTGATTTACAAAGATGTTAGATTTTATACAAGCAAAAATACTTAACCGAAAGACGCTTTCAGCAACATTGGCTCGATGGGAATTACATAGTCAAAAAATAGTTTTTACTAATGGTTGTTTTGACCTGTTGCATTATGGTCATCTCCATTATTTGGCAGCTGCCAAAGCATTAGGAGATAAATTAATTATTGGTATCAATTCCGCTAATTCTGTTAAAAAATTAAAAGGACCACACCGACCAATCAATAACGACTTAACTCGTTATCATTTATTAGCCGCCTTATCTTTTGTAGATGCCGTCATTGAATTTGACGCAGGTACGCCTTATGAATTAATAAAAATGATTCAACCCGCTGTTTTAGTAAAAGGAGGAGATTGGCAACCCGAGCAGATTGTCGGTACAGATTTAGTATTGGCGAATGGAGGCGTTGTAAAAAGCTTGCCTTTTGTTAAAGGCTATTCGACAACAAATATTGAACGAAAAATTAGAGGTTTAGACGGTTAGCATAATAGTCATAAAATGACAAAATCCGTTGTTTTAATAGTCAGAGGAAATAATTAAAACAAAGCATAATAATAAAAGTACCTTCTTTTTCTTTCTTTAATGGATGCTATCCTTCTTCCCCCCGTTTTATCCGTTCCACTTTAATCTTAAAAACCAAAACGGAGTTTGCTGGAATAGCTGTATTTTCTTCATAAATAGCTCTAGGGCCATAAGCAAATTTAGATGGAATTAATAAAATACCTTCGCTACCTTCGGCAAAATAAGTAAGTCCTTCGTCCCAACCTTTAATTACTTTTCTTTTGCCTAATAAAAATTTATAAGTTTCTTTTGCCTTGGTCGCATCGAACGGTTTACCATCTAAAAGTATCCCTTCATAAGTAACTTCCAATTCATCCCCAGCTTTTGCCTTTGCGCCTTTGCCTTCTTTGGTAATAATATAACTTAAGCCAGAAGCTGTTCTTTTCGTTCTTAACTTATTTTCCAAGGCATATTCTTGAATTAGCTTTTTGTCAGTTCTAAATTGGGCTTCAATTCCTGCTTCATAAGCTGCTTGTTCTTTGCGTTCCAAGTCCTCCATATAAGCATCATATTCTTGTTCGGATAAAATTTTCAAGACTTCTACCTCAAATTGTAGCGGCGCATTAGGCGGTACTTCTTGTCCTGCCCCACGCTTTCCATAAGCTAAATTTGGTGGAATATAAATCGTGCCTTTACTACCTAACGGAAAAGATCGAATTCCCAAATCCCATCCTCTGATAACTTGACGATACCCTATTTGGAAAACAAATGGGTCGCTTGGGTCAGATTCCTGAAAAACCTTTCCATCTAATAATTTCCCTTTAAAATTTAGGGCTAAATAATCGCCTACTTTTAGTTTTCTTCCTGTTCCCTGTTCTGTAATCGTATAATACAAGCCATAATCTGTTGCTTCCGCAGCAATATTCTGGGCTGCCAAATACGTTTCAAGGTCAACTATTGACGGCTCTTCTTGAGCAAAGACACTCGTTGTCAAACAGAAAGAAAATAAAATTGATAGAATTATGTGGTTAAATTTCATAGTATCGGTCTGAATGGTTTATTTTATAAAACAGTACGCTTCTTAAAACGATTATTCACAATCAAAAGTACAACTCCAATGAAAAATTTATATCTTCTAGCAAGTCTCTTATTGTGTTTAATTGCTTGCCAAGAAAAGAATACGCCAAAAGATATTACTAAACAAACTAATATCCCCAAAATTGATACCATTTCTTATGAATTGATAAGTATTAGCAAAGAATTTGGCGATTGCGAGGGAGAAACCGACAAGTGTATTACCGCAACCGTAAAATATGTTGCTGTAAATGGAAACCAACCAATAGCACACCAGCTTATTAATACCAGTGTAGAAAAAATGATAAAAGGGAATGCACCAACGATAACCGCTTCTTTAGATAGTTTTATCACAGAAGCTAAAAACTTTTTTGAAGAATTTCCTGATGTCCCAACTGGTTATGGGTTGGAAATCGAACAATCGGTTTTATTGAATACGCCCACCATATTGACCATTGAGGCATTCAATTATGCATTTACAGGCGGCGCACACGGCAATTATGGAACGGTCTATTATAATTTTGATGCCATTACTGGACAAGTCATCGACTTAAAAGATATTTTAGTGGCAGATTATGCCGTTTCCTTAAAAAAAATTGCAGAACCTATTTTCAAAAAAAACTACTTGGAAGAAGGCATGACAAACTATTCGGACGCAGGATTTTATTTTGAAAACGATGTATTTAAAATGACGGATAATTTTGCCATCACTAAAGAAGGCTTAAAATTTCTGTACAATCCGTATGAAGTCGCCCCTTATGCTTTAGGTCAACAGGAAATAGTTATTCCATTTGCCTCCTTGAAAGATTTGATACTGCCTAATGGTTTATTAGAAAAAATGATCCCCCAGTAATATGAATTTAAATTAAAATTGAAAATATTAAATTTAAAATCTACTGATTATAACGTTTTGCATTGACTATAAAATATCCCTTTAGGGATAATATGTCGGTAGCATTAGTATTAATTTCAATAAAAATGTGCCGTCAGGTACATTATGTGGTACATATCGTACCTAACGGCACGACGAATTTTGCCCAATTGAATATTTTCTACCAACATTTTGTCCCGCTGGGACAGTTTCGCCTCAAAATGTTACAATTAGAAAATCTAAAAATGAGCTCAACTAAAAAAGCCCTTGATGAACGTAATCACCAAGGGCTTTTTTTATTTATAATCAGTTAATCAATAATTAATCAACTAAGCTTAAAACAAACTTTCAATTATATTTTCCTCCGTAATCCCTTCTGCCTCTGCCTTATAATTCCGAACAATTCTATGTCGTAAAACATATTTTGCAATGGCTTGGACATCCTCAATATCAGGAGAATATTTTCCACTAATGGCTGCATGACACTTCGCCCCCAATACTAAGTATTGAGAAGCTCTAGGACCTGCACCCCAAGAAATATAGTTATTGACTTTATCCGTTGCCATCTTTGTCCCTGGACGAGTTTTTGAGGCTAAGGCTACTGCGTATTCTAAAACGTTATCTGCGATAGGAATTTTACGAATTAATGCCTGATAAAATAAAATTTGCTCGGCAGTAACTATATTATTCAACGTATATTTTTCAATCGATGTTGTTGCTTTTACCACTTGAATTTCTTCTTCATAAGAAGGATAATCCAAAGGAATATTGAACATAAAACGGTCTAATTGAGCTTCTGGTAAAGGATATGTTCCTTCTTGCTCAATTGGGTTTTGCGTTGCCAATACAAAGAACGGCGAAGGCAATTTATGTCTAACCCCGCTCACGGTTACCGAACGTTCCTGCATTGCCTCCAATAAAGCTGCTTGCGTTTTAGGAGGTGTCCGGTTAATCTCATCCGCTAGGACGATATTTGCAAATAAAGGTCCCTTATTAAATTTAAAATGACGAGCTTCATCTAAAATTTCAGACCCCGTAATATCCGAAGGCATTAAATCTGGAGTAAACTGAACTCTCTTAAAGTCTAAGTCTAATACCTGGGCAATCGTACTTACTAAAAGTGTTTTTGCTAAACCGGGTACACCGACTAATAAACTGTGTCCATTACTAAATAAAGAGATAATAACGGTCTGAACGACCTCATCTTGCCCAATAATTACTTTCCCAATTTCTTTTTTCAGGTCTCTATAAGATTGTGCTAAGGCATCTACTGCTTGTACGTCTGATTTATTTGCTGTTGCTGTCGCCATCGAGTGAATCGTAAATTTAAGGGATGTAAAAATTAGTGACTTTGTCTGGTGTCACTATTCAATTGATTTTTAACAAGTTAAAAATAGAATTTTTAACAAAATTATTGTGTAAAATCTTCCTAATTTAACAAAAGTGTAACGTCGAGAAGACCTTCTTTGTTTCGGATACCTATTGGTAGAACAGAGATTAGTAACCATTTCTTGAATAGATTAGGTACTTAGCACATTTTTAAAACGAATAAATTGTTAATATTTTGAAATATCGATAATTTTTAATTGTCAACTTAAATTTCAATTTCAATGGCAATTTCAATATGCTCTATTCTTTTTACAATCAACTAGTCCAAAAATTAAGCCGACCTTGTATCATTCTAATAAAGAAGGGTAGATTACTTAAAATTAGGCGGCTATGGAAATGTCGGCTGCCATAGACTTGTGCAAGGCGGTTGTTTTCCACAGCCGCCTTGTTTCTACCGCTTCCCCTAAACATTAAAAAAATACCGACCTTTATTCTTTCGGACAATCCCAAACCATTTCACTAATGTCATATTTTTCTTTTTGATAAGAATAATGCCACCATTCTGTTCGGATAGGGCGTAAATTAAAGTTTACCATTAATTCTTTTAATAATTTTCGATTCGCTACAATTTTTGGAGAATGATTGGTAAAAGTATGATGCGCTTCCTTTCCAAAAAAATCATACGCAGTGCCCATATCTAACTCCTGCCCATTTTTATCTACTATCGTTAAATCAATTGCTGCTCCTCGATTATGCATCGACCCTTTCCAAGGTGGGGTCACATAATTGGCATTCGGTACTTTTTTCCATAACAGTTCTTGAATTGGTTTAGGTCGATAACAATCAAATAATTTAAGTCCTAATTGTTTTTGCTGCAATTCCTGATGAGCCGCTATAATTAATTGAGCGACTGCTGGCCTCAAAAAACAACGGCCACAATTATACATTTTCATTTGTACAAAATTATCGACCGTCGCATATTTTAAATCTAATAAAATGGTGGTATCCAACAAACCTATATCTGTCCAAGCTGTTGTATCGTAATCAAAAACAATCGCTTTTTCTGCCTTTTTTTCTTTTATTGGCAAAGAATTGATAGGTTTGTTACAGGAAGACTCATTTTTACAATGACTGAAAAGTAATAAGCAAAAAAGCAAAATAGACCATTTAAATAATGACATAACTAAAGTTGAGTTGTCTACTAAAAAATTGATACAATAAATTGATATGAAAAATTACCTACTCTCTCTTATAGCACTATTTGCCATTGTTAGTTGTCAATCACCGACTACTACACCAACGCCAACAAGTGCTATTACAGTCCCACAACGAACCGTAAAATTAGCAAAAGACCGCTATAATGTAGCATTCCTAATTATGGACGGGGTGTATAATACAGAATTAACTGCACCTTATGATATTTTTCAACACACCATCTTTAGAGATAGTATTAAGGCTATGAATACTTTTTTGGTTGCCAATACATTAAATCCAATTACCAGTTTTGAAGGCATTCGACTGCTACCAGATTTTAACTATTTGAAAGACAACTTACCTCAAATAGATATTTTAGTCGTGCCAAGTGCAGAACATCATTTGGATACTGATTTGGAAGATGAAGCCATGTTGAATTTTGTCCGAAAAGTTGATAAAACAGCGAAGTATATGACTTCTCATTGTGATGGTGCTTTTGTCTTAGCCAAAGCTGGTATTTTAGATAATTCTGTTTCAACCACTTTTCCGAGCGATATTGGCAAGTACAAAGAAATGTTTCCGCATTTAGATATTCGGTCAGACGTATTCTTTGTGCATGATGGCAAATATATTACTTCCGCTGGTGGTGCTAAATCTTTTGAAGCTACTTTATATGTAGCAGAAATTATGTACGGAAAAAAAATAGCCCAAAGCTTGGCAGCTGGCTTAGTTATTGATTGGCAGATGGAAGAAGTACCAAAAATCGTTATTGAGAAATAGGCGCTCAATAGCTAACGAATAAGCGTTGTAGACCTCCAAGCGTTTTCAAGATCTTGGAGTGTCTAAATAGATCCACTTCGCAACAGCATTTTTTTGCCGTAATTAAGACAATTTTATCCCATCTTTTTGTAAAAAAAGTCACTTTTGTCGGATAACGTGTAGTTCCAAGCCTTCAAACATATATTAAAATCTGTAGTTTATTCCTACTTTTGGTATCCATACCCCACACTAATCCGTTGATACTAATACAATCTCATTCATTTTAAGGACAATGCACGTAGTTTTCAGATTAAACGCTATAGCTAAAGCTGGTTACTACTACTGCAAACTACCTACTGAAAGTCATCATCTAATATAAATTCATACAACAAATGAATAAAAAAATCTACTTACTACTCGTTAGTTTATTCCTTTTCACGACTGTTTTCGGGCAACATGAAAAAGCAATCAGTTCTGCCAAACAATTTCTAAAAGAAAATATAACCAATTGGCAATTGACGGAGGCAGATATTTCGGATATTTCCATTGAGAGTATCCTTACTAGCAAACATAATGGCGTCACGCATATTTATTTCAACCAACAATATCAAGGGATTAAAATATTTAATGCTTTAAGTACAGTTAATGTATTGCCAAATGGAGAAATCTTGCAAGCAAGCAATCGTTTTTTGCCTAAAATAGCGACGCTAGTTAATACTACGCAAACTAGGATTAATCCAGAAGTTGCTATCCGAAGTGCAGCACTACATTTAGAAATAAAAGAAGTCGCGAATTTAACGAATAAAGTAAGCGAAGGTAGAAATAAAACCATTTATAAGAATACAAATATTTCTAATTCGAATATTGCAGTTGAACCCATTTATCAATTAATGGCAGATGGCAAACTACATTTGGCTTGGCAATTGGCGATTGATATGACGCAAAAGTCAGATTACTGGAATGTCCGAGTGGATGCGCAAACAGGAGAAATAATTAGTAAAAATAATTGGACAACCCATTGTTCTATTGGTATACATGAACATAAGCAAGGTTGTGGATTTTTAGAACGAGAAAATAATCTTTTAAAATCGGTCCAGACAATAACAGAAGCAGTGCCAACGGTAGATGGCAGTAGTTATAATGTTTATGCATTACCTATAGAAAGTCCATTACATGGCAATCGGAGTACGGTCAATGAACCTGCTCACCCTACTGCTTCTCCTTTTGGTTGGCATGATACTAATGGGCAAGCAGGAGCAGAATATACGATTACAAGAGGGAATAATGCTCATGCTTATGCAGATATAGGTAATGATAATAATTCTATTGGAAATGAACCAGATGGAGGGGATGATTTAGTTTTTAATTATCCAATACTTGAAGGAGGAGAACCAGACACCAATAGAAATGCAGCAACTACACAGTTGTTTTATATGTCGAATATGATGCATGACATCTTTTATACTTATGGCTTTGATGAGCAAGCAGGTAATTTTCAAGATACCAATTATGATTTCCCTGTTGGTGATGGCGATTATGTCAGGGCAGAAGCCCAAGATGGATATACTGAGGCCTTAGCCAATAATCCTTCATTTATCGGAAATGCTACTTTTGCAACACCTAATGATGGGTCTCGCCCTAGGATGGAGATGTTTGTTTGGGGTAGAGGTGGAGGAAGATTGGTACAAGTAACCGCACCTGCAGAAGCAGCAAGTGCTTATGAAGTAGCAAGGGCTGATTTTGGTACAGAAGTGGAAGATTTAACAGCTCCTATTATTGGACAAGCTGCCATTGTCGATGATGGTTCTTTTAGCAATCCAAGTTTGGGTTGTAATCCCCTAATCAATGTCGATGAAATTAATGGAAAAATCGCCATTATTGATAGAGGAACTTGTTTCTTTTCAGAAAAGGCAACCAATGCTAGAGATGCAGGTGCACTCGCTGTGCTAATTTGTAATTTTGAGGACGCTTTACAACCAATGGGGGCAGCACCTACTTTTCAAGGACCTTTAGACATTCCAGTATTAGGCCTAAGAAGAAATGATTGTCAGGTATTAAAAACCTTAATAAATCAAGGCTTAGAATTAACCATAGCAAATCCGCCTGCTATCGGACCAGACTTTTTAGATGGAGATTTTGATAATGGTATTATTGCCCATGAATATGGTCATGGTATCTCAAATAGATTAACAGGAGGTCGTACAAACACCAGTTGTTTATTCAATGATGATGCAATGGGAGAAGGCTGGAGTGACTTTTTCACTTTAGTGACTACCGTAACTTCAGGAGACACGGGAGAAAGAAAAAGAGGCATTGGTACTTATGCCTTACGGCAAGAAATAAATTCTCAAGGCATTAGAACTTTCCCTTATTCAACAGATATAGCCATTTCTCCTTATACTTATAGAGATATTATAAGTACTAGTACTGCCCCACATCCAGTAGGTGCGGTTTGGACAGCCATGCTTTGGGATTTATATTGGGCAATGTCTGATAAATATGGCTGGAAAGAGGGCTTCTTAAATGGAGAAGGTGGAAACCATCAAGCGATTCAGTTAGTGATGGATGGTTTAAAAATACAGCCTTGTCGTCCAGGATTTATAGATGGTAGAGATGCTATTTTAGCCGCAGATAGAGCGAATAACGGCGGGGCTAATGAATGTTTAATTTGGGAAGTTTTTGCTAGAAGAGGTTTAGGATTTAGTGCGACACAAGGAGATGTACAAGATAGAAATGATGCAATCGAAGCTTTTGACCTTCCTCCAGCTTGTACGAAGGAATTGGTACTAATCAAATCAGCTCCTAAAGATATCAGTGCAGGAGACGATATTGAATATACCTTAACCTTAACCAATAATAAAGCCGAGGGAGTAACCAATCTTGTTATCGTTGATAACTTACCAGCAGGCTTAACTTTTAAATCCGCTTCTATGTCTGCTACGGTAGGTGGCGGAACGATTCGATTTGACCTACCAGAATTAGCCAGTGGAGCAGAAATGATGGTTACTTATATCGCAACAACAGACCAAGCGCAAGGCTCTACTCGCCAATTTTTTGATGATATGGAAGATGGAGATGCTTTTTGGTTAATTATCAATGAAGAAAACACCAATTTATTTGGCTTGCAAGATGTTTTTGTAAAGAGTGGTGAAAATGCTTGGCATGTTCCTAATCCAGCAGAAGATGATGAAGATAGTGAGCAATTTTTACAGTTGGACGAAGAAATATTAGTAACAGGAAACCAACCTACTTTACGATTTTTTCACCAGTATAGTATCGACGAAGGCACTGCTGGTGGATTAGTAGAAATTTCAACTGATGGTGGTGCTATATGGACAGATTTGGGTCCTTATTTTATCAGAAATGGATATGTTCGCCCTGTAACTTATACAACCTTTGCAACCGTTGACTTGAATGCCTTTTCAGGTACAAATGGAGCATTTGAAGCTTCTTATGTAGATTTAAGTGCTTTTATGGGAGAACGAGTAACTATCCGTTTTCGATTTGGCAGTCTAAGATATATTAATGAAAATATACCAAATAAAATGTACGATGGCTGGTTTATTGATGATGTAGAATTTATGGATTTGCAACGCTATCAAAGTGAAGCTTGTGCCACTACTGCTGAAGGCGATAATGTATGTGCTATGGCAGCAGCAGGAGGTACTCTTGTAGAAGTCGGTGGTTTGAATACAAGTACACAAGACTTAGAAGATTTAGGTTTACAATTTGAAGTATTTCCTAATCCAGCAGGAGATTATATCAATATCAGTTTGAGAAACGAAGCCACGAAAGATGGCGTGTTGAGCTTGTATAATATGAGTGGACAGACTTTATTACAGCAATCTATTACGATTAATCAATCTACTCAAGTACTTCCGCTAAATGTAGAAGCCATAGCAGCAGGTTTCTATTTTGTCAAAGTGCAGACGAATGAAGGAATTGCTGTAAGAAAGATTATTTTAGAATAGTCAAAGAAAAAACTCTTTTGGAAAAGGGCTGTTTGCATTGGTGAACAGCCCTTTTTTAGTATAGGAAACTTCAGTTCCTCAAAAAAGGAGCATACTATTTTGCATTAAAAATCAATCAGCATGAAAAATACCTTTTGGTTAATCCTTTCTAGCCTTTTCTTATTAATGGCTTGTGATGATGCCACTCAAAAAGAAACCACTTTTGCTATTATCAATCCATCGACCACAAACACTAGTACTATTCCAGCAACTAAACTAGCAGATTACTGGTATCAAGGTAAAGCAGAAATTAACAGTTATGATTTAGAGCAAGCAAGATATAGCGATGTCCATCCAGGAGAGGCAGTTTTAGTCTTTGTCTCTGAGGACTTTCTGACAGATAAGCAGGTGAAGAATGATAATTATACCAACAAAAATTCTACCTCAATTTTAAAGAATAACTTTTTGCGAAAATTTACAACTGGCATTTATGATTATTCTATTATGACTTCTGTGTTTACACCTGCCGATACTAAGCAATTTCCCAGAACAACTAAAGTGACCATTTCTTCGCAAGATTGGTGTGGGCAAAGCTTTATGCAAATTAATCAGCAAAAAAATAAATACAAAGTCGAGTTGCGTTCTTATTTTGAAAGTGAAGGAGATAAAGATTTTACGATGGATGGCGAGCTTTTAGAGGATGAAATTTTTAATAGAATTCGGATGAATCCTGATGCTTTACCAACTGGAAAAACGCAACTCATTCCTTCTGCTACGATTGTTCGTTTAATGCATTTGGAAATGCAATCAATGACTGCCACGATTACGAAAAAGGCATATAACGGAACTGATTTTAAAGGCGATAATTTGGTAGCTTATGAAATTGAATATCCTGCATTAAAAAGAAAGTTATCCATTGTTTATCAAAAAGAAGCGCCTTATATTATCGAGGGTTGGACGGATAAATACATGGCACTTTCTCAACAACCATTATCCACGAAAGCTACTAGAAAGAAGACTGTTTTAAGTCCTTATTGGCAACAAAATGGGGCAAAGGATGTGGTATTGCGAAAAGATTTAGGGTTGACTACTTTTGAATAAATCGTCTTGTAGTGCCAAGCTCCGCTTGGTATATGTTTAGAATGAGACGAAACAGAGCTCGGTGCTACAAAAAAATTAAAAACATGCACTTAGGAATAGACTATGGCGCAAAACTAGCAGGGACAACGGCTATTTGCTATGAACAAGCAGGGCAGTTAAATATCCAACAAAGCGAAAAGAAAAAAGACGCAGACAAATTTATTCAAGCAACGATTGACACGCTAAAACCTACAACTGTTTTTATAGATGCACCATTAAGTTTACCACTCGCCTATTTCGGAGAAGGTGATAATTATTTTTATAGAGATTGCGATAAAGTTTTAAAAGGGATGTCGCCAATGTTTTTAGGTGGACTTACTGCAAGAGCAATTAAATTAGCTAAACCTTATGAGAAAATAGGTATTCCATTCTATGAAACCTACCCTGCCCAAATTGTCAAACATTATTTAGTAGCTATTACCGAAGGCTATAAAAAACAGAAAGAATTTTTAGCTGATTTTTGTAATATTTTGGAACAGCAATTACCTTATCAATTAGCAGCGTTGCCTACGAACTGGCATCAAGTAGATAGTGTTTTAGCTTGGTGGGCGGGTTGGCGCTATGAAAATGGCGACGTGAAAATTTATGGTCAAGAAAAAGAAGGACTGATTTATGTTTGAAGGATTATCTCATAAACTCATTTTTCTCATAACCTCATTCCCTCACAAAACTATCTTTTAGCAATCTTATTATGTGTAATCTGTTTTTGCCGAGAACATTTATGCCGACCTTCACTAAAGGTTCGCTTTTTAGCATGTTTAGTTGACCTGCCTTGGACTCTTGCTCGCCACATCTTAAAGCTACTCTTTTTCATTTCTTGCCGCATTAAAGCAATCACCTCTTTCTCAGGCAAACTAAATTGAAAGGCAATTGCATCAAAAGGTGTGCGGTCTTCCCAAGCCATTTCTATAATACGGTCAACATCTTGGTCATCTAAATTATATTGTTCTTTTACACTCATAGCACTTAAACAGCAACATTGCACTTATGTTGAGTAAATATTCAATTTTGACATTGACATAATCCTTAAAGTTGAACTTAAAATAAAAAATCCCCCTGCTGATACATTTATCAGCAGAGGAACACTTTCTAATCCATCGAAGATTTTATATTTTTTGAAGAGTGGCTATCAAAACCAGAGAATAGAAGCTTTTGTCAGATTTATAATTATTTAGTTACAACCTATCATTAGCCCCTATACCCCTTCTCTCTATTTTTTGATTAGTTACCACCTGGTCTGCCACCTGGTCCTCCATTTCCTCTGCCATCTCTTTTGCCGCTCTCTCCTTCACAACTTTCTTTTAAAGCAGCTACTGCTTCCTCATTTTCTACAGTTACAGTCGTACCATCTGCTAATTCTACATCAAAAGGAAATGCGATAGTTGGTCTTTCCTCCCTATCAGGATTCGCTTCCTTATAAGCACTCTTCGCTGCTTTGGCTGCGGCTTTATCCGCTACTTCAACTGCACTTCCATCAGGAAAATTAATCGTAATTGGGAAGACTGGTGCAAAACACTTGCCTCCTCTTCCGCCTCGGTCTCCTTTGCCGCCTCTTTCTCCACAAGTTTCTTTTAACGCTGCTAAGTCTTCTTCGCTTGCAATGGTTACGATAGAACTATCTCTTAATTGTACATCGAAAGGCATGGCAATTGTAGGTCTGCCTTCAGCATCTGGATTTGCTTCTTTATAAGCATCCTTTGCCACCTTTGCTGCTGCTTTATCTGCTACTTCAACTGCACTTCCATCAGGAAAATTAATGGTGAATGGGAAAACTGGCTTGAAACATTTTCCGCCTCGACCACCTCGATTGCCTTTACCACCTCTTTCTCCACAAGTTTCTTTTAACGCTGCTAAGTCTTCTTCGCTTGCAATGGTTACGATAGAACTATCTCTTAATTGCACATCGAAAGGCATATTAAGCGTTGGTCTGCCTTCTGTATCTGGATTTGCTGTTTTGTAAGCATCCTTCGCTGCTTTGGCTGCTGCTTTATCTGCCACTTCTGCGGAACTTCCATCAGGGAAATTAATAGTAATTGGGAAGACTGGTGTAAAACATTTTCCACCACGCATGCCTTTTCCTTTCATGCCTTTTTGTCCACCTTCTCGGTTCTCTGCTTGTTGAGTAAAGTTTTCAGTTGTTAAGTCGTCTAAATTTTCTTTTTGACAAGAAGTCATTACAAAAACCAGGGCAAAAGCGAATAAGGTGCTAATTTTGAAGATTCTGTTCAACATAATTTTTTAATTTTTTTAATAATTTAGTAATTAAAATGCGTGGGAAATGAAAGTCGGTGATTTCTTAAAAGCGTTTTCAACCTTATTTCAAAAAATCAGTCGGGCATACTATTTGAAATTTAAGGTTGAAAATAATTTCTTTTGTTTTTCATTTCCTCACTTACACCCCAATAAGTCAGGGCTTTTTGTTTTGTACTCAAAAAAATTAAAAAATTTTAAAAAAATTTTTTCCATGTATCTATTTGACAAAAATTATCGTTCTTTCAACTAAAAAAAACGTATCTTACATTCGCTTTTATTTCGTGCATAATCAACTGTAAATGAGTGATATATTACTTTGGAAACAGCTAAAAGAGGGCAATAAATCAGCTTTAGAGCGAATTTATTCCACTTATATTTCCAGTTTATTAAAATATGGTAGAAAATTTTCTAGGAATGACCAAGTCATAGAAGATTGTATTCAAGACCTATTTATAGAGCTTTGGAAAAACCGAGAAGGGTTGGGGATGACCGATTCCATTCAACGCTATTTATTAGTCGCCTTAAGGCGGAAAGTGATTCGCCAAATGGATAAGTCTAAAAAACGAGTATCGGATACCGAACCTACCGAATTGGATTTTGAGGTAGTCATTGCCGTTGACCAAAAATTAATTGATTTAGAATTATCTGCCGAAAGAGCAGCACAAGTGAAAGCGGCAATGGAAAATTTAAGTAAACGACAAAAGGAGGTCATTTATCTTAAATATGTCTCAGGGTTAGATTATGAAGATATTGGAGAGATTATGGACTTAAATTATCAGTCGGTTCGAAATTTGGTTTCTAATGCTTTGAAAAAATTGAAAGGAATTTTATTGCCGCTTGTTTTAGTAGTATTAGAATTAGATAAAATTATTTTTTAAAAAATAAAATAAAATTGAGTACAAAATAAATTGGACTGCCTTATATATATGTACGACGATAATTAAAAATACATAAATGAGGAATTTTATCAACCTAAAAAATAGTCTACTTTTTCTACTAAGTTTTTCAGCTAGTTTATTAATAATGGGCTGTGCTAAAGAAAATAACGAAAATTTAGTAGTAGAAGCATTATTTATTGATGAAGCATTAGCGCCTTATTTTGAAAGATTTATAGCAGAAGGAACGAGTAGAGGAGAAGAAATAGATTTAGTTGCCAAACGAATTGAAGGTTTTTTAATTGATATTGAAGAAGAAAATGTAGCGGGACAATGTAGTTATAGTCCTTCTTCTACAAGAAAAGTAAATATAGATAGAGCGTATTGGAATAGCGCAACGGATTTAGAAAAAGAGTTAGTTATTTTTCACGAATTAGGGCATTGTTATTTGGAAAGGTCTCATTCAGATGCTCAAGAGAATAGAAATTGTACCAGTATTATGCATAGCGGAACAAGCGGTTGCCGACTTAGATATACTGCGACTTCTAGAGAAGATTATCTCGATGAATTATTTTAATAGCGAAGTGTAAATCAGACTACTTCTAATAAAATTACCAGGATGGAAAAAAAATATACAACATATAATGAAATTGACTTTGCAGAAGAACCTACCTTCATTAGATGGGTACAAGGCAAAGACCCAAAAGCCACTGCTTTTTGGACAAAATGGGTAAGCGATAACCCCGAAAAAACAACCGCTATTAAAGCTGCAAAAGTTTTAGTAAAAGCCATCAATATAGCAGAAAGTGAACCTTCGGAAGCCCGCATTAAAAACCTTTGGGATAAAATTGATGCGGCAACACCTGCGGAGAAACCTCAATTGAAAGAAAATAATCAAGAAAAAGCAGTTGTTCGGTCGATTGGCAGACGTAGATGGATAGGTTATGCAGCAGCGGCTTGTATTGGTTTAGTCGCTTTCTTCACGCTATATAGTCCAATGACAACCGTTGAGGTTGGAAATGGCGAACGATTAGCTTATACTTTGCCAGATAATTCTAAAGTGAATTTGAATGCAGCTTCTACTATTCGTTTTAAAGCAGGTGATTTTGACGGTGATAGAATTGTCAATTTGGAAGGAGAAGCTTTTTTTGAAGTAGAAAAAGGGCAATCTTTTAAAGTCATTACGCCTAATGGAATGGTTGAGGTATTGGGCACTAGTTTTAATGTGAATGCTAGAGATGGAAGTTTAAAAGTTGATTGTCGAACAGGAAAAGTTAGGGTCACCGCTAAAGGAAGTACTCAAACATTGACCAAAGGATTAGGAACAAAATTAAATGCAGACAAGTCAGCTTTGGAGGCTACTTATGAGACGAATATTGAACAAAAAATAGGATGGATAACTGGAAACTTTTACTTAGAAGAAGTTCCATTTTCAGATGCTGTGACGGAATTAGAACGACAATTTGATGTAAAAATCACTTATGACATTTCTTTACAAAGTAAAATTGGAGACTACTCATTTAAAAATACTGATTTAAAAACGGCATTGGATGAAGTTCTTTTTCAACTAAATGCAACGCATAAAATTGAGGGTAATAAGGTAATGGTTACTGCTCAATAGTGTAGCAGCATTCACTTGTCAGATTAATTAAAGGCGAATGAATTCGACCTGTACAGATAAAAAAAAGGCTTAAAAATTATACTATCGAATGACCTCAGAGAGGTCAAAAGTCTT
>JAFMDF010000563.1 GCA_017857395.1 Bacteroidota bacterium | reverse complement strand
GTTTTGCTTTGTAACCTTTGGTTACCTAAAGTTTTATTGTCCAAAGTCTAAAATAAATGAATATTAGATATTGTCCTTGTTTTTTAGTGTAGATTAGGTTCATTTTTGAATTTTTTAACTGTTCATAAATCATGTCGGATAATAGCTCAACAAATATACTTCATCTATCATTTATATTAAAAAATAGCCATAAATTAACGCAAAAGGTAGTTAAGGCTTTTACAATCTACAAATAATTTATACTTTGCTCCAATGGCACATAAATCACTAACAAAAGCAATCTCTAAAGAGTTACTAGCAGGAAATATTTGCTATGTCAATCGGCAGAATCGGAAAATTACGACTATTGTGGATTTGGCAGAAGGTATGGAAAATACACCCGAACGACAAACAAAACTGGAAAAACTAGAGGAACACATTACTAAATATTACAAAGTACCTAGGATGTCTCCAGATGAGGAAATCCATATCATGCACGATTTTATAAAAGAAGATTTGGTTGATAATAAAAAGGAACTGATAAATGCTTTAAGACGAAAAAGTCCAACTCGAAATTTTTTGCAAATTTTAGCACATCAAGAAGAATTAAACGAATATTGGTTAATTTTTAAAGCCAAATGGTATCAAGAATGGGTTCGAGGATATTTATTAGATGTTTATCGGTATTGATAGTAAGCGTTTTTGTAAAAAACGATGTTGAATTTTAAAAATCTAAGATACCGATTCAAATAGCCTCAACGAGGCGACATATCATAACTTGGGGTGCAAACCCCAAGAAATTGAATAAGTATCTACTCTAAGCGCTGAAAGAGCGATATAAATGAAATTTAGCAATACCATTACGTTTATTTTTCTAGCCTTTCCTTACCAAAAAACAACTTCGCATTTTTAATAAACGCTGCTTTATGAATCCCTTCATGCACAGAATGCGGTTGATTCGGTACGATCCATAAATCAGAATTCGGTAAATATTTCCTAGCTCGAAATGCTTCTTCCAGTTGAATACCTTCATCATCGTCGCCAAATAAGAGCATGACCTCTGTTTGAATGTTTTTTAATTCATCATCCCTAACCCTAACTGTGTAATTCTTGAATTGCTCAAAAAGTGCTCGAACTTGTGTTTCATTGGAGTGATAAGCATTCATCCAAGGGAAATTGTCTTTGTTTTCAAAAGTAAAAGCGTCCAAATAATTTGGATGGTTATGGACATTCCAAGTACCAACTGCCCCAATAGTTATCATGGATTCAACGATAGTCGGATTGATAATCGCCAATTGGAACAACACATCTCCACCATAACTAAAACCTATTGCTTGGACGCTATCTAACTGAAGTTTTTTCAATAAGGCTTCTAAATCTTTAGCAACTGACCGAATAGATAAATCTTTGGTAAAGCCATCCGATTTGCCATGACCAGTTAGGTCGATGAGATAAATTGCATATTCTTCTTGAAAGTCCGCTATAAATGATGTCCACATCCGAGAAGATAGGGTATAGCCATGCAATAAAATTAACGGTTTACCTTCTCCATAAACTTCATAATATAAATGGGTGTCATTGACGGCAACTCGTTCTGCTTTCTTTGGCATCTGTCCAAAAATAAAAGTTGTGGTTAAAAATAGCGCTAAAAGAAGGATGATTTTTTTCATAAAAAGCTTCGTTTTGAATGATTTAGATTTATTCGCTAACATAAGTCTATAGTAACTAATAAAGTTCCAATTTAGTCATAAATCATTCGGTTAATTTAACCTGTCCATCCCTCTATAAAGTTGTAACTTTGCGCATTAAAAAATAATTGAATGATAGCTGCTAAAGCAAACTGTTTTATTTCTTTCCAACAAGCAACGGATAACTATAGCTTACCCGAACGGTTCACCTTTCCCTTCTATTACGAACCACATTCGCTTTGTTTGTTGGCCGCAAAAGAATTACAGCAACATCTGGAAACACAAACCGAATGGCAGCATAATTTTGGAATAGTCCCAGACAAAGAAGGTTTGGTTATTGGCAAAATGTTTGGTGTTTTAGTGGTGCGGAATAACGCAGGGGAATTAGGCTATTTAGCGGCTTTTTCAGGTAAATTAGCCAATGCTAATCACCATGACAAATTTGTGCCGCCTGTTTTTGATATGCTGACTGACGGTAGTTTTTTTAGAGTTGGTGAAATAGTCGTCAATGGCATGACGACCGAATTACAGATTTTAGAAGCTAATCCCGAATACCAACAATTTAAAGCGGTTTATGATGCAGATAAAAAGCTATCTATCAGTAGATTAAAAGAGGCAAGAGAGAAGCTGAGGATAGATAAAAAGGAACGAAAAGAACGCCGTCAAGCGGCAAAAAGTGAATTGTCAGCAGCAGCCTATAAAGTCCTAGACTATGAATTGAGTCAAGCCAGTATCAAAGCTCATTTTTATTGGAAAGATTTGAATAAATATTGGAAACAACGGTTAATAGAAAATGAAGCAAAATTTGCTGAATTAGCCGCACCTATCAATGCCCTAAAAGAAGCTCGAAAAGCTAAATCTAACAGTCTGCAAAAACAATTATTCGAGCAGTATACTTTTTTAAATGCGACTGGAGTGACTAAAAGTTTACTAGATATTTTTGCGCCTACGCCTCGAAAAACACCACCTGCAGGTGCAGGGGAATGTGCTGCCCCAAAATTATTGCACTATGCCTTTTTACATCAATTGAAACCAATTGCCATGGCAGAATTTTGGTGGGGACAATCGCCTAAATCAGAAGTTCGCCGACATGGCCATTTTTATCCTGCTTGTCGAGGAAAGTGTGAACCTATTTTGGGGCACATGTTGCAAGGTTTATCCGTGGATGAAAATCCAATGCTCACCAATCCAGCCGAAGGCAAAAAAATGGAAATTATCTATGAAGATGCGCCCTTATTGGTTGTTCATAAACCTGCGGAATTCTTGTCTGTTCCAGGTAAAAATATCCAAGATTCTGTTTATCAAAGAATTAAAGACCAATATCCTAAGGCAACTGGACCGCTAATTGTACATCGTTTGGATATGTCCACTTCTGGTTTAATGTTGATTGCTAAATCAGAAAAAACACATAAATATATACAATATCAGTTTATTAATCGTTTTGTCAAAAAACGTTACGTGGCTTTATTGGATGGTATTATTGAAGCAGATGAAGGGGTGATAGAGTTGCCTTTACGGGTTGATTTAGATAATCGACCACAGCAGTTGGTTTGTTATGAACATGGTAAAAAAGCAACGACTAAATGGAAAGTAATTGAGCGTAAAAATGGCAAAACTCGGATTCATTTTTTTCCTATTACTGGTCGGACGCATCAGTTGCGGGTGCATGCGGCGCATCCTTTGGGTTTGAATACGCCGATTATTGGGGATGATTTGTATGGGGTGAAAGGGGAACGGTTGCATTTGCATGCGGAGTGGATTGAGTTTCGGCATCCTTTGACTAAGGAGACTATTTGTTTTGAGGTGGCGGCGGATTTTTGATATTCCCAACGGATTGATATTCCCAACGGATTGATATTCCCAACGGATTGATATTCCCAACGGATT
>JAFMDF010000191.1 GCA_017857395.1 Bacteroidota bacterium | reverse complement strand
ATGGAATTCTTTGGACTTCATATTACGATTATAAATTTTTGTCGGGTCGAGTGGTCAATTATGAATCAAATAAAATTTTTAACACTTTGTTGTTTCTCCTTAGGACTATTGTTAGTTAGCCAATATAGTCATGCACAAAAAAATGTGCTAACAACAGATGCTATAAAAGCTATCGAGGTATCTAATTTTGAAAAAATCTATGAAGACCGAGGCACAGGTGGCGATATGGATTTATCCGTCTGGAAGGCCAAATTGCCGCTCGGTTTTTATGCTTTGGGTTACTTGGCCGTGGTGTTATAACGATGACGAAAAAGAGTGTGAAAAAAATGGTCGTTTATATGATGCCACTTCTTCTAAAGATGCCTGTCCAAAAGGCTGGCATTTATCTACAGATAAAGAATGGCAGTCGTTAATAGCCGCTTATGGAGGATACAACTCAAAATCTAACTCGATTAAAGATCCTAAACGGACCTATATTGCTTTACTCCCTGGAGGTGCAAGTGGGTTCAATGCAGCACTTGAGGGGCACAGAAATTATGATGGGAAATTCATCTTTAAAGGTATACTACCTAAATACCAACTCATACTTAGTTTAAAATTTCAGGGTGGTTATTTTTTTATGCCCTCCTGTCCACGTTGCGGTTCACAAACTTTGTTTGCCCATTTCAAAAAATATTAAGAACAATAAATTCAAAAAACTCCAAAATCTTAAATTATGAATCGAATATTATTTATGCTTGCGCTGGTATTTTTTACAGCAACTGCTTTTACCAGCCTAACAAAAACAACAGATACCCAGACCGACCCCACAGTCTTTAAACTAATGCAAGTCACTTCTTTATGGGACTTGCTAAAAGATGGCTATGAACCTGACCGTGATAGAGATGGGACTTGGTTAACAGAAGGCATGCGGTCTAAATATGCGTTGGCGAAAAAATATGCGGCGTTGACCATGCTAGAAACCGCTTTTGGTAAAAAAGTATTTTTGAGCGGTCCGCATAATGGAGAAATGGATTATCTATCGGATACGGAATTTGGCCATTATAACCCAGATTTCATAGCAGACTTTCGATGGGCATGGGAAACGGCTATACAAAATCCAGCATTTAAGGAAGTGTTGAAAAAAGTGTATTACGAGGACTTTCAAGGAATGGCAACGACCTATTTTGATGCTTATCATTTTATCAATCAAAATCCACAGTTTCTAAAAGGATTACAAGACAAATATGAATCAAGCCTGAATAGTGGTGGTGGGGTATACATCAGGCGATTTACTGATGATTTTGCCAATCTTCAAACGTATTATAATAGTAGTGAAGCGTCTACTGCACCTGCTTTTTGGCTACGTCGGTCTTTAGATGGAACTGCCTTACAACTCCTCGAACTACAGGTAATGATGATGCAAACCTTTGAACTAGATTTCACGGCAATCGTCTCGGAGGAAGAAAAGGAGGCGTACGAAGCCTTGATTCAAAAAACTTTACCTACTTTAAATCCAGCAATACCCAATCAAGACTATCCCGATGTAACCAATGATGATGTGAGGACGAATACAGGAGATTTGGGCACGTTAATAGACGATAGAGACGACCAAATGTACCATTGGGTAGAACTTAAAGACGGTAAAAAATGGATGGCACAGAATCTAAATTACTCTTTTGCAGGTAGTACGGATGAGGATTGCAGTTTTTGTCAGACCTACGGCCGCTTATACACTTGGGAATTGGCACAAAAAGCCTGTCCTTCAGGTTGGCGTTTACCTACAGAAACAGATTGGGATAACTTAATCGAAGCTTACGGAGATAAATATAAAGCTTATGATGCTTTGGCCGAAGATGGGCCTTCTGGTTTTTCTGCTCTTTTAGGGGGACAACGAGATGTTAATGGTAATTTCGATCAAAGAGGTTCCGAAGGATATTACTGGGGCAGTTCAGCAAATAACGATAACAAAACATGGGAGTACACCTTCTTTAGTTATGATGGTGCAAAAATCAACAAATACGAGGCTAACAAAGAGAATGCTTATTCTTGTCGTTGCCTCTGGGAGTGAAAATTAAAAGTAAAGAGGTGTTTTTTGTAAATAATTAGAAATTGGCCTATATTGCTTGCAACCTAATAAACCCCAAAATACAATTTATGCAGTTCAGTCAATTTTCTTATTGGAAATGCCTCTTTGCTTTTTTCCTGTTACAATTTTCTACCCACGAATTATCTGGTCAATTAGATACAGGTTATGTTAAATTAAAACCAACACTTGAAAATTTTGAATTGATTATGTCCTTAGAAAACCCAACTATCGGACAGATAGAAAGTATCAATCGCTTAAGTTATCAGTATATTTTTAGAAACACAGATACCTAATGCCACATTTATCAGGTTTGGAGGTTGCTAGAATCTTAATTGAAGAAAATAGCAATACTGTCTTTGTTTTACTAACCCTTTTTAAAGATGAATCCTTTTTTAGAAATGCAATGGCAGCAGGCATCAAAGGCTATTTATTAAAAGAAAGTAGTGAAGCAGAAATATTGACTTGTATTCGTTCGGTGCATGCAGGAAAAGCTTATGTCAATGCTAATTTGACCCATTTTTTATTAAACCTTCAGCAACCTATCAATGCTATTTTAGATAAACTATCCAACCACGAAATCAATATTTTAAAACTCATTGCCTGGCAAAAAACGAGTGCTGAAATAGCAGATATGCTGTTTATTAGCCCTAAAACGGTAGGCAATCACCGAAGTAATATTAGTAAAAAATTGGACTTAGCAGGTAAACAAAACGGGGTATTAAAATGGGCAATTGAACATAAAGATTTGTTAGCATGAGCTATGGATAAGTTTTACCCTAGCATTGCACGGAGAAGGTAATGCGGATTGCGATTTACAACCCGCATTGAGATAGTCTATGAAAATTATCTATGGCTTGACAAAAGAAGGATGAACATTGCTAAAGTCAACCCCACTTAGATTAGCTCCAGTAAAATCTGCTCTATCAAGTTTGGCACTATTGCCTAATTTCGCATCTACTAAATAAGCGTTCGTGAAGATAGCATCGCTCAAATCAGTACCATTTAAGATGGCTTCTCGAAGATTAGCTGTTTTTAAATTTGCCGCACTTAAGTTTGCCTTGCTCAAATTGGTTTTGTAGAGATTCATGCCTTCAAGATTAGCATTGTTCAATTCAGTCCCAGCTAAATAGGCTCTAGAAAGTTGCAGTCTACTCAAATTTTCGCCTTTTAAATCAGCATTTTTTAAAAAAGCCCCTTGAAAGGATACGCTTTCAAAAATTTTAACATAGGTAGCTTTTGTTAATTTTCGCCTCAATAACCCAAGTAATAATTTTCCTTTTTCTTTACTATATTTTCCTGAAATTTCTACGTCACCAACGACTATTTTTTCTAGTGGACATGAATTAGCAAAAACAGCCATTTGCTTGATTAATTCATTACTTAAAACACGAGGTCGTTTACTTTTTCGCTCAATTATTGATAGTTCTGTATCTATTTTGTCAGTAATTGCTTGTAATTTTTCTTGAGTAGTACTAGTAGGTAAATAATAAAAGGCAAGGATAGCGCTAATTATGCCGAGCATAATCACATTTCTGATGATTAGTTTCATAATGAAGGGAAATTTTTAAAATATACATTAAGTAAAATAAATATATTTATTAATTTTAATATAAATCAAAGACCAGACCATTTTTTTTAAAAATTGGTCTTGCTAAGAATTATTTTTTACTTATGATTAAAACTAAATTTTATACCTTAGCCTTTTTCTAACTAAATTTTACCTAAATGAATAGTAAACGACTACTATTATTTTTTGCATTTTTAGCATTTTCGATGCTAACTTTGAATGCACAAGGAACGGCAACTCCAAATTTAACGCTAAAAAAGGTAGTTACTGATGGCAATCTCCAAGCTACTATTGACAAAATGGCGGATGAATTAGAAGCAAAAGTCATCCAATGGCGACGACATATGCATGAAAATCCTGAATTGTCTAATCGAGAATTTAAGACAGGGGAAATGATTGCGAAGCATTTAGAAGCTTTAGGTAGCATTGAAGTCACTCGAAATTTTGCCAAAACAGGCGTCAAAGGCGTTTTGAAAGGTGGGAAACCTGGACCAGTTGTCGCTTTACGGGCAGATATGGATGCTTTGCCTGTAACCGAAAGAGTGGATTTGCCTTTTGCTTCCAAAGTAAAAGCAATGTATAATGGCGTTGAATCAGGCGTGATGCATGCTTGTGGTCATGATACGCATGTAGCGATGTTAATGGGTGCTGCGGAAATATTAGTAGCGATTAAGGACGAACTTCCTGGCACTATCGTTTTTATGTTCCAACCAGCCGAAGAAGGTGCACCTCCTGGAGAAGAAGGTGGCGCTAAATTAATGGTGAAAGAAGGGATTTTGAATAACCCAAAAGTAGATGTAGCTTTTGGGTTACACATTAGTTCTATGGTGGAAGTAGGCAAACTTAATTATAAAACGGGTGGGATAATGGCTGCGGCAGACCGTTTTGTTATTGATGTGAAAGGCAAACAAAGTCATGGTTCTATGCCTTGGGGCGGTATTGACCCTATTACCGTTTCGGCACAAATCATCCAAGGTTTGAATAATATCGTGAGTCGCCAAACGGAATTGACCAAAGAAGCGGCAGTGATTAGTGTCGGAATGATTCAAGGCGGAGTGAGAAATAATATCATTCCAGAATCTTGTAAAATGATTGGGACGATTCGGACTTTGGATGTAAAAATGCAGGACATTATTCACGAAAAAATAAGATTAACAGCGACCAAAATTGCGGAGAGTGCAGGTGCAACTGCAGAGGTAACCATTGATAAATATGCGCCTGTTGTTCATAATCACTTGGAATTAATGAAAAAAATGATTCCAACTATGGAAAGAGTAGCAGGTTCAGAAAATGTAATTGTTCAGAAAGCAGTTACTGGCGCAGAAGATTTTGCCTTTTTTGCGAATGAAGTACCGAGTGTATTCTTATTTTTAGGCGGCATGAAAAAAGGAACAAGTGTCATTGATGCGCCACCACACCATACGCCAGATTTTTATATAGATGAAAGTGGGATGAAATTAGGGGTTCGGACTTTGTGCAATATGGCGGTGGATTATATGACGATGAAATAATTTTGATTGCTATATGGCTATATTGTTCTATTGCTAATTCTCCCATTGAGTTCAGCAATATTAACCCACAGCAATTTAACAATTCAACAATTTTAACAATAAAGCAATACAATAATGAGTTTACAAAAATTACTAATTTTTGCCCTTTTTATAGGGATTTATACGTCTTGTGCAACAGCGCAAGGGCCAATGGTTAACAAAGCGCCAATGGCAAAAAAAGTAGCGGTAGTAGATGGCGATATTCGGGCAACTATAGATAAAATGGCAGAGGAAATTGATGCGAAAGTCATCAAATGGAGAAGGCATTTACACGAAAATCCTGAATTGTCAAATCGAGAATTTAACACAGGAAAAATGGTAGCAGACCATTTGGAATCTTTAGGAATTGAAGTGCAAAGAAATTTTGCTAAAACAGGCGTTAAAGGCATACTAAAAGGTGGTAAACCAGGGCCAGTAGTTGCCTTGCGAGCAGATATGGATGCTTTACCTGTAACCGAAAGAGTCGATATTCCTTTTGCTTCTAAAGTACGCTCCACTTATAATGGTGTGGAAACTGGTGTGATGCATGCTTGTGGTCATGATACGCATGTAGCGATGTTAATGGGCGCAGCAGAAATTTTAGCAAGCATTAAAGATGAATTAAAAGGAACGATTGTTTTTATGTTCCAACCAGCAGAAGAAGGTGCGCCTCCGGGAGAAGAAGGCGGTGCTGCTTTAATGGTCAAAGAAGGCATTTTAGAGAATCCAAAAGTAGATGTAGCTTTTGGTTTTCATATCAATTCCATGACAGAAGTAGGCAAAATCAAATACAAAGCAGGTGGCGCTATGGCTGCGGCTGACCGATTTGTGATTACCGTTAAAGGAAAGCAGACACATGGTTCTATGCCTTGGGGCGGAATTGATCCAATTACCGTTTCAGCCCAAATTATTCAAGGGCTGAATAATATTATTAGTCGCCAAACAGAATTGACCAAAGAAGCGGCGGTGATTAGTGTCGGAATGATTCAAGGCGGGGTGAGAAATAATATCATTCCAGAATCTTGTAAAATGATTGGTACGATTCGGACTTTAGATGTAGGGATGCAAGATATTATTTTTGAAAAGATTAGGCTAACTGCTACTAAAATTGCGGAAAGTGCGGGGGCAACTGCCGAAGTAGAATTGACTAGAGGTGTTCCTGTGACTTTTAACCATCTTGAATTGACTCGAAACATGATTGCGACAGTAGAAAGAGTAGCAGGTCCAGAAAATGTAATTGTTCAAAAAGCAATTACAGGCGCAGAAGATTTTTCTTTTTATGCCAATAAAGTGCCTAGTTTATTTTTATTCTTGGGCGGTATGCCTAAAGGAACTAGTCCAATTGATGCCGCACCACATCATACACCAGACTTTTATATAGATGATAGTG
This sequence comes from Bacteroidota bacterium, assembly GCA_017857395.1. GTDB lineage: Bacteria > Bacteroidota > Bacteroidia > Chitinophagales > Saprospiraceae > JAFMDF01. The sequence goes on along the minus strand of JAFMDF010000191.1, from coordinate 10,782 downwards.
GTATGAAATTAGGCGTCCGAGCATTCTGTAATTTGGCGGTAGACTATATGAATAAATAAATTTAGTGATGAGTGATGAGTGATGAGTTTTGGGGGATTGAAAACTGATAATTGTTAGATACCTTAAATTTTTTGACCTCTTTGCTTTATCAAGAGGAAAAAAAATACTAAATTGGGTCAATCTTCCCCTTTATGTTATGATTGCCCTCACTCATAACTCATCATTCATCACTTATAACTAACCTATTTTTTGAGAAAAGCACTTTGGATACCAGCCTGTTTACTACTGTTTTTTATCGGCGATCGTTTAGGTGGTTTGATTTTGTCTAAAATAACTGCCAAAAGCCAGTTTCGGTACGCTCGCTTGTATGAAGGACAGGCGAAGGCAGATATTTTATTATTAGGCAACTCTAGAGGGTTGATTTTTTATCAGCCTCATATTGAAGCCATTACCCAGAAAAGCACGTTGAATTTAAGTTATAATTCTATGCCAATTGACTTGGGTAGGGTAGTAGTGACCGATTATTTAGAAAAGTATGAAGCACCCGAATTATTAGTGATTGATGTAACGATGTGTGATCGACATAATCCACAATTGATTGCAGGGTTTAGCACCTTTAGTCAATATTCGGATAATCTAAATACATTGATTAAAGAGAAAGATGAGAAGTCGTGGTATGCAGGGAAATTGAGTAATCTATATCGCTATAACAGCGAAGTATTCCAACGAACACTTTATTATTTGGGTAAATCTGATGAAGATTGGTTAAATGATCGGGTGATTAGTCCAACGATGGAAGCAAATATTATTAATGAAACAGCAGTTGATTTAACAATTGATGATTATTTATTGACTCAATTGGATGAATTGATAAAAATAGCAGAACAAAAAGGTGTTCGGGTGGAATTGGTCGTGAATCCCTATTATCCTGCATACATTCAGAAAATGACTACTTTTTATGATTTTATTGGTAAAATTGAAGGCAAGACTAATAAAAAAGTCAAAGATTATTCTATCGCATTAACTGCGACTAATGGGTTTGCAGATTATCAGCATTTGAATAAGGAAGGAAGTAAACGTTATATGGATTTGTTATTACGAGATGGTATTTTATCTAAGTAATTTATTATTGCGAGCTAAGCGTATTAAGGGGAATAAAATAGGAGTTATTTTGACGCTGATTTCGCTGGTTGTTATGATTTTTTATGTTTTAAAAAAGTATTTTAAATTTTCAGAAATATTTTTTTCCTTAAAATTTAGTAATTAAAACCATAATATCATCTTATTAATCAGCGAAATCAGTGTCAAAAAATAAGGTCTAAATTTCTCTTAACCTCCTTGCCGCAACTCAAATTTAAGCAGAACGAGAATAAATAAAGAATAATAAAACGAGTAATAGCGCGGTAATAATTGCTGTTGTTGTAAAGAATTTTTTAGCTTCTTTTTTATCCCTTACTTCAGCTTTTCTTTTACGTTTTGATTGTGCCATACCTGTCTTTTTTAAGTTTAGAGAATATATTTACAAATAATATATTGTTGATTGTTGCTACAAGGTAATAATATTTTTTTTAGAATGAAAATTTTTAGGCTGCTTATTTTATTCCCATTTCAAAGTATCCACAGGATTAACCATAGCGACTCTCGTTGCTTGATACAGCACACTTAAAATAGCCATTAATAAAATTAGCAAACCAGCTAGGACAAATACCCACCAACTAATAGCCGTGGCATAAGCAAAATCTGCGAGCCATTGATTCATGAAATACCAAGCAAGCGGGGCCGCAAGTAGAAATGCAATGAAAATGAGTTTAGCAAAATCTTTACAAAGTAGGTAGACTAAATTAGGAATATTCGCTCCTAAGACCTTGCGAATACCGATTTCTTTCGTTCGTTGCTGGGCAATAAAAGTAGCTAATCCTAATAAACCAATACAAGCAATAAAGATAGCCAAGAAAGAGAAAATACCGGCGATTTTACCCAATTGCTGTTCGGTCTCAAACATGCTGGCAAAGCGTTCATCTAGAAATTGATAAGAGAGTGGTTGCCCTGGAGCCATCGCCTTCCAATCTGTTTCCAGTTGATGAATGAATTGAGTCATATCTTCCGTTTGTAAACGAACAGAAAGCGCTCCTCTATTGCTGCCAATAAACAAGGCCAATGGAGTAATACTATTTCGTAAACTTTCAAAATGGAAATTCCGAATAACACCGATAATTGGATAAACATCTGTTCCTATAACTTGATTATTATCATCAAAAATATAGCCACTCATAAACTCACCAATTGGGTTTTCATACCCTAATTGTTTAGCTAAAGCTTCATTAATAATAATGGCAGAACTATCGGTTGATCTATTAATATCAAAATCCCTTCCATCCAAAACTTCTAATCCCATTGTTTTGGTATAGTCATGGTCAACCGTCCAATTGGCGATTAAAATCGCATTTTCTTGACTAGGTGTTTTACTTTTGAAAAAAGAACTAGTATTCCGACTCGAAGGAACAGGCAAAAAACCAGAAACAGTCGCAGCTTGTACCATTGGATTATCCAATAATTTATTTTTGAAAGCTTGTACATTTTTATCTAGTGCATAAGCATCATTAATGACCAATACTTGTTCTTTATTATACCCTAATTTTTTATCTTGCATAAATTGCAATTGCTGAAAAATAACAACGGTGCCAACAATTAATAAGGTGGTAATAAAGAATTGAAAGACAACTAAAGTATTTCTAAAGAGGCTTTTATTTTTTTGCCCAATCAAGCTACCTTTTAATACTTTGATAGGCTGAAAAGCGGATAAATAAAAGGCAGGATAAAGTCCTGATAATAAGCCTACCGTAACGGCAATGCTGATAATGGTGATTAAGAAAGCTGGCTGGTAGAAATTAGCATAAGTAAACGTTTTGGCAGTTATTTCATTGAAATAGGGCAGCAGGGTGTGCAATATTCCATAAGCCAATAAGAGGGATAAAAAAGCGATTAAAGTACTTTCGCTTAAAAATTGCTTGACTAGATGGCTACGCAAAGCGCCAACGACTTTTCTAACGCCCACTTCTTTCGCCCGATTGACAGACCGAGCAGTTGATAAATTAACAAAATTAATACTCGCAATCAATAAAATAAATAAGCCGATAATGCCAAAAATATAGAGATACCGAATATCCCCATTGGCAGCAGCTTCTCCTTGTTTGTCAGAACGTAGGTGTATGTCAGTTAATGGCATAATCTCCATTTTAGCGTAGTTGCCACCAGCCATAAACTCCTCCCAACTCGTACCCACAAAATCTCTTAAAACGGTTTCAAAATTCTTTTTGAAGGTTAGTTGTATTTTTTGTGCAAGGCTTGCTACATCTGTACCTTCTTTGAGCAATAAATAGGTCTTAAAATTACTACTTCCCCAATTTTGTAGGTCCTTGCTTTCTTCCAACGTATTCATGGATAAAAGGAAATCGTAATTGAAATGGGTATTGGTTGGCATCTCTGCCATAATACCTGTTACTTTATAATCTGCTCGATTATCTAGTTTTAGGGTTTTTCCAATGGCTTCTTGAATGCCAAAATATTTTTTAGCCATTGCTTGGGTTAGTACAATAGCGTTTGGCTGGGTTAAGACGGTTTTTGGATTACCTTTTAATAATGGAATGCTGAAAAATTGAAAGAAAGTACTATCCGCAAAAATGATATTCTCTTCTTTATAAGTATCATTTTGATAGTTGATTAGGTAAGAACCTCTATCTCGAAATCGAAAAAAAGCATCCACTTCTGGGAATTCCTGAGTGAAGACAGGGCCAGCAGGCGGTACATTTTCCGCTGTAATTACCTCATTTTCTCCTAGTTTCGCATGAAAATCTACCCGAATAATTTGCGAAGCATGTTCGTGATAGCGGTCATAACTTAGTTCATCTTGAATATAGAGTAGAATAAAAAGGAAAGCGGCGATACCAATTCCTAAGCCAAAAATATTAATAGTAGAATAGAATTTATACTTTCGTAAATTGCGCCAAGCAATCTTAAAATAATTTTGTAACATACGGGTGTTTTTTTACGGTGATTACAACAAAGTCAACTATTGCTAGCCTTTTTGTTGACACCTAGACGGTTAAGCCACCCGAAAAGTTACAGCAGTTTATTTTATTTTTTATCTCGCATCCGAAATACAGCCTGGAGCTTCGACTAATTGAACGCGAATTCCACTAGATACGGAACTTATATCAATCGTGAATTCTTTTTCATTAGGTAAGTCTTCATAATTTACAGTTTCTTGATGAACTGCATTCTCTCCAATGTTAAATTCAATAAAGGAAATGGACTCTATTTTGGTATAGGATTTCCAACAAGAATAACTACCTTGTAAGCTTTTAGAAAATAAAGCAAAAGGGACTGTCTCTCCATTAATTTCCAAGGTTAAGTTTTTAATATCAAAACTAGTATGGTCTTCGATGGCGATATTGATTTTTCCCGGAACACTTGGTGGGCAACTAGTAATGCAAGCATCAGAAATCTCATCTGTTTTTCCACAAGCAAATAAGAAAGTAAGAACTGTTAAAAATAGGAATGTCTTTTTCATCAAGAAGAATGTGTTTGTTTGTTTTTTTGTAATCTTATTAAATGAAGTGTAAAAATAGGGAGGAAATTAATAAGATGGAGCAATTTAGTGGGAGGGAATACAAAGGTAAGTGAAAAAGAGAGATATGTAAACCGTGGGCGGAAATTTAACGAGAAATTAATAGCTTTAGCAACTAATAATACCTATTTGTTTGGTTTTAGAAATACCAAATCTGAGGTTACTCTAAAAAGTCAAATTTAAAGAAGTACTAGATATGTTGTATTTTTAAAATAAGGCATGTTGGGCTCAAACCGACACTTTGTAAATGGACTTGATTATTTGGTATGTCTAGATTATGCAAAAAACCTTTCTAGAGCTATAATTTTTGTAAGTTGATAAGTGAATAAAGTAAGGAAGTTTTATGATTCCCATCACTTTATTCACCCATCACCTTATCAACTAGTCTACTGCTTCACCAATTTTCGATAAACCGTAGTCCCACCAGTTTGTAATTCAAGTATATAAACCCCATTAGTCAAAGCAGAAATATCAATATTTTCCATATCAGCAGGGGTGACAGATTGAATCAAGCGACCAGAAATGCTGCGAATATCAATACGTTGTATAGCACTTTGCAAAGGATAATTTATGGTAATGACATCCGTAGCTGGATTTGGATAAACGGTAATGTCAATATCCGTTTCGTCACCTGCATTTTCCGTATCTGTAAGCGAAGAAAGTACTGTTTTCGGTGTATGAACAGCCAATAAATTTCCTTCCTTATCGACTGCTTGTACTTTTTGAATAACTATTGTGTTATCACTAGTAAAGCCTTCTATGTCGTCAATAATGACAATGAAATTACCGATAGGACCTGCTCCAAAAGGATTGCTACCTGCTTTTCTAGTCAATGCTACTTCAATCAATCCATCTGAACTAATATTTTTATTAATCGTCAATAAATTTTCATTGGGCGTACCTAACCAACTTTCGATTAATTCAATCCGACCATCTAAGAGTAGCCTGGGGTCAAATTCTAAGGTAAAGGCTAAACCATAGGCAGTTGCTGGAATATCCTCACTACCGAAGATGATAGGCACTTTGGTTTCTCTACCTAATTCAATATCAGCTAAAGCGGGGAAATCAACATATAAAGCAGGGTCATTCGGCGTGCCTTCGCTGAATACTTTTGGTTTCTCTTCCCCGTGGGAGAAAAAGTAATTTTCTTCGATGGCACGGATATCTGATTCATCAATAATACCATCTCCATTGCAATCGGCATGTTTTGCATTTAAGCCATTTGGTAAGCGAAATTCCCAGTCTGTAGCTTCTTTAGCCTCCCAAGCAATTTCATACCCTGCCGCAATATCTGAACTATCTGGATTGGTTGGAATTCTATCTGGGCCTATTTTCCCAAAGGCTAAGCCAATATTTAAAAGGTCAAAATGATTCGTAATATTATCAAAATTCGCATCTCCTGGCCAAACAAAACCTTGCTCACAATCAATCACTTTTTCCAATTCTGCAAAAGAAGCACAACTTTCATTTTTTAAATCTTGCACAATAAATTCATACATTGTTGCGCCATCACCATCTAAAGGGCCTAATTGATAACTGTCCTGCCCATATTCAAAAATACCGTATAATTGACTATTGCCAACGACTCTAAATTTATCAGCAGAAGGGTGTGCTACCTCAAATTTTAAATCCACATAAAAGTAATCTTCGTTTTCACAATCTGTGGCAATAGCTGTTACATTCGTAATCGCACAAGTACCGCATTCAGGTAAGAAAATTTCTTGGGTCATACAACAATCCTCGACGTCATTTCGACAGATAGATAATTGATGTCTTCCTGCAGGTAGATCAATTTTGTTTAGGACAAATGGAATTTGATGATACCCATAAGTCTCCATATATCTTTCATCAATAAATACATTAAACCCGCTATCATTATCCAATTCCGTATCAAAAAGGACGGTAATATCGACGGTGCCATCAGTAGCACAATCAGAAATGTCGTAATATAAACTGTCCATTAAACAATTGTTGATTCCGCAATCAGGCACTCGTATTTCTTGCCTAGTACAACATCTAAAAACATCGGTAGTTAATGGAGTGGTCGATTGATAAACACAGATTCCTACATAATCTATAGCAGGTCTTAAAGCGACGTTTGTTATAGTCAGAGGTAATTGCGATAATAAAAAGGAATCATATCTTTCTCCACCAATAATTACTTCAAAAACATCACCTGTCAAGGCATCATACTCAAAGTCAATAAATACATCGTGTAAACCATTGGGCTTGCATTCAGAAGCTTCGGCTTCTATGTTAAAGACACGACAATCATTAGTATCTGTGCATTCAGGTACTAGGAATTCAACTCTTTGGCAACAATTAGGTTGTTCAGTTCCGCAAATTGTCAAAACTTGTTGACCTGCCGCTAAGTCTAAATTGGGAAAGATATAACCGCTATCTGCTAAAAAAGGAATAGAATCATAGAACCAATCATCAATGAAGACATGAAAACCAGCCGTGTTGATACTTTGATGTTGAAAATCCACATATAAATCAAATAGTCCATCATCTCGACAGCCAGAAGTGCTAGCAAATAAATTGGATATTTTACAATCAGTAGAATCGCAAATAGGCGCTTCTAAAATAATATCGGTGCAGCATTCAAAATTATCGCCTGTATCAACGGTGGTCGATTGATAGACACAAATACTTAGTATATTACTATCTGGATATAGCGTTAAATTTTCTAAATCAATGGGTAATTGTGCTAATCTAAACGTATCATAATCTCTCCCATTTAATAAAACCGTAAAAAAGTTTCCATTTAAACTTTCATGCTCAAAATTAAGTCTCACATCTACCGTTCCATCGGGTTTACAAGCAGTAGTCGTCGTTTCTATATCAAAGATTCTGCAATCGTTATTATTATCATTATTACAATTAGCTGCGGTAAAGACGATGTCTTCACAACAATCTAGGTCAGCCTCACTGCATATAGTTAGGGTATGTTCTCCTGGGGAAAGTTGGAGGCCAGGCAAAAAGTATCCAACACTATCCGAAAATGTATCGAAATTAAAAAAGGTCTGGAATTGCCCATCAATCAGGGCTATAAAACCAAAAGTATCCGCATTTTCGTTTAAAAAATTAAAATATAATGCTTGAGTGCCATCGGTTTGACAAGAATCCGTTTGTGCCCATAAACCATAAATTTTGCAACCTGTTTCCGTCTCGTTACAAGAGACGGAACCTATCTCCGTAAAATTATTACAGTTTGGGTCTGCTGCGTCAACAATAACAAACTCATATTGTAAGTTAGGATTTGCTTCGATAGGCCCGATTCTGTAAGTGGATTGTCCATAGGCGAATTGACCATAATTTTGCCAATTGCCACGAATGAAAAAGCTGTCAGATGCAGGATTATAATGGTCAAAGGATATTTCAGTATAAAAAATGCCGTTTGTGTCACAAGGTTCTGGTCGAGCAACTACATTATCGATGCACATTGGTGCTACATCATTTACCACATAACAGAAATTATCAAAACCCAGTTCTTGTCCACCAATAAGGAGTTGTCTAATATTTCCATCTAAAAATAGTCGATTGCTATCAATCGTTAGCCTTACATCAGGGGCAATATTGATAGGAAGGTCTTTGAACTCATACACATTATAAAGCGTATCTCCGTTTACGCTGATATTATGCTCTCCACCACCATCCGCAAAGTCAAAACTCACTTGTGATACTACATCAGGCAAATGGGTGAAATCAAAAATCATATTCGTATTACTAACAAAAAGGTAAGGCGCTGTACCTGTCCAATTACCTAGCGGCCAATCAACAACAGATACATCCCAAAAACCAGGATCACCACCACCTTCATAAATAAACGGTTCTAAAGTAGTAATGACCTCACTATTGAATAATAATGGAATCGTATCTCCTGGGCCTTGTCCATTCGACCGACCAAACCTTTGGTCAATATCTAGATTGTCAAAATCAAAACACTCGGTAGGTTGCGCTTGTAAACTAGTCGTTAAAAAACAAAGTAGAAAAAGGGGACAGATAATTTGAAAAAAATGTTTTAAGTTCATTAATTCGATTTTAGGATATGTTTTACAGTAGGTGTAAAGGTATAGGGGTTTAGAGGTACAAAGGTTTTGAAGCTAGGCTGTTCAAAATAACGGAGATATATGAATTTTTTCTTTCCGGATTTTGCCGCCCTCTCAAAAATCAGGGGAACTTTATCCCATTTTCTGACGATATCTCTGAATCTTAATACCTTTCGACCTTACAAAGCTGCAACTATATCGACCTTTTATAAAGTACAACTATCTTGATTTTTTGAAAAAAATAAGATAATTTTATGTTTTATTTATTTTATAAATTATTAATAATAAGTTAGTTATAAACTGAATATGAATTAATAAAATTGGAAATTTTGTGCTAAAAAACAACTTAATAATTCTTTTACAATCCTTTTCTAAAAAAGAAATGACTCGATTTTCTGAGTTTTCGCATTCACCTTATCATAATAAACATAAGGACGTACAGGCTTTGGTTGGGTACTTACAGCAGATTTTTCCAGAATTTACGGCTAAAAAATGCCATCGAGCCAAGATTTATAAAGTTTTATTTCCAAAACAAAAACACGATCAAGCGACTTTAGCTTTATTATTTACTTATGCGTTCCGTTTGGCAAAGACTTTTCTAGTCGTAGAACAACAGCAGTTGGACAGTGTACAAAAGGATATTCATTTACTACAAGCACTTCGCCAAAAAGACCAAGCAAACTTGTATGAGAAAACAATAAAACAAGCCCAGACTGCTATCACTACGCCCATATTCAGAGGGAGTCCTTTTTATTGGCAACAATATACCTTGGCAAAAGAAAGAGATTTATATTTTGAACCAAGATCTCGCAAAGTAGCGCATACCGTCATTCAAGAAAAACAATATTTTTTAGATTATTTTTATTTGACAGAAAAATTGAAAGATGCTTGTGAACTGCAAGTGAGAAGCCAAATATTAAGTGTGCCTTTTGATGTTCAATTTATGGATAATATCTTAAGTTCCTTAAAAAACGATTGGCAACGATATCAAAACATACCACCAATTGCTGTGTATTATCATTTATACCGAATGTTGACGGAAGAAGATACCGCGCAGTACTATCAGATTCTGCCTATTATAGAGCAGAACAGCCGATTCTTTCCACAAAAAGAGTTAAAAGATATTTACACCTACATTCAAAATTATTGCATCAAACAAATCAATCGGAGCAAGGAGGTTTTTATGGAAGAACTCTTGAAAATTTATAAAATTCAATTAGCACAACACTTATTGCATGATGAAAAAAATCAATTATCAGAATGGCATTATAAGAATATTGTAACCCTTGGCTTGCGCTTAAAAGAAAGAGATTGGGTAAATCAATTTATCCAGCAATATCATACTGCTTTACCCTTAGAAAATAGAGAAAATGCTTATCGTTTTAATCGAGCTGCTTATGCCTATCATATAGGGGATTATGATACTGTGTTAACGCTCCTTTTACAAGTGGAGTATACCAATATTCAATACAGTCTAGGGGCAAGATGGTTGTTATTACGAACTTATTATGAATTGGCAGAAAGTATCGCTTTTTTTTCCCTTTGTGATTCCTTTCGTTTGTATTTACAACGAAATCAACTCATTGCTACTTTTAAAAAGGAAGGACATGAACAGGCTATTCGATTAGTTAAAAAAGTTTTTCAATTGAAATTAGAAGTACCTTACCAAAAAAAGGACAAAACAAAGAAGGAAAAGACAAAATTACAAGCAGAAATAATAGCTACGAATACGGTTTTTAATCGAAGTTGGATAGAAAGGAAATTAAATGAAATTTTGCTAGAATAATGGAAATTAAAGGATTGTTGCGATGTTCCCTTGTTGTTTCGTTAACATCGCAACATCGCAACACGGCAACATCACAACACCGCCTAAATCGCATTACACATTCGACACAGTTGAATCAAAGCTGTCGTATTTTTAGCTCCAGAACGAGCAATCATATTCTTTCGATGAGTGGTAACGGTAGCAGTACTAATATTTAATTTTTTACCAATTTCTTTAGAATCAGCTCCTTTGACAATTTCTATTAATATTTCCTTTTCTCTAGGGTAGGCTGTGCAAACGAGGCTAAAAAGTTCCCCAACTTTTTACAAGAAAAATCA
>JAFMDF010000190.1 GCA_017857395.1 Bacteroidota bacterium | reverse complement strand
ACAACTTGGAAGATTTTAGTTGATTTGGCTAATTATTTTTTTCTCTTTGCCTAAAATACTTCAGCCAACAATATTATGGCAAATCAGTCACCACCAAAGATTTTCAATTGGCAATGGAAACCGCTACGAATACCGTATTAGCTGATTTTTTTAATACTTGGATTTATTAGAGTTCTTGTTGCTTCTTTAGCGAATTCGTATCATTTCCCTTTCTTCAACGTATTAACCTGGATCACTTAATCTGTAATCTAAATGACCCAAAAATATGGACCTTGTTGAAAAAGAAAATTTAGAAATTAACTATTGGCGAGACAGCGGATTTGAATCTCCGAAAGCCTTTACAAAGTTGAATTTTTTAAATAAATTACAGGAATGCGATAATCTAGACTATAAAATAACTAAATATGAAGAGATAATACGTGATAAAAAAAACGTTTTAGAGATTGGTGCAGGGCAAGGTTGGGCCTCTTGTTTTTTAAAATCCTTTTATTTAAAAGAGGCGCATTTTACCGTAACAGATATCAGCCCTCATGCCGTAAAAAGTATAACTAACTGGGAAAGAATATTTGAAGTCAATATTGATAAATCATACGCTGCAAAAAGTTATGAATTAGCTGAAAAGGATGCGCAATTTGATTTGATATTTTGCTATGCTTCCGCACATCATTTTGTCCTTCATGAAGAAACACTTACTGAATTAAAAAGAGTGTTGAGTCAGGATGGTCATATTATATTTCTATATGAACCGACTTGCTCTAAATTATTTTATCCTTTACATTATTATTATGTCAATAATGTACCTCATCATAGCCCTGAAGATGTATTGATACCTGCGAAAATCAAGTCCATTTGTTCAAAAATTAACTTAAAATACATCAATCATTATGACGCTCATCAAGTTATCTTAAGAAGTATTCCTTTAGGAATTTACTTCTGGATACTGAAAAAAATGCCTTTCTTACAAAGATTGCTGCCCTCTTCCTCTGATTTACTTTTTTCTAAATAATTTGTGCTCAAAATTAAAAAGAAGTGGAATAATTTTTGGTTGTAATTAAGCAAGAGAAAATTATTAGTGTATTATTTGATTCAGACCTAATTTAAACAGAAAATGCTCCAGCAATTATGGAATAAATTTGCCACAACAGGACTACATGAGCAGATTGAAGAACGAGAATTTATTAAGATTCGAGTATTGAATCAATTGTGCATGCTGGCAATAATTATTGCAGCCATATTATTCTTCGTCATCCTAATCGCCACCCAAGATTTTTATGTTGCATCCTTAAATTGGATTTCTGCAAGTTTTGGGTTATTCATACTATTATTACATCAAAAACGATTTTTTAATGCTGCTAGGTATGTAGCTTGTTTTGGTTTTCCGCTTTGGGTTACGATAGCCATTTTCTATGTAAAAAGTGCTAGTATTGGAGAATCTGCTATTTTCTTAATTACCTCATTGATAGCTTTTATTCAATATGAAGGACAAATAAGGCACAAAACGATTTGCCTTATTTGGAATCTTGGATTACTTACTTGTGTTTTAGCCTATATTAGTCAAGAATCCTCAGTTTTATGGAATCCTTCTGGGTTTGCGGTACTAATAATAGGGTTAATTTTTGGCATTAGCTTCATCATTACTTTTTATCAAAATGATATCCGTACTATTGTGAAACAAAAAGATAATCTGGTAAAGCAACTTCAACTTAAAAATACGGAATTAGAAAGATTTGCCTATATCACTTCGCATGACTTAAAAGAACCTGTCAAAAACATTGAGGGGTTTGCTGGTATCTTAAAAAAAGAATTGGGAAAAGAAGGAGCAACAGAGCGTTTCCAACTAGCCAATATGATTTATGATGCCGCTAAACGGATGTCCATATTAATTGATTCTATTTTAAAATTTTCTAGATTAGAAAAGGATGGTTTGCAGTTGGAATCCGTAGATTTAAATGCTGTTATTCAGCAATTCAAGCATTCTCACAGCCATTTCTTAAAGGATAAAAAAGCGATTATTCAACATAATGATTTACCGCTAATTCAAGGAAATAAAGTATCCATTTCTCTATTATTTCAAAATTTAATAGAAAATGCCATCAAGTATAATGAATCCGATATTCCGTCTGTGAAAATATTCGCCCACCGTGAAAAAAATAATATTCGCCTAGTCATCAACGATAACGGGATTGGCATCAAGGAAGAGTATACCACTTATGTTTTCGAACCATTTAGGCGTTTACATAATCGCAGTAAATATGCTGGGACTGGGCTTGGTTTGGCTATTTGCAAAAAAATAGTAGAAAATCATTCTGGTAAAATTTGGGTCGAATCTGATAACACGGGCTCTCAATTTAATATCTTGCTACCTACTAATAAATAAGTAATCTATGCTAAATTGACTGATTAATTGTAAAGATGCGAATATGTCCAATTAAATTATTAGACTTTATTCGACAAATTTATCTATTTGATTGGGGCTTAGCGAATTCCTATTAAAGGGGTATGGAAAACGCTATTGATATTCGATATTTCCAGTCTCCAAACTGGAAATCTATATCTAGTTTTTTTCAAAATTTTCTTGATAAACAACCGTATCCGTCCCATCACTTAATTTTATATCATCAATCATTCCAGCACCAGCAAACCTAATGTTCATTCCTGCTACTTTTCCTGCATCTTGTTGATAAGTAACGATATGTATCAATTGATGATTTAAGAATATTTGGGCTCTTTTATTTTTGACTACTAATTTGAAGTGTTGCCATGCTTTAAAATCACAACCAAAAGCAGAGAAATCGTGATTGTGCCCCCTTTGTTGAACATCATTAAACCGCATAGATATATCACCCACACACCCTGGAATCGTAAAAGGAATTAAAAAAACACCTGCTGTACAATCAATAGCAATGCGACTATACTGGCAGATGGCATCTCCTTTGGTATAAGTGTTTTTAAATAATAGTTCTAGCGAAAAATTACTGCTTTCTAAATTGGGAAACTCCTCAATAAAATGATAAGCTAGAATCTCAGGAGAAGCGGTGTTTTCCATTATTTCACGGTGAATATTTTTTGAAACACCTAAAAACCCACCCGTCGCTAATTCTTCCTTTTTTAAATAGCGAGGGATTGGTTCCCGATTAATCGTTGCCAACCAACCTTCAGATTTTATATAAATATCCTGCTCTTTTATCACTTGATTATCTATAACTAATTTAGCTTTCCAATGTCCTGGATAATAATAAGTGGACGTTACTTCAGATTGGTCTTTTTGAATGAAGAACCGACGGCGTTCATCCCAATTTTGTTGAATTTGAATACTATCGGAGGGAACTTTAGAGACATCGTATTTAAAAACAACGGTATTAGGGACGCCAGATGCAACAGGATGACTACTAAATTGAATACTTTCTAAAACTGTAGGGCTAAGTGGTTTTAAACTAGGCTCAGGTATCAAACTAATGGCAGCAAGGGCAACTACTAATAGCAAAATAATAATACCAAAAATCTTCAAAACAGGAGCAATAGAAACCTTGTTTGATAGAATATTTGGTGGAACTTTCTCTACTTTTCGTGTAATTATATTGCGTTGGTGGTTGGATTGAAAAATTAGCCAATTTTCATGATTTGCAAATTGGGCTAAAGTGTTTAAAGTATGGCTATTTGGCAAACTATTATAAGGCAATTTACCCCAAATTCGTTTTAGTGTATTTGTGCTTAATTGCTTGCCTGTTTTGTCCAAAATTTTCTCACTCAAAGTCTGAAAATCTTGGTGTCGCCAATTTACGCCGCTTCCCCATTGTAATTGCTGCTCAATTTCTTGCAGCAATAATTGAAGCTGTTGGGATTGCTGTACATTTTCAAGTGTAACCATTGTCATCGGGTAATATTAGTAATTCTTCCCTAAATATACAGCTTTGTATGAACATGTACGAACTTGGAAAATCTTGTATTGCCCATTTTGGTCAAGACAGCCTACCTTGGACTCAATGTAAAAAAAGTAATGTACAGCATCGTAATAAATCTGGTCATCCGACTGATAATTAAGATTTATTACGAGCTTTTAAAATCAACAATTATCATGAAATTAATCATTCAAAAGTGGCATCTTTTAATCGGCTTATTTTTTCTGTTTTCTAGTACCCAAATTACTGGGCAGGTTATCCCCTTTACTACCGAAAACTGGGAAATTAATGCCCGTGGGCATCTGTTCGACAGCTTCAAAGGTAATCAAGCGATTCAGCTAAAAAATGGGATTGCGTGGTTAAAAGAGGTGGAGTTTCAAAATGGCATTATTGAATTTGATGTCTATATGGAAGAAAAACGTTCTTTCTCTGGTATCCTTTTTAGATTGGAAGACCGATTGAATTATGAAGAGATATATTTGCGGGCACACTTAGATGGTAAGCCAGATGCGATGCAATACACCCCAGTTAATAATGGGTTGGCAGCTTGGCAATTATATCATGACCAAGGACGAGCCATCATAGATGGGCAAATTGGTTGGAAAGTGGAACATAAAGGTGGCTATAATGCACTTTTTCATTATCCTTATGGTCGCTGGTTTCATCTTAAATTAATCGTTTCGGGGACTAGGGCTGATTTATATTTGGATAACCAAACAACACCTATTTTACAAATTAGAGAACTAAAAAGAGGGCTAACCAAAGGAAGTATCGGCATTAAGTCTTCTCTTGGAGCTGCTTATTTTGCTAATTTTTTTTACCAAAAAACGGATGCGGTAGCTTTGACAAAACTTCCAGATTTTGATATAGAAAGTTTACCTGAAAATATAATTCCTGCTTGGCAAATTTCCACTACCTTTAGCGATACAGCTATAGCAGGTAAACAAAATTTAGTCCCCTCCTTTTTAATGGACAAAAGTTGGAAAACCTTAAAAGCAGAGGCTACTGGTTTAACAAATATTGCAATCCTTCATCAAAGAAATAGAGCAATAAATACTGTTTTTGCTAAGGTTATCATTCAGTCAGATAGTGACCAAATAAAACGGTTAGATTTTGGTTATTCTGACCGAGTGCAAGTTTATTGTAACCAGCAAATTATCTATAGTGGTAATAACAGCTATCGGAGTCGGGATTATCGTTATTTAGGAAGTATAGGCTATTTTGATTCCATCTATTTACCCTTGAAAAGAGGTACCAATGAATTGATTTTGGCAGTCTCAGAAACTTTTGGCGGTTGGGGGCTGCAAGGGAAATTGGAGGATTTTGAAGGTATTCGGGTGATTGAACCTGAATAAGTAAGGAAGGGAAAGGTAAGTTTTTTAAGCAGGTCAGGAGACCTACGGATAGTGGTTTCTAGTATGAGACTAGAAACATCGAACATCTCACAATGTATCCGATATTCCTAGTCTCCAGACTAGGAATCCGTATCTAGTCGTCCTCCTGACGACTCACATTTTGAGGGCTTACAATTGATTTAAATTACTGGATAACAGAAGTTATCCAGTAATAAAATCACTTTACTCCGTCTTCAAAGACCGAGCAGGATTTGCCAAAGCCGCCTTAATAGCCTGATAACTAACCGTCACCAAAGTAACCACTAACGCTAAAATACCAGCCACTACAAAAACCGTCCAATCCATATAAATTCGGTAATCAAAAGAAGCCAACCAGCCTTCCAAATAATACCAAGCCAATGGTACGGCAATCAAGCAAGCGAGAAATACTAGGATTAAAAAACTTTTGGATTGCAAAGCCCATAAATTGGCTACAGATGCGCCTAATACTTTTCGGATGCCAATTTCTTTGGTGCGTTGTTCAGCCACATAAGCGGATAAACCGAATAAACCTAAGCAGGAAATAAAGATGGCTAAAAAGGCAAAAAATCGGGCGAGTTTCCCTATGCGTTCTTCTGAGCGGAATTTTTTCTCATATTCTTCATCGACGAATTGATAATCAAAAGGGCTAGAAGGGCTTAATGTTTTATAAACAGTGCCCACTTTTGCCAAGGCATCTTGGACGGGGATTTCAGGTTTCAATTTTAAGTTATGTACACTTACCCAGTCATCTGCCATATAAAAAATCGTAGGTTTAATCGGTCGCCAAGGAGATTGCATCACCATATCTTTGATGACTCCAATTACTTGTCCTGGAGTTCCTTCTTCTCCTCTTCTAATAAATTTTCCAACAATATTTTCTATACCCATTTGGGCAACGGCAGCTTCATTTAGAATATAGGCTGAAGTATCTGTGACAAAATCTCTGGAAAAATCTCTGCCTTCAATTATATTCCAATTAAAGGTTTTCCCCAATTCATAAGAACAGCCCATTACGCCAAAACTAAATAAGGCGTCAGGATCTTTCCCTTCCCATCGAAAGCTAGTCGTATTAGACCAAATATTAGTAATCGGACTAGAAGCATAACTCACCTGTTCTACCACGCCCGTATTAAGCAATTCTGTTCGCAATAATTCGTATTTGTTTTCTAATTCAGCAGTATTAAAAAATTGGATAATACCTTCTTTGTTATAGCCAACTGGACGATTTTTTGCATGCTGAATCTGTTGATAAATAACCATCGTTCCAATGATTAACGCAACGGATACGGTAAATTGAATGGTCACCAAAATCTGTCTAGGAATGCTGGCAGCTCGACCAGTTTTAAAACTACCTTTTAAGACCTGTAACGGTTCAAAAGAAGAAAGGTAAAAAGCAGGATAACTACCTGCAATTAAGCCAGTAAAGATAGAAAATCCAAGAATCAGCATCCAAAATATAGGGTTTGACCAAGGAATGGCTAAAGTTTTGTCTGCCAAATTATTGAACCAAGTCAAAGATAATTGTACCAATAAAAGGGAAAGTGCTAAAGCTATAGAAGTAACCACCAAAGATTCACTTAAAAACTGGGCAATCAATTGTCCACGCATCGAGCCTACGGATTTACGTATCCCAACTTCTTTTGCTCGTTTTTCGGAACGTGCGGTGCTTAAATTCATAAAATTGATACAGGCTAAGAGCAATACAAACAAGCCAATAATTCCAAACATCCAAACAAATTGAATTCGGCCGCCAATATTTTCGCCGTTTTTAAAATTGGAATACAAATGCCATTGAGACATAGGAAACAAAAATATCTCAGGCTTTGCTTCTGGATTATGTTTGAATTCTATATCCTTTATTTTTTCGGAGACTTGGGCAAAATCAGCTTGCTCGTTTAGTTGGACAAACAATTGCCAAGAATGGTTTCCCCAATTGTTTTCGGATTCTACCATCCATGGATTTTCATTTTTATAATGTTCCCAAGTCGTATAAAATTTTACATTATGAAATTCACTATTAGAAGGCAAGTCATTAAAAACGCCTGATACTTCTAAATCAGTGGTAGATTCATGACGGACGACTTGGCCAATTGGATTTTCGTTACCGAATAAAGCAGTAGCCAATGATTTTGCTAACAAAATAGAATTAGGGTTTTTTAATACTTCTTCATAACTCCCCTCTATTAAATCCAAAGAAAACAACTCAGGAAATTCTGGTTCTACATACATCGCCTGATGTAAAAAGCGTTTATCCTCGAAAGCAACCAATTGCTCAAAATTCCATGAACCATAAGCAACATGTTTAAAATTTTCCCCAAATTCATTGCGTAAAGTAGGGCCACAGGGTAAGGCAATGGCATTACCTGTTCCTGTTCGATTACTTAAGGTTTGATGGATATAAACTTGGGCTATTTTGTCATAATTTTCATGAAATTGATTATAGGTTAGTTCATCATTTAACCATAAGCCAATCATAATGGCGACTGCCATACCAATGGCTAAGCCAACAATATTAATAAATCCAGTAACTTTACTTTTGACGAGGTTACGCCATGCGATTTTAAGGTAATTTTTTAACATCGGGTGTTCTTTTTTTCTTTTAAAGGTGGTTTCTTAATGGGAAAGACCAGTTTGGACGAGAAAAGATGCATGGGGAGTTAGCTATTTTAAAAAAAATAAATTTATGATTATTCGATATTTACGCTTATTTGTATTCTTGTTTATCTTTTACCCACTCCAGAGTTCCGCTCAAAAAATAAGCACGCAATTGGATCAATACATGGAATTAATCCGTCCCGAATTTTCTGGTCAAAAAGCGTTGGAAACAACTGCTTATGTGGGGGATTTATGGCGTGCACCTGGTAGTGCTGGCTTCGATTCTAGTATCTATTATGTGCAGCGGGTGTTGGAATCTGCGGGGTATCAACTAGAAGATAAAGCCCCTAATGCAAGACTAACTTATCGGCTAGAGCGCTATCCGTTACGCAAACCAGCATGGGAACCAGTAGCTGCGAAGGTCTATCTACCAGGCAATGATAAACCGTTACTCGATTTTAGTAGTAATCGAAATATGATAGCGATTAATAGTTTCCCTACGCCAGTATCAGGTATCGAAGCAGAAGTTGTTTATTTGAAATCTTGCGAGGAAGCGGCAATTGAAAAGCTCGATTTAAAAGGAAAAATTGTGATGGCAGATTGTCACGCCTATTCTTTGTATAAACTAGTCGTTGAAAAAAAAGAAGCAATTGGAATATTGGCTTACCGCATTCCAAGTTACAATCAACCAGAAAAATTTCAACACTCTATTCCCTTCACCTCTATCCCTTTTAACAGTAAAATAAAACCTTGGGCAATTAACTTATCCTATGCCGCAAGAACTGCTTTGTTGGCTCAATTAGAAAAAGGGACATTCAAAATAAAGGTACAGATTGACACAAAACTATACCCATCTGAAGAACTAGCATTAGTAGCAGAAGTTCGTGGGAGTAAAAAACCAGAAGATAGATTTGTTTTTAGTGCCCATGTGCAGGAACCTGGGGCGAATGATAATGCTAGTGGAGTCGGGGCATTGGCAGAAATGGCTAGAGTAGCTGCTAATTTGGTTAATAAAGGAGACATTTCTCCCGATAGGACGCTTACCTTTTTATGGGGCGTTGAAATTCGTTCGACTCGTCGGTATATAGAACAAGATAGTTTACGAGCTTCTGGGATTAAATGGGGAATGAGTTTGGATATGGTAGGCGAAGATACAAAGAAGACTGGCGGCACCTTTTTAATAGAAAAAATGCCAGACCCCTCCGCTATCTGGACTAGAGGAGCCGATAAACATACAGAATGGGGAGCTGGGGAAGTAGATGAAAAAGAATTCAATCCTCACTATTTTAATGATTTCATCGAATTTGTTTGTAGAAAGCAAGCAGCAACCAACAAATGGACGGTCAATACCAATCCTTTTGAAGGAGGGAGTGACCATCAGCCTTTTCTAGATGCGAAAATTCCAGGCTTATTATTATGGCATTTTACGGATGTTTTTTATCATACAGATGCAGATCGGATTGACAAAGTTTCGCCTATTACGCTAGCAAATGTAGGGATTAGTGCTTTGTCTTCCGCCGTTATGCTTTGCAATAGTTCTGAAAATACAGCAAGGGATGTACTAAAAATCACCGAACATGCCGCATTAAAACGATTAAAAATAGAAGGCAGTTTATCTAAAAAAGCTACGCTTTTAGGAAAGAGTATAGTCGATGAACGAGCCATTATCTGGTCTTGGGGATATTGGTATGGTCGAGCTTTACCTAAAATAGAGGATATACTTCTTCTTCCTCCCTCTAAAAAGTTGACCAAACAATTGAAAAAATCTATGAAAAAGGTTGGCAAAGCCACTATAAAAGAAATGAAAGATTTGGACTGAAAGGGAGTGTCTGAATTTGATGTAGTGGTGTGATTTAAGCCTTTGACGATTTAATTTTCGTTGCGTTGTTGAATAGTGGCTGCAACTAATACCATTCCTAGCACAAAAAAGACTGCTTGAATATCTTGATTGCTGAATAGTTGAATCAATGGTTGTCCAATAAAAAGCGTGGAGAAAATCGCTACTAATACGACCAACACCCAAAACCAAAGTCGTTTTTCACGGGAAGAGGTAAAAATAGGCATAGGTTTAAATTTTTAATTAAATAAATTTTCCATTTCCAAAACTGTGTTGTTGCAATGTTACCATGTTGTCGATAGAACAAGGCAACATCGCAACATCACAACTCTAAATATTTGTTGTCAATCATTTATGAATCGAGCCACTAGCTCCATAATCTTTTGCTTCTTTATGCAAAAACACTCTCATGCCCCGAATCCATAATAAACATACACGTAGTATCCACTACCTTGGCTATTTTTTGATAATCTTCAATTGCCATGCCTGGAGAAATACCGAAAATGTTCAGGTCTGCTAGTGGAGCAGTTGTTAAATTGTCATAAAAATTACCTTCTCGGACGATGGTTTCTTTAATCGGTAGGCGAGATAAATTAATAAATTCGGTTAGGAAAGCGGTTGCTTTTGCCTTTTCTTCTGGTTGTTTGATTACCGTTAACAAGCGAATTTCTGCGTTCCAATTCACTTTGAGCTGATAAGCAATCAATAAGGATAAATTGGGATTGGGTTGACCATCATCAATATCCCAAGTAGGGCTTCGGTCTTTTATCCAAATATTGATATGTTGCTGTTGACCCAATAGCGCTTTAGGATGATGGACATATAATAAAATCCCAACTTCTAATTCTTTTGCTTCTTGAATAATGGCAGGAAAATCTCGGATGGAGCTTTTTTGTTCCAACATCGTCAAAAAGATAATATTGGGTCGAAAAAAAGCAGCGCCTAAAGCTTGATTGCCAAAGTTGACGCCTTTGCCAAAACTATTCGTTTTCATAATCGTGGTAGAGGAAAACAAATTATCCTTTTTGAAAGCTTCCGAAACTAATGTTAATCGCTCTTTTAACTGAGGCACTTTTTTCCCTTTTCCTATGCCCATTAACATCGCTGCCCCTCTTGGTGCGGCAATGTCTTTAATGATGGAATACGCTCCTTTTACAGTCGCTACTTCTGTTAAAGGCACTAATAAATTAGGTTTCCAAGCTCTTTCTTGTTTGTCCATTCCACCTGCTGTATTTTTAGCAGCCCATTCAGAAAAAGAAGTAAATAAACCACTTCTCACATCTTCAAATTGGGTTTCTATATTGCTTCTTCTTAAAATTCCATAAACGAAAACGACCAAAATCCAAGAGACTAAACTAATCGTCGGATTGATAATAAACATCGCCAATACGCTTCCAACTAAGCCTAACCAAGGAATGATTTTAGGAACGGTAAAAAGTGGTCGAAAACTAATTAAGCCTAATTGTTGCTCAATGATCACCACTAGATTCAGCATAGCATAAGTAATCAGAAAGAACATAGTCACTAAAGGCGCAACAGCATTTAAATCTCGCAATAACATCGTTGCAAAAATCATAAGTCCTGTCACCAACATGGCATGCCGAGGCTGACCACTTTTATCTAATTTTTTCAGCCAATCTCCTTTTGGCAAAACCCCATGTTCGCCCATGGCGTATAAAATCCGAGATGAACCAACTATGGAAGCCAAAGCAGAAGAAAAAGTAGCCCCTAATACGCCTGCAATAACTAGTGGCGGAAACCATGATTTTTCAATCATAATATTGAAATTGGTTAATAATTCGGTTTCTGTAGCAGACCGAGCTATCCAATAAGCCAAGACTAAATAGATGACCAAACTGATGCCAATTGCCCAAAGCGTGCCTTTAGGAATACTTTTGCGAGGGTCGGCTAATTCACCAGACATATTTGCGCCTGCCATGATACCTGTAGAAGCAGGAAAAAAGACGGCAAAAACCACCCAAAATCCAGCATCTGAAGCAACACCGACATCACTAAAACTACCCCATTTTATCACTTCTTCGGAAGAAAATAGCATACTCCCTTGATAAGCAGCAACGGCAATCGAAATAAAGGAGAGTCCAATAATACCAATAATTAAATATTGGGTTTTAATGGCTAAATCTGCACTTTTATAAGCAATCAAAAAGAGCAATATAAAGACGGAAACATCTATTAAAAAAGGATAATGCTGCGGAAAAATCATTAACCACCCTTCTCGAAACCCAAAAATATACATAGTGACCGCTAATCCTTGAGAGACATATCTTGGAATGCCCAAACTACCGCCCACCTCTAAACCGAGCGCTTGGGAGATAATCGCATAAGCACCACCCGCCCCAATTCTAATATTGGTGGTAATCGAAGACATCGATAAAGCCGTACAAATCGTAATAGAAAAGGACAATAAAATAATCAACCAAGCACCTAATAAACCAGCATTCCCGACGACCCACCCTAGTCGCAAGTACATAATTACGCCTAGAATCGTTAACAAAGTAGGCGTAAAGACACCGCCAAAAGTATCAAACTTTACCTGCTTCGCAACCTCTTTAGGATTGTCAGCATTACTTTTGAAAAATAAGGGAACGGCATCTCTTAAGCGTTTTTTAAATTCCATTTTTGTTGTTATTGCTATTTCTTCGATTTATTTATTCAAACAATGTAACTATCTCCAAAACGGTATCAATCACAAACTACGTTTATTATACCTTGAAAAATCAAAAATAAGCTATTCTTGCCCTTCTTTTAACTAATTCTGGCAACTAATAACTTCCTATTAGTTGCCAAAGTTTGTTAAAATTGAATTTACTGGCTTCTATTTGATACAGTCCAAAGACTGTAATTATTCATTTTATACTCAATCTACCAGCTATCCATAACTTGGACTATTTTACAAACCGGTATCTATTATATCTTAAAACTGGTCTATAAAAAGAGGTCGGTTTGTGAATAATTTTGTGTTCGTTAGTTTATTGATCATGTAAAATCAAAAAAGATGAACCTAAAATTAATTCTAATACAACTGCTTGTTTTCAGTTATGCACTTAACGGCATCTATGCACAAAACAATCCAAATTTCGCCTATACTATTACTGCCCAAGTAGTCGATGACCAATCGAAGCCAATCGAGTTGGGAAATGTATTACTACTAAATCCACAAGATTCCAGTTTACTAAAAGGAGCTATTTTTATGGATGGCAAAATTCAAGTAGACAAGATAAGCACCACTTCTTTTTTATTAAATATAACCGCCTTAGGGTATGAAGATTTCTTTCAACAAATAAATAATAGTAAACAAATAACTCCATTAGATTTAGGTAAACTAACCTTATCCAATCAGTTATTAGTAGGTGTAGAAGTAGTCGCTCAACAAAAGGTATTTGAACAACGAGGAACAGATTTAATCGTAAATGTTGCCAATACTTCTTTACAGGAAGCAGGAACAGCATTAGATGTCCTTCAAAATTCGCCAAAGGTCTTTGTTAGTCGTGGCGGCCAAATTTCTGTGATTGGTAAAGGGGCAGCACTTATTTATCTTAACGGGCAACAAATTTCTTCTACGCAAATCCTCAGTAGCCTCTCTTCCAATGATATTAAAAAAGTAGAAATCATAGAAAATCCTTCTGCCAAATACGATGCCGCTGGGAATGCCGTGATTAATATTATTACCAAAAGTAAAACCTTGGAAGGGTATAAAATCGGTTTGTTACAACGGGCAGGAAAAGGGAAGTTTTATCGGTCTTATTTTCAAGCCAATACTTATTATAAAGTCGATAAATTGCTATTGCAAGCAAGTTATGGGATTCGACCGTGGCAATGGGGCGGGCGAAATAGACAAACTCGAACCAATCAAGTTAATACCACTTTTTCAGAAATTGATAATTATTTTGTCCAAAAAAATAAGCGGTTAGACCATGATTATAATTTTCGGTCAACCTATCAATTTTCATCGAATCTCCAATTAAATTTGCAATATACGGGGGCAGCAGTTACTGGAGATCAAGAAGCCGATAATCTGCGAACTGCCTTATCGGACGAGGTAGCTGACTTTACGATTGATGGAAAAATTATTGGTCTTTATGACCAAATCAGCAATACGATAAATCTTTCTTTACAAAATACGCTGGATACTTTAGGGTCTAATTTTCAGTTAGTTGGTCAATTCGCTACTTATGATTTTGACCGAAAGGGACGCAACCAACAGTTATTTGCTAAAGAAAATACCACCACGCCAATTAATCGAAAAAGTGTCAACCAAAATGACATTCGGATATATTCTTTTCAGGCAGATTACAAAAAGGTATTTAACAAAAAATGGACTTTAGAAAATGGGCTTAAAAATGCTTATGTGACCAATAATAGTTCCCTTAAATTTGAGGGCGAAGACCCAGAAGGTACGTATTTTGAAATACCTCAATTTAGCAATAATTTTGCTTATTCCGAAAATATTTTAGCAGCATATAGCCAAGTTAATTGGCAAGGCAAGCAAATGAAATTTACCGCAGGGCTGAGAAGTGAATGGACGCAAACGGAAGGTAGTTCTACGAATACAGGAACAGAACAAGCTTATGATAGAAGTTATTTTAACCTATTTCCTTCTGCTTCTATAAGTCAAACTTTTAATGATAAATTAACTGCAAGCATTGATTATGGTTATCGAATAAATAGACCGCTATTTCAAGATTTAAATCCTTATGTGCTATTTGTGGATTCTTTAGTGTCCCTCAAAGGCAATCCTAATTTAGTCCCTGAATACAGTCATGCTATCACGACCAATATTAATTGGGGAAATTGGAATCTTAACTTAAATTATATTTATACCAAAAATAAAATTAATCAAATCTTTCGTTCGCAAGATATAGAAAATCCAGAAGCTATTAGTTTTGTTAAAGAAAACCTTCGACATACTACATTGTATTCGGCAGCACTTTCCCGCCCGATTAATTTTAAAAAATATAGTGCCTATTTTACAGTCGGCACTTTTTACGACGACCATCAAGTACCCGATACAGATAATCTATTAGTGAATAACAAATGGGGCTATTATGTCCAAATTAATCAATCGTTGCAACTTCCTTGGTCGTTTAAATTAGCTGCCAATTATAGCTATACTTCTTCTAGAGTCGATGGGGTTTATATTGATAATCCAATTTCTTATTTGAATCTATCGCTGTCTCGAAAGTTTTTTAATAATCAATTGACCACTACTTTGTGGGGAAATGATGTGTTTGATAAATTTAAATTTACGGGCATCTCTAATTTTAATCGGATGTATATGACCTACTTATCAGAATTGGATTTTCATTATATTCGCTTATCTTTAAATTGGAATTTTGGAAAATTAGGAACGAATAATTTTGGTGGCAAACAAATTTCTAAATCAGAATTGAATCGGATTAATCGGAGTTTGTAATGCTAGAATATTTGATTGAGTGTTCGGTCTAATGAAGTCAAACAATAGATTTTTAAACACATAGGTCAATAGTTGGTGGCAATAAAACAAAAAAAATCAAAATATAATGGTATGAAACCATTAGAAATAATAAAAGTAATCATATGGAAAAATTCAAAAAAAGAGCAGTTAAATACTTAGATATAATCGAATTCGGCGATTGGAAATTCAAATTGTATAGCATGAAATATAATGAATTAAGAGTTACGCCAGAAATAGAAAATATAATAAAAGCGATTTTACCAGATTGGATAAAGGAAAAATCTCAAATAAATGATTTTCCGAATTATAAAATCGGTACTGTAATTATTCATGAAGCAAAGGATAGTATTTTAGTTGTCGTAAATTGGTGGATTTACGAAAATGTTATTCAAGGTCATGTTTATACTTCTGACTATGAGCATCCCAATAAGTTTGTAGATTTTTCGAGTAAGGGATTACAATTTTGTGTTTGGGAGATGAACATATTGTGGCATGAGAGAAATTTGTGGGTGGAACATGTCTTAAAGAAATCAGATAACCCCGATTGGGATTCATATCTAAATCATTACTATAAATTGGAGTATGCAGATTAAAAAATACTGCCACAATAAAGGCTAAAACATCAATAGCGGCTCCTATGCGCCGCTACTGTGTTTAGCCAAACCATATATAAACACATAGTTTTCTTTACTAGATTTGTATGGAGTAGTAGTTTTGAATGCTGAATTATACTATGTTCGCTATGTGAAAATACTATATGACTATGTGTTAAATTTCAAAAATAGCCCTTACAGATATGTTACCATTCAAAACCCTGATAAAACTAGACCGTACTGCACGATGCCCGCTATACATCCAAATTGCCAGTACGATTATTCGGCAGATTACGGCAGGTACCATTCCCGTTGGCTTAAAGCTACCAGGAGGGCGAAAATTAGCTGAATTATTAGGCGTGAGTAGGCGAACGGCAATGCTTGCTTATGAAGAATTAGAAGCACAAGGTTGGATAGAAATCAAACCCAATCAAGGAACTTTTATTCATACCAATATTCCAATTATTCATAAGCAAAATTTACCTATTGGGGTATTAAATGAGGCGCATCAGCAAAGTCATTTTGGTTTGAATCAACAACTAGATTTTTTGGCTTATTACCAAGCACCTAATTTAAAGGACATTCAATATGTATTTGATACAGGGTATCCCGATGTTCGATTAGCTCCATTAAAAGAATTATCCCAAAATATGGGAAGTGTATTAATGAGCAAAAGAGATAAAAAAATAATGAATTATGCCGCCAATTTTAATGGGCATCGTCAATTACGAACAGAAATCGTGAAATACTTAGCCGAGTCTAGGGGTATCAATACTAGCGTTGACAACCTCATTATCACCAGAGGTAGTTTGATGGCATTTTCTAATATTTTTCGGGTTTTATTAGCGCCAAAGGACAAAGTGATTGTCGGTGATGTCAGTTTTAAAGTAGCGAAAGATATTATTCAAATCGCTGGTGGAGAATTGGTGACCGTACCAGTCGATGAACAAGGAATGGATATAGATGCGATTGAAAAAGCTTGTCAAATGCAAACCATTCGAGCCGTTTTTGTTATGCCACATCATCATCACCCAACCACCGTTTCGTTAACTGCCGCCCGTCGGGTGAAATTATTGCAACTCGCTGAAAAATATCATTTTGCCATTGTCGAAGATGATTATGATTACGATTTTCATTATGCTAGTAGCCCTATTTTACCTATGGCAAGTTCCGACCGAGCAGGGAGCGTTATTTATGTTGGGTCATTAAGTAAAATCGTAGCGCCAGGTTTGCGGTTAGGATTTATTATTGCGCCAGTGGATTTCATAAATGATTTATCTAGATTGAGTCGTTTTTTAGATTGTCATGGAAATACAGCGATGGAAAAAGCAATTGCCTTATTATTCAAAGATGGCATTATTCGACGACATTTAAAAAAATCCCTCAAAATTTATCGCCAAAGAAGAGACCTTTTTTGTAATTTATTACAAAAAGAAATAGGTCAATTTATACAATTTTCCATTCCAGAAGGAGGCTTAGCGGTTTGGGTGCTATTTGATAAAAAAATTCGGTTAAAAAAATTAAGAATAGTCTGCTCTAAAAACGGGGTCTTAATTTCTAAGTCTATTTTCCAAGATAAAAAAGGACAAAACCTAAACGCCATT
>JAFMDF010000562.1 GCA_017857395.1 Bacteroidota bacterium | reverse complement strand
GCAAAATTTCAAAGAACTAAAAAACGTGTATATCCTACTTGTGTGGTTACGGTAGGGATATTACCCCTCTTTAAACTATTTTTACACACTTAAAGGCAAATTATTAACTAAAACTTAGGGCAAAGAATTTCTTCATTTTCAAAATTTCCTAAATAAGCGACCGATAATTCAAAAGAACTTCTATTTGGCCCTCCTATAGATAAATCCCCCATATTTAAATCATAACTAAAGCCAAATAATAAATTATCAAATTCAATTCCAACCATCGCAACAACCGCATCTAGAGTGAATGAATTATCCGCATTTTTAACGGGTCTTGCCCATCCACCAACATGGAGAGCAAATGGCGTATAATCGCCCATCGCAATTCTTACATTAGAACCTGCATTAATTTCAACATGAGGTCCTTGAATTTGTATCAATGCTCTAGGGATTAGAAATAATTGGTCATTTATTGGAAATCTTGCAGCAAATAAACCTGTATATTTTCTGTATAATTTATTTGGAGTTGGAATGGCTACTTCCGTATCTGGATTAGCTGCTAAAAAGGATACATTGGGTTCTAATAAATGATGCATTGCTCCCCCAATGTAAAAAGTCGTCCTGTGACTTGGAGAAAAAGTATAATTAACCCCTAAAGCCATATCAAAAAACGAAAAGTTGTTTTCTGGTAAGTCTTCTCCTGTTGGCAAAGTATAGCCACTTGTGCCATTATACTGATCTTCAAAAGTTAAATTTTCATAATTAACACTTCTTTGATTAATCGCCATTTGCCCGCCGATGGTCAAATAGTGTACGCCTGAATCATCTAAGGCTTTATGATAGGCACCAGCTAAAGCCATTTGGGTCGTTCTAAAACCTGAATCGTCTACTTTATCATTAAAAAACGACAAGCCTACTCCGACGGCATCACTGACTACTTTTTTATGATTTGTGTTAAATCGAACATCCACCCCACCTGCAAAAGTCACATAAGGCGTTTCTAAAGTTTGCCGCCATTGGTCTCTGCGAACAATTCCCATTCGATACCTACCTTGAAAAGCACCAGCCAATGCTGGATTAGTCAATGTTGGAACAGCAAAATATTGCGTAAAATGCTTGTCCTGAGCAATTAAGTCAGTACAAATAAATAAGGCAGCAAAAATGACTAACGAAAAAAGATTTCTCATTGGTAGATTAAAAGTTCAACGGTTTAAAGAAACTAGCGGATGAATTTTTCAATTAAATCGCAATAATAGTAGATTTTCAAACGGAATATGTTGATATTTAGTATTTTTAGACTCGAAGTAAATAAACTTTGTTAGCTATTAGGCACTTTTTCATTTTTTTTAATAACTTGCCTTTTAAGGCTTATTTCAATTAGTTATATAATTGAAATTGCATCATTTCTTATTTTTCTTAGTTGCACTGAAAAATAAAGGATACATTTAATATCCCTGGCATTATTAATCTGTGGCAAATCAATTTAACTTATTTTTTATCCGTAACTTAGTATTGCGATGTAAAAAAATAATCAATCAGTAATAATTCTACTTAATCTATTATCTTTTTGTTACTGTATCAAGAAAAGCTTTTCAAGCATAACCCGAAACTAATACCATGATTTTTAGCATCTGTTCTCTTAGTGTCGTACCTGTTCGAGCAGGTCGAAAAAATACCAGTGAGATGGTTACCCAGCTGCTTTTTGGCGAAATTGTGGAATGCTGGGAACGTAATGGAGAATGGACAAAAGTGCGTTGTTTATGGGACAATCAAATCGGTTGGGTACCGACGAACCAATTAACGCAAATTACACCAGAAGAGGCGGAACGATACCAAGACTCCTATGCTTGTTGTATGGAATTGGCACAACCAGCCATTGCGATTGACCATTTTTTACCCTTAACAATGGGTGCTTCTTTGCCCTGTTTTGATGGCATGCGTTTTGAAATTGCAGGAACTAGTTATTCCTTTAGTGGTCAGGTTATTACGCCACAAAGTATTCACCAAAATATAGATTTATTAATCAAATTAGCTAGAAAATATTTGTACGCACCTGAGTTAGAAGGTGGACGGTCTCCTTTTGGTATTGATAGTACAGGATTGGTTCAGATACTTTTTAAAATGATAGGTGTTCCGATGCCTAGGGATGCCTATTTACAAGCAAGAAAAGGAGATAATATTGACTTTTATGAACAGGCTACTATTGGAGATTTAGTTTTTTTCCAAGATAAAAATGGACATATTAATCACGTCGGCATTATATGTGAAAAAGATAAAATTTTACATACTTATGGACAAGTACGAATAGACAAAATCGACCACTTCGGTATTTTTAATATCGATTCAAAAAAATATACCCATAAATTAAGGGTCATTAAAAGAATTTTAACCGCAACAACCACTTCTCCTAAAGTCAAGCAAAAAACGCCAGAAGAAGTGACTAATCAAATTGAGATGTTTAAATAACTATTGGGGTGTTGCCTTGTTGTAGACAGAACATGGCAATATTAATATTTAGACTAGATTTTTTCCACCCTCCTATAAAGTACCAATTTCTCTTTTTGTATCTGTAATCCATTCACTCCAAGAACCAGGAAATAGTAAAGCATCTGTCTTTCCAATATGGTGCATAGCTAACAAATTATGGCAAGCTGTAACACCAGAACCACAATAGAAAATCGTTTTTGCGGAGGCCTGATTACTTAGTATCTTTTCAAATCTATTAGTTAAGCTTTCTTTATCTAAGAATAAGCCATCAGCGCCTAAATTCTCCAAAAAAGGAGCAGAAACGGCTGAAGGAATATGTCCTGCAATGGGGTCGATAGGCTCTTCTTCTCCCCTATATCTTTTAGCGCTTCTAGAATCTACATAAAGCAACGCTGCATTTGTTGTATTTTTTTCCATAAACTCCACATCAACCAATAAGTCTAACCTAGGATTCGGTTTGAATATTTTTGGCAAAACTTCTCGTATTTTTGAACTGGTTGTTCCTTTTATAGATTGCCAGTATTTCCAGCCGCCATTTAACACCGCTACTTTTTCGTGTCCTAACCATTTCAACATAAACCATAATCGAGCGGCAATACCTCCATGACTTTGGTCGTATACAATGACTTGTGTGTTTTCGTCAATCCCCCAATTAGATAATAAAGTTGTTATTTTCTCTATGCTGGGAAATGGATGTCTTCCCGTTTCTCCTATTATAATTTCCCCTGATAAATTATTGTCCAAATGCGCATATTGGGCATTCGGAATATGTGATTGTTCATATTCTTTTTGTCCGCCTTCTTTGTCCGCCAAATAAAACCGACAATCAATGATGACCACATCGGGTTGGTTCAAAAGAGTTTTAAGTGCGGCAGCAGAAATTATGGTATTGAACATGTAACTTTATTTGAAATTAAGGAGCTAATTATTAGTCCCTCAAAGAAACAATAATTTCAGTAAAATTGCTTTAATATCAGCAATTTTTACTAGAATTTAAAGTGTTGTTCTCTGCAAAAAATAAACACTAGTTAATCCGAGTTACGAATTATGATCGTGTATTAATTCGGTTGATTAAGCTCTGAGAGCATCTGAAAATTTACCCG
>JAFMDF010000561.1 GCA_017857395.1 Bacteroidota bacterium | reverse complement strand
TTTTTTTATTTTTGTCAAGTTTTTTTACCTAAAAAATTGCACGGACTATTGATCTAAAGTAGTATCAACTATTCTCTAAAAATGATAAAGCTTATATTTGCGACCTTATTATAAACTCAATAATTAGTTATAAAAAACGTTACGTATAGGTTCAAAAAACGTCCAAACACTAAAAGTAATCATGAAATTAACCATTGTCATCCTATTAGTAGGTAGTTTACTATTTCTAGCTTCCTGTAGCACTACCCAAAAAGTATTAACCCAAGAAGAAGTAGCTACCTTACCAAAAGTATTAGAATACTCCAAAGGAGGTTGCAAAGGAAAATGCCCAATTTTTGATTTAACTGTTTATGAAAATGGTTGGATGATTTTCAATGGAAAGGCATGGACAAAGCAAGAAGGAAAAGCAACGGGGCAATTGACTAAAGAAGAATTTACTCAATTACAAGCAGATTGCCAAAAAGCAGATATGTGGAGTAAAAAAGCGGAATATGGTATGAATATCATGGATGCGCCTACGACGACCATTCATTTATATGAAAAAAATAGAGACAAACAAGTACAATGGAGAATTCGTGCACCAGAAGAATTACCTACTTTGAGTAATAAAATCATGAAAATTATTATTGACAGAGGATGGATAGAAGGACTGAAAAAGGATACGGCAGCTCGGCTACCTACTGGTGCAATTACGGATGAAATTATCGTTCAGTTTAAAGAGAAAATAGATGCCAACCAATGGTGTACGCAATATGCCCTTTATGGATTGAATGTCAAACGAACTTTATCTACCATGACACCGCTTTATTTATTAAAATTTGATGCGGAAAGAACACCTCCCAATAAAATGCTAGCCATTATTAAGCGAAGCAAAAAAGTGGCTAGTGCGGAGTTTAATAAACGGTTGAATACGAGTAATCGGTAGGGAAATATCTGTTGAATGACCTCCAAGCGTTTGCAAAAACTTGGAGCGTCTTTGCGGAAGCTAAATATCTAAACCTAATGACTATTATCGTTATAAAACCTGCGCCAACTTACAAATATGTATCAAAGCAGTCATATCCGTAACCCCTATCCGAGCAATCATATTTTTTCGATGCCTTTCGACCGTATTTTTACTAATGCCTAATAACTCACTAATTTCCGTATTTTTTTTTTGTTCTGTAGCTAATTTTAAAATTTCCAATTCTCTAGCACTGAGTATATCTGCATATTCATTTTTAGTGCCAGCTTGAAAAAAAGCTCGGCAAATAAATTGCTGTTCATCTTTAGCAATCAATCGACCCCACACATAATCTGATTTATAAATAGCCGTAATATCTTCTATATCTAAAAAGGAAAGAATAGGGTGGGTTGAATTGGCTGTTAAAATTCGCTGTTTGATGAATAACGTCCTCATTTTTCCCCATCTGTCTTTCAGTTTTATGCCACAATAAAATGCTTCTTGATTGTTGATCGGCAGCGAGTTGTCTACTATTTTTTGAAATTTTTTTCCCCAACGATGTACGGTAACCACTAAAGGTAACTGTTTCCAATGAGCTCTTTTAAGTACCCAAATTAATCCTTTTTTATAAAGCTCTTCGGGCGTATAACCAAAAGATGGGGTTATGTTTTGACTGATGTAGAGTGGAAAGAATTTTTCTTGGGAGAAAAGACTAAAAAAACGATTTTTATCTAAGGAATAAGTTTCTAATACTTTAATTTTTTCTATAATAGGCGTAGGGTCTATCTCTTCTTTGTGAGGATAGATAGCGGCTAATTCTTTTAATAATTCCTGATAATGTCTTTCGCTATAACTCGGATTTAGGTTACTCAAGACTTGGATGATTTAATAAAAGTAATGATTCGACTACTAAGGTAAAAAAGCTTAGCCACTTTTCAAACAATAACCGTAACGGTTATTATTTTAATTTTATGCCTTAACGGGTGAAAACTTAACATAGAAAACAATTAGGTCTATTAGCTATTGTCTATTTTGCTTGGTAACCTCAAAAAGCGAACATTATTATCATTTCTACTGATATGAACCTTCGGAAAAATATCCTTTTATTTATAGTACTATTTCTTTCCTTCTGTCAACTCTATTCACAGGAATATCTCTTTGATGCTAAATTATTGACGACCGAAGATGGGCTCGCCAATTTAATGACGACTGCTGTAGTAAAAGATAACGATGGATTTTTATGGGTAGGAACTGAATATGGACTCAACCGATTTGATGGCTATCAATTCAAATTATATAATAAAGAAAAAAACGGATTATACAGCGACAAATTTATTCAAGATATAAAGGTAGATGCGGCAGGTAATTTATGGTTGTATTATGAAGACCGTGTACAGCAAAACCTTCATAATGGAAATGGTTTTAATGCTATTGATATTTTTAATCCTAAAACTGGTAAAGCAATACCCTTTCAACTTTTTTTTAAAAATAATCTCCCTTTTGACTTAGTAGATACTCATTTAACCCATCTAATTGATCCGAAAAAAAGGATATGGACGCCTACTAAAAAAGGAGAACTTTTTTTGTATGAAGAAGGGCGATTCCAAAAAATATTTGAGCAAGAAGGGATGTTTTTTGAATATATTACAGTTGATGAGCAAGATAATATTTGGGTAGGTCATGATAAAACACTTCTAAAAATAAACTTAGCTGGTGAAGTTGAGGAAAATATACCTTTATCTGGCGTTTTAAAAGGAATTTGGACAGGTGATAATCAACAAATTTGGTTGAATATTGCACAAGAAATACAAGTAAAATATATTGACAAATTCGTTACTCATTATACAACAGAAATCTGGTCTAAGACGGAAACTGGTGATTTATTACCTTTTAGTTTTATAAAGAATGGGGTGCCTTTGGAAATAAAGCCGATTAATCACTTATTGACTCATCGGAGCCAAGCGGGTTACTGGTATTTAGAAATTGACCACGAATTACATGTTTTTGATGACACTGGCGTATTTTTATACAATTATCATGATTTATTAGAAAATATATATACCGGATATAGCCATTATTTTGAAGAAAGGGGCGAACTATGGCTACCTACACCAGTCGGTTTATTAAAAACAGCAATTACTAAGAATCCATTTAAGCTTATTCATTCTTTTAGTGTTTTTTCTGACTGTAGAGGTATTACAGAAAATAGGGAAGGAAATATTTTTTTTCGTAATAAAGAATTATATAAATGGCAACCTAAGGCGCAAAAAATAGAGCAAATTGAAGGTTTAGATGGAGGATATAACTTGACTTGTGCAGATAACTTATTATGGATGGGGCTTGCACGAAGGCCAAGTATGGCTTTTCAATTGGATTTAAAAACAGGGAAAAACCACGCTTACCCAGCCCAGAATAGCAATTTAGCCTTTGCGACTTTTGAATTAAAAAAATCGGGGACTTTTTTGGTAGGAACAGACAAAGGCATTGATTTAGTTACCCCAAAAGAGAAAAAATACCTTCGGTTTACCAAGTATAATGAATTTGATATTTTAGAAACGAGTGAAGTTTACCATTTTCATGAAAACGAAGCGGGGATTTGGATAGCTACGAATCAAGGTATTTTCTTGAT
>JAFMDF010000189.1 GCA_017857395.1 Bacteroidota bacterium | reverse complement strand
AAATATTATTAACCAAAATTATGCTTTTAACGTTATTAGAGTAGAAACTAAAACCAAAATGCTTCGATGATAAAAATAATTGAATGCCCAAGAGATGCCATGCAGGGCTTAAAGGAATTTATTCCAACGGAAATCAAAGCTGCTTATATCAATCAATTATTGAAAGTTGGTTTTGACACCATAGATTTTGGGAGTTTTGTCTCTCCCAAAGCTATTCCTCAAATGAAGGATACAGCAAAGGTGTTAAATTTATTAAAATTAGAAAAAACAACGTCTAAATTATCAGCCATTGTCGCCAATAAAAGAGGGGCAGTAGACGCTTGTCAGTTTGAAGAGATTGCTTATCTAGGCTACCCTTTTTCTATTTCTGAAACGTTTCAAATTAGAAATACCAATGCTACGATTGAAGAATCTTTGGAAAGAGTTCAGGCTATTCAAAATTTATGTTTGGCGCATAATAAAGAACTAAATGTCTATATTTCAATGGGTTTTGGTAATCCTTATGGCGATGAATGGAATGTAGATATTGTTCAAAAATGGGTCAGTCGATTAGTAGATATGGGCATTCACCTATTCTCCTTATCCGATACTATCGGCGTTTCTAATCCAGATAATATTAGCTATTTATTCACTAATTTGATCCCTCTTTTTCCTACTGTTGAATTTGGTGCTCACCTACACACGCCGCCTCATAATTGGAAAGAAAAAGTAGCTGCTGCTTATCTGAGTGGTTGTCGTCGGTTTGACGCCGCCATTAAAGGATTTGGCGGTTGCCCTATGGCAAAAGACGATTTAACGGGCAATATGGCAACGGAAAATTTATTACATTTCTTTGATGAAGTAAATATTGAATTAGGACTTGACCGTTATGCTTTCAATTTAGCGTTTAGGCAGTCGTCCGATGTTTTTCCGTTGCATTGATTTAACTATTCAGACACTAGTGGTACAATTTATAAGTCTTTGACAGGTTAACTTGTATTGTTGCGATGTTACCGTGTTGCCTTGTTGTCGATAAAACATGGCAACAACGCAACACCGCAACCTTAAATATTAGTTGTCAATCATTTATGAATCAAACCACTAGATGTGCTAATTTTAAGCTTTTTTACTTTTAAAAAATTATTACGAAAACCATGGCATAAATTGAAATTAGCTTAATAATAAAAATAGTATTCTCCACTATCTTTCAATTTTCGATTGAATTTTCTGATATTTGCGCCGAATTTGAAGTTTGGAACAAATTAAATCAATTAATGTATCGTCGGAATAGTAAAATAATTATAGCCATCGTCATTGCCATTACGGCAGTACAACTATTTCGTTTTCAGGACATTAAGTTCGATTATGACCTTACAAAATTCTTTCCTGTAAATAGCCCTGAGACTGATTTTTTCATGGATTACAGTGAAAAATATGCTTGGGATGATGACTTTGTACTGATTGGTTTATACAATGAAGCAGGTATTTTTCAACAAGATTTCTTACAGAAAATAGATAGTTTGAGTAAGGAGTTGAGAAAAATGGAAGAAATCACATCTGTTTATTCTCCAACGACCATTAATATCCTTCGAAAGACGCCCTTTTCTAGTGGGGTCATTACTAAGCCATATATTACCATTGACCAACCCGATAAATATGCGGCTGATAGTGCCCGTATTTATAGACATTATGAGTTAGTAGACCGTTTATTCGCTAGAGATGGAAAATCAGTAGGTATTATTTTAGGACAAAAACCTAAATTAGGCGTAGAAGGCTGTCAAGGATTAGTTGATAAAATAGATGGATTAATCAATCAAATTGGTTTTAAAGAGGCACATTATGCGGGAAAATGCTTTAGTCAAACGGCCTACACCTCCCTCGTTCAAAGTGAAGTCTTACTATTTGTAGGGTCTTCTGTCGTTATGATTATCTTCTTTTTATTCCTGAGTTATCGAAAAATATGGAGTATTTGGATGCCTCTATTAGTGATTATGACGACCGTTGTTTGGGCAATGGGTACGATGATTTGGGCAGGCGAATCCATTAATTTTATTTCCAATATCATCCCTACTATTTTAATGATTATTGGAATTTCTAATGTCATTCACCTTTTCACAAAATATCGTTTATTAATTCGGAAAGGCATCGAAAAAATGGAAGCTTTGCATACTTCCATTCGAGAAGTAGGTTTTGCAACTATTTTCACTTCTTTGACGACTATATTAAGTTTTCTAACACTGACAACTTCTGATGTTGACCCCTTGGTTAAATTGGGTATTTATGCTTCCTTAGGTTTAGTTTTTGCTTTCATTTTAACTTATACCCTTTTCCCCGCTATGCTGATTTTATATAAACCAGCTTACACCTTAGCACCTGAACAGTTAAAAGAAGTATGGCAACCATTTTTGTACAAAATCTTTCTTTGGGTTAAAAAACATCCAAAAGCTATCATATTAGGTTCATTATTCATTACCGCATTAAGTATTTACGGAACAACCCTGCTTAGAATAAATAACCACCTAGTAGAAGATTTAAAAACCATGGATGCTGGAAGAGTCGCTACTGGCTTTTTTGAAGAACGATTTTCTGGCACTCGACAGTACGAATTGGCATTAAGTTTAAAAGATAGCACTAAGACTATTTTCGATAGGGAAGTACTACTTGCGATGGAACAGCTAGAAGGATTCATGGAGAAGGAATTTGGTAATAATTATTGGTTTAGTCCAGTAAGCATCATCAAGGCCAGTAACAGAATTGACCACGGTGGAAATGAAGCTTATTTTAAGATACCAAAAACCCAAAGAAAAATAGATAAACTAGTCAAAGAAATTAAGAAAAATAGCAAGCGAACTGCTAATTTCCCAACCGTCTATACCCCTGATGAAAAAAATGCCCGACTATCTGGTAAAATCGCCGATATTGGTAGTTACGAAGCAAGAATCAGGAATGGTCATTTAGATGAGTTTATGACCGCTCAAAAATTGACAGACATTTTTGATTATAAATATACAGGCTCTGTACATTTGAATGATTTAAATGGTTATAATGTCGCCTTTAATGTACTGAATGGTTTATTATTTTGTATTGCTTTCATTATGATATTGGTCGGCGTAATGTTCCGTTCTATAAAAATGTCTATCATAGGCATGGTCTCTAATGTTTTACCATTACTAATTATAGCTGGCATTATGGGCTATATGGGCATTGATATAAAAATCCCAACTGCTATTATTTTTATTCTCTCCTTTGGAATAGCTGTAGACGATTCGATTCACTTTCTCAGTACATTAAGGTTAGAATTAAGCAAGGGTAAAAAAGTAGAAGAATCTATTAGAAATACTTTCTTAACTACGGGAAAAGCCATTATTGTAACCTCCCTAATTTTGTCTGGAGGCTTTTTAACTTTGGCACTTTCTTCCTTTTCTGGCACCTTTTATATTGGATTTTTCACTAGTCTCTGTTTAATTTTTGCTGTTACAGCAGATTTGATTTTATTACCTGCACTGATTTTGTTGTTTTATAAAAAATAAATTAAGCGCAACTTAAAATATAGTAAAGAAGTGTTTTTTCAAATAGTCCTTTTTTGTTTTTACAAACGGAACTTTATTTTTTTCAGGAATAAATTAGTAATAACACGACTACACTATATAAAAAACAAATAACTACTAATCAGTTATTTAAGCTATAATTACACTACGTCATTGCACAAAAAACACAATATAATCGGCTACTTCCAGTTTAAGGCCGAGTAATCAAAGAATATTCTTTTTTTTACAAAATGACGTAGTAGAGTTGTAGTAATTTTTAGTTAATATCATATAATTTACCCTACATTTGTCCTAATAAAACTACCTAAAAAATAAACAACAAATCAGCCTTATTCAAGTAAGACCTAAGCAATTGAAATTGTTAATTGAATAAAAATCAAGTACACTAAAATGATGAATGTCTTAGAACCAAAGCGAGATGTTAAGACTAACTTACAAATTGAGATAAGTCAAGTAGAAATCAACAAGGAAAGTTATTTCAAGATTTCGAATGCTGACCTAATGGATCCATTTTTCATGAGCATCGTCAGTGATTCAAATCATTGGATGTTTATTGCTAGTAATGGTGGATTAAGTGCTGGAAGAAAGAATTCGGAATATGCTTTATTCCCTTATTATACTTCTGATAAAATCACAGAATCAGCGGAAATAACAGGAAGTAAAAGTATTTTCTTAGTAGATAAAGCTGGTAAAAGCAATATATGGGAACCCTTTTCTGATAGATATGATGGAATACATAGCATAACTAGAAACTTATACAAGAACATCTATGGAAATAAAGTGATTTTTGAAGAAATCAACCATGATCTTGAATTAAGTTATAGGTATCAATGGAGTTCTAGTAACCAATTTGGTTTTGTCAGACAATCGACGCTCCAGAATAATGCGGCTGATGCAGTAAAAATCTCGTTGCTAGACGGAATTCAAAACATTGTACCTGCTGGCGTAGAAAGTGCGCAGCAAAATGCTAGCAGTAATTTGGTAGATGCCTATAAAAGAAGTGAATTAGAAAAAGAAACGGGTCTAGGCATTTATGCCTTGAGCGCTATTATTGTAGATAAGGCAGAACCGAGTGAAGCACTTAAAGCAAATATTGTTTGGTCTTTAGGGCTCGAAAATCCTAAACATCTAGTATCTTCTTTACAGCTAAAGCATTTTAGGAAAAGAAGACCTATCCAAGAAGAAACGGATGTAAAAGCAGAAAAGGGCGCTTATTTTCTGAATACAGAATTAGTACTTCCTGCTAAAGCCCAAAAAGAATGGCTGATTATTGCGAATGTCAATCAAAATCATGCAGCGGTTGCTCAAATTTCGGAAACAATTCGTAAAGAAAAAGACTTAGCCAATTTAATCAAAAAAGATATAGAAAGAGGAACGCAACAATTAATTGAATTGAATGCAGCTTCCGACGGATTGCAATTAACTGCCGATAAATTTAGAGATACCAGACATTTTGCCAATGCCTTATTCAATATTATGCGAGGCGGTATCTTCGATAATAATTATCAAGTAGAAAAATGGGATTTCCGTACTTATTTGGCAAAAGCAAACCAAAAAGTAGCGACCGCTCACGAAGCTATCATTGCCGAACTTCCAGAACAATTTTCATTAGCACAATTAAAGAAAGTAGCAGCAAATAGTGCAGACAGCCATTTTAAACGATTGTGTTTAGAATATATGCCACTTAAATTTAGCCGAAGACATGGTGATCCAAGTAGACCTTGGAATAAATTCTCTATCAATACTCGAAGTGAAATTGACGGTTCAAAAATATTAGACTACCAAGGCAATTGGAGAGATATTTTTCAGAATTGGGAAGCCTTAGCGCACTCCTATCCTGAATTTATGGAAAGTATGATTCATAAATTTTTGAATGCGTCCACTTTCGATGGCTATAATCCTTACCGAGTAACAAAAGATGGCTTTGATTGGGAATCAATTGAACCAGATGATCCTTGGTCTTACATCGGTTATTGGGGGGATCACCAAATCATTTATTTATTGAAGTTTTTGGAATTTATTGAAAAACATGCACCGGGTAGCCTAGAAAATTATTTTGATAAAGACCTTTTTGTTTATGCCAATGTGCCTTATAAAATTAAGGAATATAAAGCTATTCTTAAAAATCCAAAAGATACGATTGATTTTGACTATAATTCAGACCAAACGATACGGGAACTTAGAACCAAAATGGGGGCAGATGGTGCTTTATTACAAGCTAAAGATGGTACTATTTACCAAGTTAATTTTATTGAAAAAATCTTAGCGACTGTATTAGCTAAATTATCCAATTTTATTCCAGAAGGCGGTATTTGGATGAGTACCCAACGCCCCGAATGGAATGATGCCAATAATGCTTTGGTGGGTAACGGGGTCTCGATGGTTACCTTATATTACTTAAGACGATTTCTAAATTTCTTTGATCAATTATTCAATGATTCAACTGTAAAAAAAGTTGACATTTCAGTTGAATTAGCTCAATTTTTCAAACAAGTAGTCAATACCTTTGATAAAAATCAACACTTACTAGCTGGTCAAATTGATGATATTAATCGCAAATTCATTTTAGATGCCTTAGGACAAGCAGCTAGTGATTACCGACAACAGATTTACAAGCGTTCTTTTTCCCGTAAAAAGAAGTCGGTTAGCATCAAGAAGCTCAAGAGTTTTGTTAAGGTAAGTTTGCAATATCTAGATCATTCTATTGCCGCCAACAAAAGAAGTGATAACTTATACCATGCTTATAACCTAATGACGGTTAAAAATAAGCAAGCAGTTTCCATTTCTTATTTGAGTGAAATGCTGGAAGGACAAGTAGCTGTATTAAGTGCAGGTTCGCTATCTTCTAAAGAAGCATTAGCAGTTTTGGATAGTTTAAAAAATAGCAAACTGTTTCGGGAAGACCAATACAGTTATATCCTTTATCCTAATAAGGATTTACCAGGATTTATTGCCAAAAATAGAATTCTAGCAAAGCAGGTTACCAAAAGTAAATTACTAAAAGGATTAGTAAAAGCAGGCAATACGCAGATTATAGAAAAAGATGTGAAAGGTCATTATCATTTCAACGGCAATTTCAGAAATGCCAATGATTTAAATCTGGCTTTAGATAAATTAAGTACAAGCGAATTTGCTTCAGCAGTTAAAAAAGATAAAGATTTAGTAGGACAAATTTTTGAAGAAGTATTTAATCACAAGGCATTTACTGGTCGGTCAGGCACATTCTTTGGTTATGAAGGGCTTGGTTCTATCTATTGGCACATGGTTTCTAAATTGCTATTAGCCGTACAAGAATGTTGTTTAAAAGCCATTGCGGAAAAGGAAAGTGAAAAAGTAATTGGTCGATTAATAGAACATTATTATGAAATCAATGCAGGTATCGGAGTCCACAAATCTCCTCAACTCTATGGTGCTTTTCCAACAGATCCTTATTCTCACACACCCGCAGGAAGAGGCGCACAGCAACCGGGCATGACTGGTCAAGTGAAAGAAGATATTTTAAGTAGATTTGGAGAATTAGGTGTTTTGGTCAAAGCAGGCCAACTTCATTTCCAGCCTAACTTATTGAAAAAAGAAGAATTTCTGACAACAGCTAGCGTATTTAACTACGTGGATATTCAAGGAACGCATCGACAATTAGAGGTAGCCAAAAATGCGCTATGTTTTACTTATTGTCAAGTACCAATTGTTTATCAACTTTCTAAAAAAAGTAGTTTGGAAGTTGTCCATAAAAATAATGTCCTCCTAAAATTTGATGCATCCAATTTAGATGCGGCAACTAGTAAACAAATTTTTAAAAGAACGGGCGATGTGCGTCAAATTATTGTTAAAATTAAAGAAACCCTATTAAAATGATGATAAAGTCGCCTATATTGGTCTTCCTAAAATTAATGGCTATCCTACTGATTTTAAGCCTTTCTTTTTCTTGTAGTAATTCACAAGAAACAGAAAAAACAGTACCCTTAACTGAAACTAAAACAGGGTTAACGCCTAAAGAAATTTTGGGTAATCCAAAATATTTGGCGATTTCTTATGGTGGATACCGTAAAAATAGTCGAGATGTACAGCCAACAATTGAAGAATTAAAAGAGGACATGAAAATCCTTGCGGCTATGGGCATTGGTATCTTGCGAACCTATAATGTACAATTGGCGCAAGCAGGCAATCTTTTAGAAGCGATTCATCAATTAAAACAGGAAGACCCTACATTTGAGATGTATGTCATGTTAGGCGCATGGATTAATTGTGAAAATGCTTGGACAGAAAAGCCAAATCATGAGGCAGAAGACCTAGCGGGCAACACTTCAGAGATTGAAAGAATCGTAGGTTTAACAAATAAGTATCCAGAAATTGTGAAGGTCATTGCGGTAGGTAATGAAGCCATGGTTCATTGGGCAGCTACTTATTTTGTCCGACCTGGCATTATCTTGAAATGGGTGAATCATTTACAAAATTTACAACAGACCAACCAATTACCTAAGGATATTTGGATTACTAGTTCCGATAATTTTGCTGCTTGGGGCGGTGATGGGGCAGAATATCATGTCGAAGATTTAAACAAATTGATAAAAGCAGTAGATTACGTCTCTCTACATATTTATCCGATGCATGAAACGCATTATAAACCCGATTTTTGGGGCGTCTTTGAAGGAGAAGAAAACTTATCGGATATAGAAAAAATAGAGGTGGCAATGGCTCGTGCTAGAGATTTTGGTATTGCCCAATATGACAAAACCGACGCTTATATCAAGAGTTTAGGCATCGAAAAACCGATTCATATTGGAGAAACTGGTTGGGCAAGTTCTTCTAATGGATTCTATGGTCCTGATGGAACAAAAGCGACTGATGAATACAAAGAAGGGGTATATTATCAGTTGATGAGAGACTGGACCAAACAAAATGGAATGGCTTGTTTTTACTTTGAAGCCTTTAACGAAAATTGGAAAGATGAAAAAAATATAGGTGGTTCAGAAAATTTCTTTGGACTTTTTACGATTGACGGACAAGCAAAATATGCCTTATGGGATTTGGTAGATAAAGGTGTTTTTAAAGGATTAGGCAGAAGTGGAAAAACGATTGGAAAAACTTATGATGGTAATAAAGAAGCATTGCTAAAAGAAGTAAAGTTACCACCTACAAAAGGGAAATTGGTAGGTGCACACTAAAAGTAGCTTGGG
The DNA here is from genome assembly GCA_017857395.1 of Bacteroidota bacterium. Lineage (GTDB taxonomy): Bacteria > Bacteroidota > Bacteroidia > Chitinophagales > Saprospiraceae > JAFMDF01. The sequence continues at coordinate 8,685 of JAFMDF010000189.1, read as the reverse complement.
CTTCCAGCCCGAGTAGGGGCAGCTACTTATTTCTCGGTCAGCCTGCTAAGCTACCTATTAATCAAGTTAATCAAGGCGAATGAATTCGCCAATACAAAACGAAAAAGAATGACACAACAGAAAACGGAAATGGTAAATCAAGTACCTTTTGGCCAAAAGGTTGCTTTTGGGCTAGGCATGTTAGCCAATCAAATGTTTCCAGCAGCGCTTGGTATTTTTATGGTAGTCTTGGTACAAGATTTGGGTTTCCCACCTTTGTTGTGGGGTATTTTATTTTTTCTACCTCGGATTTTTGATTGCTTTACGGACCCTATCATGGGCTTTATTTCTGATAATACGAGATCTAAATGGGGGCGACGAAGACATTATGTGTTTACTGGTGCCATTATCATGGGTTTTTCCTATTTTTTCATGTGGCAGCTATATCCAGAAAATAGCCTGACGTATAACTTCACTTACTTTTTAATTTGGTCTATTGTCTTCTATTTAGGCTTAACTATATTTAGTGTCCCTTATGTAGCAATGGGTTATGAAATGAGTGATGATTTCCATGAAAGAACCAATATTATGGCAGTTGCCCAATGGATTGGTCAATGGGCATGGGTAATTGCTCCTTGGTTTTGGGTTATTTTGTATGAGCCAGAATGGTTTGCGGATGCTGCGGCAGGCTGTAGAGAATTGTCTATTTGGGTCGGTGCTTCCTGTATGATTTTAGCAATGGTCCCCGCTATTTTTATAAAAAGTGAATCTACCCTTGATGATACAAGCCTTAATCCACTTAGTATGAAAAATATAGGAGGTAGTTTAAAGGAAATTTTCGCAGGCTTTAAGGACGCTTTTCAAAATACACCATTTAGAAAATTGTGCATTGCTACCTTTTTTATATACAATTCTTTTTATTCCATTGCTGCCTTTTCCTTTTTTATTATTGTTTACCATATGTTTGATGGCGATGCTAGTGCAGCAGGGATTTGGCCTACACTTCATGGAAGTATAGGTGCCCTTGCGACTACCTTTATTGTTATACCGACCATCACCTATATGTCAAAAAAGATGGGAAAAAAGAAAACCTTCCTCATTTCTCAAGGCATCTCTATCCTTGGTTATATTATGTTTTGGTTTTTATTCGTCCCAGGACAACCCTATCTATTTCTAATTGCCCTTCCATTTTTCTCTTTTGGTATTGGTGCGCTATTTACGCTAATGATGTCAATGACGGCGGATGTTTGTGATTTAGATGAATTGAATACAGGTAAGCGAAGAGAAGGTATTTTTGGCGCTATTTATTGGTGGATGGTCAAATTTGGATTTGCTATAGCAGGATTATTGAGTGGTTTATTTATGGCATGGGTAGGATTCACCCCTGATGCAGCCGTACAACCAGAAGGCGCCGTAACAGGTATGCGCATGTTCTATTCTGGCTTTCCAATAGTAGGAACCTTAATAGCTATGTGGATAATGAGAGATTATGGTTTGACGGAAGAAAAAGCGATGGAAATTAAAGCACAGTTAGATTTAAAGAAAGCAAATTTGTGATTAGTTATTTGTGACTAGATGGTTTCCGTAAATACCCTTAGTTTTGTGCCAATTAATTGGGATTGTATTTTTACTTAGCAGCGGACATTATAACAGCGCCAACTAATCACCAATCACTAGTCACCAATCACTAACTACACAACATGACCAATAAAGAAATCGCCAACGCTTTTCAAGACCTTGCCAAAATAATGGAATTGCATAAGGAGAATAAATTTAAAATTCGTTCTTATTCAAGTGCCTATATTACCCTTAGAAAATTAGGAACGCCACTAACGGAAATGTCCGATGCAGACATCAATGACATTAAAGGTGTTGGTAAAGCCATCAGTGGAAAAATTAGGGAATTACTGGATAATGGGGAGATGGCAACCTATCAGAAATATGCAGACAAAACACCTGCTGGGGTCATGGAAATGCTCAAAATAAAAGGATTTGGACCTAAGAAAGTCGAGGTCATTTGGCGAGAAATGGAGATAGAAACGATTGGAGAATTATTATACGCCTGTGTAGAAAATCGGCTGATTGAAGCTAAAGGTTTTGGGCAAAAGACGCAGGAAGATTTACGGCAAAAACTAGAATATTATTTAAAAAGTAAAGATTCATTTCATTTTGCATCTTTAGAATCAGAGGCGACTGAATTGCTTGTTAGTTTAAAAAAGCAATTACCCACTGCTCAAATTGAATTGACTGGAGCAATCAGGCGATTAAGTCCTATCTTAAATAATATTGAAATTTTAATAGCTTCAGATAATGCGATTAATAGCATTTTTAACGAAGAAAAATTAGTTCTACAAAGCGAAGAAAAAGGGACTTACCAAGTAAAAACAGAACATGGAACACCTGTGATTCTTTACCATTGCCCAGCCAATGAATTTGGGGCTAAACAATTTTTGCATTCTGGTAATCAACCATTTATTGATGCCTTTTTAGAACAATCACCCATTAAAACTTTCAAAGGAATTGCTACAGAAGCAGCCATTTTTGAAGCCGCTTCCCTACCCTATATTGTCCCCGAATTAAGAGAAGAATCGACTATTTTAGCTATTGCCAAAGCAGGCAATTTACCTACGCTCATTGAGGTAAATGATATTAAGGGCGTTATTCATAGTCACACGACTTATAGTGATGGCTTGAATACCGTTAAAGAGATGGCGGAGTATAGTCAATCCCTTGGTTATCAATATATTGGCATTACCGACCACTCTAAAGCTGCTTTTTATGCCAATGGTTTAAAGCCAGATAGATTATACCAACAATGGGCAGAGATTGACCAATTGAACGAAGGTTTTGGTGCTGATTTCAAAATCTTAAAAGGTATAGAATCAGACATTTTAAATGATGGCTCTTTAGATTATGAAGCAGATATTTTAAAGCAATTTGATTTTATTATTGCCTCCGTTCACTCCAATTTAAAAATGGATGAAACTAAAGCAACCAATAGACTAGTCAAAGCTATTGAAAACCCATATACTACGATGTTAGGGCATCCTACTGGACGACTTTTACTATCCAGAGAAGGCTATCCAATTGACTATCCAAAAGTAATTGATGCTTGTGCCGCCAATGGCGTTTATATCGAATTAAATGCCCATCCTTATCGCTTGGATTTAGATTGGACTTGGATTCCTTATGCTTTAGAAAAAGGGGTGAAAATTTCAATAAATCCTGATGCGCATAGTACTAAGGGGATTCACGATATTCATTATGGAACTTTGGCTGCTCGGAAAGGGATGTTGACGAAGGAGATGTGTTTGAATGCTTTGAACTTGGAGGATTTTGTGAGAGCTATTGGAGCAAAATAATAGGTATTATTCCCCAAACTCATTCCCCATCATCTGCCAAACCGTAATAAACAAAGCTGCAATAATTGGCCCAATCACAAATCCAGATAAACCAAACCAAGTAATCCCACCCAAAGTTGAAATCAAAATCAAATAATCAGGCATTTTCGTATCTTGTCCAACCAAACGAGGGCGTAAAATATTATCTGCTAATCCAATCACTAAAGCACCAACTACTAAAATAGCAATCGCTCGACCAATTTCTCCTTGAAAAAATAAAATGATTGCTGCGGGCAGCCAAATAATCGTACTGCCAATAGGTAACAGGGATAAAAATATCATTACAACACCCCATAACATGGCGGCAGGAATATCAACCGCCCAAAATAATAATCCACCAATAACTCCCTGTAAAATGGCGACCAATAAACTACCTTTAACGGTTGCTCTAGCGACACTTTCAAAACGACTAATCAAGGCTCTTTCCTTTTCATCCCCGATGGGTAACACCCAAATAATGCCCTCTATTAATTGTTTACCATCTCTCAGGAAAAAGAACAAACAATAAAGCATGACCACAAATTGTAAAAAGAAACCAAAAACATTTTGGGTAATTTTAAAAGCTTGGGCAGCGGCTATTTGTGACCCATTCGTTATTAAATCATTCAACCCTTCTCTTGCTTTATCTAAATCCAATCCATACCCTTTTAATCTCTCTAAATTCATCGGAATACTTGCCCTGATTTCATCAATCGACCCTTTTAAATCTATTTCCCCAGAATTGACTTTCTCGTAATAAAAAATGCTTTCTGAAACTAAAGAAGAACCGATAAATAAAATAGGAATAATGACAATTAAAATAATAAACATCAAGGTCAAAGCAGCAGCTAAATTTTCCTTTCCTTTCAATCGAATCTTTAATCTATCAAAAGTTTGATGGAATAAAATAGTCAGGATAATTGCCCAAAAAATACCCATTATAAATTCGCTAATCAAACCTACAAAGGCAGCAGAGACTATTAATACGAGTACTAGAAAGAAAATATGAGGGAAGTTTTTTTCCATAATTAATTAAAGCTTCCAGAACAGCAGTTCTGTTTTAGAAATAATAGATAGTCGGCTAAAATATGATAATAAATTCAACATCCAAACCAGCACGATTGCGCATCCCTTGCCAAAACTAAACTTTGAGGCAGCAGATGTATGGCAACGGATAATACGAAATAATAATTACAACAAATTCATCCTTCATCATTTATATTTCATCATTCTTCAAACAATATTAATAAAAGAAAACAAAGTCTAGTAACATTCTTAAAAAATAGGACCAATAATGTTGATTTTTCTACTAAAAGAGCGACATTTGCGTTTACTCAAAATTAGTATAAAAATACTAGAATTAAATTTAACGAGACCTAATATAAAATTATGACAAATTTACAAGTTGATAATCTATTTTCAGTTAAAGGAAAAAATGTTTTAATTACAGGGGGTTCAAGAGGAATCGGGTTGATGATTGCTTCCACTTTTGTTAAAAATGGGGCAAATGTAATTATCTCTTCTAGAAATGCTGAGGTTTGTCAGGCAGTAGAAAAGGAGTTATCTAAAATAGGTAATTGCACCGCTATTCCTGCTGATTTGTCTACGGGCGAAGGTAGAACAAAATTGGTAACCGCATTAAACGGTCAATTAGATCAATTGGATGTTTTAATCAATAATGCAGGCGCAAATTGGAGTGCCCCTTTTAAGGATTATCCAGAGATGGGCTATGACAAAGTAATGGGGATTAATGTAAAACCAGTATTTTATTTGACCCAAGACTTAATGCCTTTATTGGAAAAAGCCGCTAGTATGGAAAATCCTGCTAGAATTATTAATATCGGTTCAATTGACGGAATTCGGGTATCCACTATTGACAATTCCGCTTATGGTATGAGTAAAGCAGCAGTACACCATTTGACCAAAATATTATCCGTAAAAATGGCTGGAAAAGGAATTACCGTAAACGCAATTGCACCAGGGCCGTTTCCTAGTAAAATGACCAAGTCTATGCTAGATAACGCACAAGCTATGGTAGAAAGAGCCAATCCAATGCGTCGAATTGGACGAGCTGGTGATATGGGCGGTATTGCGACTTTCTTGGCATCTGATGCAGGTTCTTTTGTGAATGGTGCTGTTATTCCTGTAGATGGCGGGATGCATTTAATGGCAGCGATGTAATTTATTGTCCAGTAACTTCCCGTTACTGGACAATTTTAAGGCATTTCCAAAATTACTGGATAACAGGGAAGTTATCCAGTAATAGCCAACGCAACCGTTACTAAAACATTATTGAAAGTTCAAGCAGTTTAAAGATGAAAAAGAAAGTAACTATTGATATTATTTCGGACATTATTTGTCCTTGGTGCTATATTGGCAAAAGTCGATTAGCTAGAGCGATTGAACAAGTAAGTGATGATTTTGAGGTAGTTACTAGGTTAAGGCCCTTTCAATTATACCCGAAAGTACCAAAAGGTGGTTTGCCTAAAGAATCCTTTCCTGCTACTCGAAAACCAGGCATTGGGGCAGCCTTAAAAGAAGCGGCGGCTGAAGAAAACATTACTTTCAATTATAAAAATATCAAGGTAATTCCAAATACTTTAGAAGCTCACCGTTTGATGAGTTTATGCGATGATAATGACCTAAAGAATAAATTAGGCATGGCATTGTTTGAAAGTTATTTTGAAAAGACGGAGGATGTAGAAGATCCTTTGGTATTGGCTAGAATTGCCCGAGATGCTGGATTAGCCAAGGAAAAAATTGACCAATTTTTGCATACTAATATCGGAGAAGCAGCAGTCACAGAAGAAATTCAAACTTTAAAAGCAGATGGAGTAACCGCTGTTCCTAGCTTTATTTTAAATGGTGATTTATTAGTAATGGGCGTTCAGCCTGTTCATAAGTGGTTGCGGTATTTTCAGCGGATTAAATAAGTATTTTTTGTGGCCGTGTTGCGATGTTGCCTTGTTGTCGATAAAACATGGCAACATCGCAACTAACCAGCCAACCCTTTAACAAAATACATATCCACCTCTCCCCTATTCTTAATAGGAATCTTGCCTCTAAATTCACAGGCAAAGGTTGATTTTATTTGTTTATAAGTCGCTGAAGAAATATTGACTTTTCCTGCTTCGCTTTTAGACTCTAATCGTGCCGCTACATTCACCGTATCTCCCCAAACGTCATAGGCAAATTTTCTAGACCCTACGACTCCTGCCACCAATGGGCCTGTATGAATACCGATTCTTGCTTCAAAAAATGGTTCGCCTTTAGCGCTTCTTTCTGCTTTCAACTGTTCTAATTTTGCTTGAATTTCTAGTGCTGCTTTAACCATTTCAAGTGGATTATTAGCATTTTCTTGTGGCAATCCCCCTACACACATATAAGCATCACCAATGGTCTTTATTTTTTCTAGTTCGTATTTACCGATAATTTCATCAAAAGTCTTAAAATAGAAATCCAATTGACGCACTAATTTTTCCGGCGTTAAAGATTCAGCAATGCCAGAGAAATTTATAAAATCAGAAAACAGTACCGTTGCATTATCATATTTTTGAGCCTTCGCTACGCCATTAATTTTCAATTCATTGGCAACAACTGCGGGTAAAATATTTAATAACAGCGTCTCAGCTTTTTTCTTTTCTTCTTCTATAATCTCATTCTTGGTTTGTAAAACAGCAAAGTGTTTTTTCGTTTCAAAATAACGTAAAAACATTCCTACAGCCATTAATCCAATAATTCCTGCTAAGGCTAAAAAGAAATTCCGTTGACTCTTTTGTAAATCTAACTGACTGTTTTGCAAATCAATATGACTTTGCTGTAAATTCAATTGAGTCGCCTGCTCTTGTACGACTAATTCTTTTTGTTGTAAAATCAAAGAGTCTATAATCAATTCAGATTTAAAAGAATCCACTTGATTTTTTTGTAAGGCGATAACTAATTCATTTTCCAATTGCGCTTCCGATAAAGATTTCACTCTTTTAGTCAACACGTTTTTCTGAACAGCCAATTGCGTTACTTGACTTTCTAAAGCTTCTTTATTTTCTGTCAAGACTTCATTTTTAGCATTGGTTGCTATTAGTCTTTTTACCTCCGCAATTTGATTCTGATAGATAGCCGCTTGTTCTTTATCTTTATCTCTGTCCGCCAGCCATCGAAGTTGCGTTAAATTATTAATCCGCAAAGTAGGATTATTAACAGTTGCTAAATGAAAAAGGCTCTTTTCAAATTTCTCTTTAGCATTTTTTCTACTTTTATTGACTCTTTTAGTCTTTCGAATCAAAGAAGTCGCTTCTTTATTTAGCGCAATCGCCATGGCTTCTTTATCACCCAACTGTTCTGCTAATAAAAAGGCTTTTTCCGCTTGTTCGATTGCTTCCTCATATTGACCTTCATCGTGTAGGTTTTCCCAATTTTTGATAGTAATGTCAAAATTTTTACTCAAATTATTTTGGGCAAAGGAGCAGAAAGGGCTAAAACCCAAAACGAGTATTAATAGAAATTTATATAAATTTGGCATCATTATTAATGGGGTTGATTGAATGTTCTCTCAAAAACAATGTAAGGTAATTAAATTGTATTTAATCTTTTTTCATATCTTACATTTTACTCATAAAATTTCAGAACGTTCGCAAAATGTCCGTTTTATCTACCTAATAATTAAAAAAAATACTAGTGATTAGTTAATATAAAATTGACTAACCACTAGTAAATCTAATTAATCGTGAAAAACAAAGCTAAACTTATAGAAATCGTTAAAAAATATGGAATTCCTCCATTTGATCAAGACTTAATTGATTGCATAGAATATTCTATTAGATTAACTTCAACATCTAGTAGTAAGATAAAAATAGGTCAAACCAAATTTGGAGGAAATCCTCATTTGCCTAATAAAGCAGATTGGCCAAAAACCTTTGACGGAAACCACTACTCTTTTTTATTACAAGTCAATTTATCCGAAATTACGAATTATGATAGCAGTAAATTATTACCACAATCAGGAATGCTGTACTTCTTTCTTAATTTAGAATCTTGGAACGATGGACAGGTAGTTTATAAAAATAATTTTACTACTCTAAAGGAAATAACACCACCAACCGATATTCTTGTAGAAAAGAAGACATTCCTCCAAAGGATTTTCAACTGGAAAGGTCGGTCACATTATTTGAATGAATTTGGAATAAAAATAAATAAAACATTTTATGTTCCTTCTTTTGATTCCTTGAGAGTAGATAGAATTGCTAAAAAACATAATATAAAAAAAAGGAATTATCGACAAGTTTATCCAAACCCAAAAAGTAGTTGATACTAAATTTGTTAAAAGGAC
>JAFMDF010000188.1 GCA_017857395.1 Bacteroidota bacterium | reverse complement strand
ATATTATAATTAGTCAATTCCTTTTTTTGATAGATTACGATGTTGCCAGGCTAACGAAACCACAAGACAACATCGTAATTTTAAACGGTCAAAGGTTTATCGTTTATTAATTGAACCGAGAATCATTCTTACTCCTAAAAAAGTGGGCTTTCATAATATCCCTTATCCGCCAATCCTTGCAAAGCAGCGACTACTGTCGGACGATCTGCCTGATAAGTTACGCCATACCAAGTTGCCTTAGTTGGGAGAACAGACATTTTAATCGTTCCATTATTAATTAATTCATTAATGATTAATGGGATATAATATTCTGATTTTGGGTTTTTGTAATTTTCTCTAACAAATTTTTCAAACCCTATTTCTATTTTTTCGAATAAAGAATGATGAAAACCGAATAAATTCATAGACACCAAGGTCTTTTTTGGTAAACCATGTCGCTTCCCATCTTCGGTATAATAAATGTGTCCATTCTTTTTACGACCTACGCCCATTCTCTCTGTCATGCCTTGAAGATGACCATGTTCATCCGTATTACAAACACCTCTGTTTACTTCTCCATGATCAGAAATTGTATTACTTAAAATGTAACCAACCATAGCATATAATTCAGGAGAGGCTTCGTTTCGTAAAAAATCTCCTACTAAACGATAAGCTTCTGTCCCATAATAATCGTCCGCATTAATTACCGCAAAAGGTTCATTGATATGTTCCTTAGCAGCTAATACCGCATGTGCCGTCCCCCAAGGTTTTGTCCGTTCTGGCATATCATCAATACCAGGCACTTCAAAATTGATTTCTTGAAAAGCGTAGGCTATTTCAATTTTTCCTTCAAATTTATTTCCAAATAAATCTTTAAAGGCTTGCTCAAAACTTTTTCTAATGACAAAAACGACCTTGCCAAAACCAGCTTTGATGGCGTCATAAATCGAGAATTCCATAATGGTTTCTCCGCTTGGTCCAACGCCATCTAATTGCTTTAGGCCGCCATATCGACTACCCATTCCAGCTGCTAGTACTAATAATGTGGGTTTCATAAGTAAGTGGTTTTATATTTTTTTAGCTTGAAATCTATCCGAATAGATAGGATATTGTATATTTTTTAAAATTGAAAATGTGTAGTCATATATCCAACGGATTTACGCAAGTTTAATTTTTTTGTTGGGTTTAGACAGATGAATACTTGTCTTATTACTTATCGAAAATTTATTGAATTTTTAAAATGCACTAAAAAGTCTAAGGGAAAGATAATATTTTTAAAAACTACCTAAATTAATCTATTGCTGACGTAAAACTATCTTGGTTATGATACCACATTAATCCCAATACCGCCGCTACCATCCACCACCGATAAGCCAACCACAAAATCCAAGTATAAACGGCAAGTAATTCAAAAATATTCATTGCAAACCATTCGGTATTACCCGATTTAAAAAAATCATTATTGACAGATTGCAAACGCCTATCAGGGTCTTTAGAAAGACCAATTTTGATATGCATTTGCATCCATTTAAATCGGAAAATCTTTTTGGTTAATCGAAATCTAGATTTATCAAAATAACGATGCAGCCGCTTTTCAACTCTTGCGGCATTCCACATGCGTCTTTTGAGAATAATGGTTGCTTCTGCTTTAGCGCAGCGACGGAAGAGGTAGATGTATTTGAATTCTTTTAACAGGGTGGTAGGTTTTTGATTCCGTAACTTAAACGGAGATTCTTATAAAAAAATAGAATTTATCAGATTCACAGAAATAAAACAAGATAATAGATTAGTTTTAAGCGGCTTCTTTTTCTTTGTTTGTTTTCTCAAAAAGTAAATTTAATATATTTTGTTTTAAAATTAAAATAAAATCACAATCTAATTTTAAAAGCAAGCAGATTCATTTTTCTACCCCGTAAATCCATAATGCAAATAATTAAGTGCAGAAATGCCCTAAAAAAACTTCAATTTTCTATCTTCACGTTTTATTGAAATCTAACAAATCGAAAAACGTAAAATATGTCCGATAAAAACCTGCAAGAATATTGGAAAAAAAACCTGCGCTTGCTCGCTGTTTTACTCGCCGTTTGGTTCTTCGTTTCTTATGGCTGCGGCATCATCTTCGCCGATTACCTGAATAACTTTAGATTGGGTGGCTATAAATTGGGCTTTTGGTTTGCTCAACAAGGGGCGATTTATGTCTTTATCATTATCATCTTTGTTTATGTCAATCGCATGAATAAATTGGATAAGGAGTTTGGGGTAGACGAGGAATAGCAATTTTCAATTCTCAATTTAAAATTTTCAATTTTCAACAAAACGAAGTAATCACAAATCACCAAAACAATGGGCGTAAGAGAATGGACGTATATAATAGTAGGAATCACATTTGCCATTTATGTTGGCGTTGCCATTTGGGCAAGAGCGGGTTCTACTTCTGAATTTTATGTAGCTGGTGGAGGCGTTTCTCCATTTGTGAATGGAATGGCAACTGCAGCCGACTGGATGTCTGCGGCTTCTTTTTTATCAATGGCTGGATTGATTTCCTTTATGGGTTATCAAGGCTCGCAATATTTATTGGGTTGGACAGGTGGTTATGTCTTATTAGCATTACTATTGGCCCCTTATCTGAGGAAATTTGGAAAGTTTACCGTTCCTGATTTTATTGGGGAACGCTATTATTCACAGACCGCTCGATTAGTGGCGGCTATATGTGCGCTATTTATTTCCTTTACTTATGTAGTTGGACAAATGAAAGGGGTTGGAGTAGCTTTCTCTCGTTTTTTAGAAGTTGATTTTGAGACGGGCATTTTGATAGGGATAGTGATTGTGATGTTTTATGCGGTATTAGGCGGTATGAAAGGGATTACTTATACACAAGTGGCGCAATACTGTGTCTTAATTGTGGCTTATTTAGTCCCTGCTATTTTCATTTCTATTTTAATGGTTGGGAATCCTATACCTCAACTTGGTTTAGGCGGCACTTTATCTGATGGAACTTATCTTTTGGATAAACTAGATATGCTGTCAACCGACCTCGGTTTTGATGAATACACCACTTCGAATACGGGTAAGGTCAATCTGTTTTTTGTAACGGCTGCGTTAATGTTGGGAACAGCAGGATTACCGCATGTTATCGTTCGATTTTTTACAGTAAAAAAAGTAGCGGATGCTCGAAAATCTGCGGGTTATGCTTTGGTCTTAATTGCCATTTTATATACTACTGCACCAGCAATTTCGGCTTTCGCCAAAACTAACTTACTAAATACCGTCAATAATCAACCGTATTCCAGTATGCCCAGTTGGTTTGGGAAATGGGAAGAAACAGGTTTATTGAAATTTGAAGATAAAAATGGAGATGGAAAAATTCAATATTATAATGATAAAAATCCATCTTATGTTTCTGCTACCGCAACTCCAAATGGATGGAAGGGGAATGAACTGAAGATTGATAATGATATCATGGTATTGGCGAATCCAGAAATAGCGAAGCTGCCAGCATGGGTCATTGCTTTAGTAGTAGCAGGTGGTTTAGCTTCTGCCCTATCGACCGCAGCAGGTTTATTATTGGTTATATCGAGTTCAATTTCTCATGATATTTTAAAGAAATGGTTAAAACCAGATATTACGGAAAAAGGCGAATTGCGAGCAGCTAGAATTACGATTGGAGTAGCAGTCGTTATTGCGGGCTACTTTGGGATTAATCCGCCCGGTTTTGTAGCACAAGTGGTCGCATGGGCATTTGGATTGGCGGCAGCGTCTTTCTTTCCTGCTATTATTTTAGGCATCTTTTATAAGCGAATGAATATGGAGGGAGCGATTGCAGGAATGGTGACTGGCCTAGTTTTTACAGGTGCTTATATCTGGTTTTTCAAATATGGTGGTGGTCTTCCAGAACAATATATTTTTGGTATTACGCCAGAAGGCATTGGTACTTTAGGAATGATGTTGAATACAGTTGTAGCTTTAGTCGTTTGTAGTATGACGCCTCCGCCTCCTGCCGAAGTACAGGCAATTGTGGAGAATATTCGGGTTCCTCGTGGGTCTGGTGCTGCTACGGGACACTAATTACAAGGTGACATGATTTTTCAGGATTAACAGGATAGGGCAGCAATTGTAATTGTTGCCCTATTTTAAAATAAAACCTTATTAAAATGGCTACTAAAACACAAAAAGACACTATCAGTAAACAGTTTGAACCTGTTATTGAGGCATTAAAGAAAAAATTAAAACCTATTCCAGAACTGCAAAAATTCAGTCATTGCATAGATGTATTTGGAAGTTGGCGAGGTAATTATTTTTACATCAAACAAAAATTTAAAACAAGCGAAGATGATTATAGAGGTTATTTCGATTTAGGACTTGCTAGGCTTGAATTTTATGATGAAAACCAATTCAATCTTGCTTATTTTAGGCACACAGGCAAGTGGTTCCCACTTTGGATGTATGAAAAAATTTCTTTCGAAGAAGCGAAAAAGGCAATTTTGGAAGAGCATATGTTTCAGGTATCTTAGTTCCTATGAAACCACAATTATTAATTTTATCAGACCTTTGGGGAATCCAAAAAGCAACTTATCTTACTCAATATATCAACTTACTTCAACCTAAATTTGATATACAATTTCTTGATTGCTGTCAACTTGGAGGAGTAGATACAAGCAATTATAACCAAGAAAATTTACATCAACAATTTGTGAATGGAGGAATAAAAAAAGCGGTAGAGAACTTGCTAAAAAACTATCCAAAAGCAATCGATATACTAGCCTTTAGTATTGGTGGCACAATTGCATGGAAAGCGAATTTAGCAGGACTAAAAGTCCAAAATTTCTACGCTATTTCTGCTACCCGATTACGATATGAAACGGAAAAACCGAGTAGTCAAATTTCTTTAATTTATGGCGCATTAGATGCCTACCAACCACAACAAAATTGGTTTGATGATTTAGGTATTTTAGATTATACTATTTTTGAAGAGGAAGAGCATGAACTATATCAAAAGCGGACCGTTATCCAACAAATATCTGAAATACTACTAAAGTGATTGCGTTTAATAAACTGGTAGCAAAGCCTAAATCTTTACTACCAGTTATCTGCAAAAAAATCCGTGGGGAAATGAAATCCGTGGGAAAAAATAATTCTAGTAATGAAATACATTCTCTTCGTCTCGATACTACTCCTATTAATCATCAGCTTTATAATCATTCATATTGCCGCACCCTATGTCGTCTTACAACCACCAAGAGTCAATCATGCCATTACCCCTCAACAATTTGGTTTAAAGCATGAATTAGTAAACATCGAAGTAGCGCCTAATCTTGATTTAAATGGTTATTGGTTACAAACAGCTACAGATACAGTTAGAGGTATTATCATCTTTGCCCACGGCGTTGGAGGCTGCAAAGAAAGTTATCTAGGCGTTGCCCAAAAATTAGCGAATAGAGGCATTGAATCCATTTTGGTCGATAGTCGGGCACATGGAGAAAGCGAAGGGTACTTTTGTACTTATGGTTTTTATGAAAGCCAAGACGTTTCTAAAATAATTGATTACATTCAAACCAAACAGCCTGATTTACCCATTGGTATTTGGGGCAGTTCAATGGGTGGTGCTACTGGTATTTTAGCTTTAGCAAAAGATAAACGACTGCAATTTGGTTTAATCCAAAGTACCTTTACGGAGCTAGAACAAATTGTTTTTGATTATAAAAAGCGGATATTAAAAGGTTTTGGGGTTCGGTTTCTATCCGATTATGTTTTAGAACGTGCAGGTGAAATCGCTGATTTTAATCCGCAAAAAGTTCAACCAATTCAAGCCGTCAAAAATATTGAACAGCCTATTATTTTAGCGCATGGTGATGCGGATAAAAACATCACCTACCAATATGGACAACAACTTTTTAATAATTTAAAAGCACTTGATAAAGAATTTTATTTAGTTAAAAATGGTGGACATATTGGATTATGGGATGCTGGTGGACCAACTTTTGAAGATAAAATGATGGGGTTTATTGAGCGGCAGTTGACCAAATAATCAGAACTATTTTATCCCTTACTAAGGGGCATTGCCCCGCCCCTGTCTGTAGAATTGGCAATACCTCAAGTTTTTTTAAGGAGCATCGCTCCGACACCAAATATACTTATCATGCTACGATTTATCCATTTTATTTCAATAATAACTCCAACAAAACCTAAGGTTTGATAATTTTATCTAAAAATTAGCAATTTTGACTAAAATTATTTTAAATTTGCTAAACCTTTAATAACTACTACTGCTAAGTAAAATAATCAATAGTATTAATTTCTAATAACCTTCAATAACTGATATACTTTTTGACCACTAAAGAAAAAATAATAGAAACAGGTAGAACCCTCTTTAATGAATTAGGTTTTGGTGCACCAACGCTTTATCAAGTAGCACAAGCCGCTAAGATTAGTCGAGGCAATTTGACCTATTATTTTAAAGACAAGGAAGCTTTATTAGAAGCGATTGTAGAAGAAATGTGGCTAAGATACAAGCAAGGGCAGGTAGTAGCTACCCAATTTCCTTCGTGGAATGTCATCAAAAAAAGTATCAAAGTATTACACGATATTCAAGAAGCTTACTCTTTTATTTTCTTTGACAAACAAATTTTTGGTCATTCTAGAGTACAAGATATTCTGCAAAGAATCGAGTCAGATAGTATCAAAACCCAAATGTCCATGTTCTCTTTTTCTATCCAAATTGGGAATATGAAAAAAGAACCAACTCCAGGGGCTTACCATAACATTTGCAAATCTATTTGGGTCACCGCTTTTTATTGGCATGTCTCTAAAACCTATTTTCCTTCTAGAAAAGGCAGTTGGGATGATGTCATGTGGTCTTTATTATTACCTAATTTTACAAAAAAAGGTAAAGATGCCTTTATAGATAAATTTGGCGAAGACTATCTGAATGCACTAGGTACTTCTTTAAAAGATTTTGAAAAAGAACAAATTGATTTTTAATAGTACAGGCGAATTTATTCGCCAACAATAAATCAGTTTTATTAATCATTAAGGCGAATGACTTCGCCTGTACATTGAAAATTGTAATGAACTATAATATCAACATCGGAGAGCAAGTTTTTACCCTAAAAAAAGAAGACTTGTCTTCCTTAGACATAATACAAACTACTGATAATCAATACCATATTCTCCAAGATGGAAAAGCCTATCAAGCCGAATTAGAAACCGCTAATTTCAATGATAAGACCATGACCATTAAAGTTAATGGCAATAAATATGAAATTAATATCGAAGACAGCTATGACCAATTGGTTAAACAAATGGGTTTATCTAATGCTGGTTCGCAGAAAATGACCAATGTAAAAGCACCAATGCCTGGTTTGGTTTTAGATATTTTAGTAGCACCTGACCAAGAAGTAGCTAAAGGAGATGCTTTATTGATTTTGGAAGCGATGAAGATGGAAAATGTGTTAAAAGCAGAAGGAGACGGTGTGGTCAAATCCATTGAAGTGACTAAAGGAACAGCAGTTGATAAAGGACAGATAATTATTGAAATGTATTAATGAGAAGCAGATGACAGACCGTAAATTAAAATTTACTGTCAGACCGTCTTCGACTGTCAGATTTTATCGAAATCTAATCTGACAATGAAATGGTCTGACAGTCCATGAAATGGACGGTCTGACTTCTCGCTTCTAAAAAAATAAACGTGGCAACATTATTCGAACAATTCCAGCCAGTTTCCAAAGCAGATTGGTTAGCGAAAGTAACAAAGGACTTAAAAGGTAAGCCGATTGATGGGCTAAATTGGGCTATCAATGAGGATATTACTTTGACGCCTTTTGCACATGCGGACGATTTAGCAAATACACCAACCCCTTTGACCAATCAAAGGACTAACAATGATTGGGAAATAGGCGTCAAAGTGCAAGTAGGTAATATGCAACTCGCCAATAAAGAAGCCTTGAATGCTTTGATGAATGGTGTAAATGCGATTGCATTTGAATTGCGCAAAAGTCCTTCTAAAACAGAGCTAAAAACCTTATTAAAAGACATTGAATTAGAATGGATTTCTGTTCATTTTATTTTTAAGCAAAAGTCTTGGAAACGATTTATAGGCTTCTTCTTAGCTTATGTGGAAGAGAAGGGATATGATGGACAGAAATTGAATTGTACTTTTAGCTTTAAAGGTAAAATAGTCAGTAATTCTAAAGATGCTGCTCGTTTGCAGGAGATTATTACGCAATTGCCAAAGGCGCAATTAATGACGATTAATACTCGCTCTTTTATGCGAGGTACAGAAAAAATAGTTGCCGAAATAACTCAAACTTTAGCTAGTGGAAATACTGCTTTATCTTCATTAAATGAACAAAACTTAGACCTCAATCAATTCCATTCGCAAATTCAATTTTCTATTGCTATTGGCGATAGTTATTTTGTAAATATTGCTAAAATCAGGGCTTTAAAATTATGCTGGCAACAAGTTTTAGCAGCATGGAATATTTCAAGTCCTGCACTTCCTAATATCGAAGCGCATCTAACTACTGCTACACAAACCGATAACGAAAATTATAATAAAATCAAAGCAACTGCTCAAGCAATGGCAGCCGTTATCGGTGGGGCAAAGCGCTTATATATTTATCCATCTGATGAAATCAAAGATGGTTTAGGAACGCCTTTTGCTCAGCGAATTGCCTTGAATATTCAGCATTTAATGCAATTGGAAAGTTATATGGATAGAGTGATTGACCCTGCTGCGGGGAGTTATTATATTGAAAATTTGACGAACCAGTTAGCGGAAGCAGCTTGGACTGAATTTCAACAATTATAGAACTAAAATCATGGTGATTTTAAAAATCACCATGATTTGAATATATCGAATCATGAAAAAGATATTAATAGCCAATAGAGGCGAAATCGCCATAAGAGTCATGCGTACCTCCAAAAAAATGGGCATTAAAACAGTAGCCGTCTATTCGGAAGCAGACCGAAATGCCTTGCATGTACGATTCGCAGATGAAGCCATTTTTTTAGGCCCTGCCCCTTCGAGTCAATCTTATTTGGTGATGGATAAAATCATTGATGCTGCCAAACAAACGGGTGCAGATGGGATTCATCCTGGCTATGGTTTTTTAAGTGAGAATGCAGAATTTGCAGAAAAGGTAGAAAAAGCAGGCATTTCTTTTATTGGTCCACGACCACATGCTATCCGAATTATGGGTAGCAAATTGGCAGCGAAAGAGGCAGTGAAGGACTATGACATTCCAATGGTGCCTGGTATTGATGAAGCAGTTACTGATATTGAGATAGCTAAAAGAATTGCCATCGAAGTCGGTTTTCCAATTCTTGTTAAAGCCTCTGCAGGTGGTGGTGGAAAAGGGATGAGAATCGTTGAAAATTTGAAAGAATTACCTGAGCAAATGGAACGAGCCATTAGTGAAGCGACTTCTGCATTCGGCGATGGGTCTGTTTTCATAGAAAAATATGTTACTTCTCCTAGACATATTGAAATTCAAGTATTAGCTGATACACATGGGAATGTAGTGCATTTATTTGAGCGAGAATGTAGTGTGCAGCGAAGACATCAAAAAGTAGTCGAAGAAGCACCTTCCGCAGTCTTGACGCCAAAGATTAGAAAGGCAATGGGCGAAGCAGCCGTTAAAGTGGCTAAAGCTTGTGATTATGTAGGTGCAGGAACCGTCGAATTTTTATTAGATGGGGATAAGAAATTCTATTTTTTAGAAATGAATACTCGTTTGCAAGTCGAACATCCTGTTTCAGAATTAATTACAGGCATCGACTTAGTAGAACAGCAAATCAAAGTAGCCAGAGGAGAAAAATTAGCGTTTACACAAAAAGATTTGTCTATCAATGGACACGCTTTAGAACTTAGAGTTTATGCCGAAGACCCGTTAAATAATTTCTTACCAAGTGTCGGTACTTTAGAAAAATATGTAAGACCAGTAGGCGAAGGAATTCGATTGGATGACGGTTATGAAGAGGGGCAAGACATTCCGATTTATTATGACCCGATGATTGCCAAATTGGTGACTTATGGGCAAACTAGAGAAGCCGCTATTGAATTGATGTTGGAAGCCATTAAGCAATATGAAATAGAAGGTATTCAAACGACTTTGCCTTTTGGCAAATTTGTTTGTGAACATGAAGCCTTTACTTCTGGTAATTTTGATACGCATTTTGTTAAAAATTATTATTCTGCGGATAAGATTTTAGCAGAACGAGCGGCAGAGGCAGAATTGGCGGCTAAGATTGGATTGAAATTATACTTGAAAAATCAGCAGCAGTTGAAAGTAGCAGAAGTTGGGACATCTAATTGGCTAAGGAATAGAATCTAAAAATTTAGTACATGACAACATCGAAAATTTTAAGCTATTTTCTTTTATTATTTTTTCTAGTACCTATTGAGGCAATAGGTCAAGATGATAGGGTAACCGAATTAATGCCCATTCGAGGTTTGTCTTTAAAGATTCCGAAAAGCGAAAGTCTTCCTAAATTTCTTACGTTTATTGAAAACGAGTTAGCTCCCGCAAAAGTTAATACGCTTTTATTAAGGGTCGATTACGATTATCAATATGAATCGCATCCCGAATTGGTCAATAAAGCTGCTTTAACGAAAGCGGAGATTAAATCAATAGTTCAGATTTGCCAAAAACATCAAATTCAGCTTGTTCCGCAAATCAATTTATTAGGGCATCAATCTTGGCATAGCAATTTAAGTAAACTATTAACGGTTTATCCACAGTTTGATGAAACACCTCATGTTCAATTACCCGAAAAATATGAGTGGCCAAATGCGGACGGTTTATATTGTAAAAGTTATTGTCCGCTCCATCCCGATGTACATGAAGTCGTTTTTGATTTAGTAGATGAAATTACTGCCGTTTTTGAAACGACTATTTTTCATGCAGGCATGGATGAAGTTTTTTATATTGGTGATGATAAATGCCCACGTTGTGGAGGTCGAGATAAAGCGGAATTATTTGCACAAGAAGTCACTAAAATCAGCAACCATCTAGCTCAGACTAAAAAGGAATTATGGATTTGGGGAGATAGATTGATTGATGGAAAAACAACAGGCATTGGAATGTGGGAAGCGAGTATGAATAATACCCATAGAGCTATTGATTTAATACCAAAGGATGTCGTGATTTGTGATTGGCATTATGAACGGGCAGACCCAACGGCAGCCTATTTCGCCATGAAAGGTTTTCGAGTCATTACTTGTCCGTGGAGGACTGCTGAAGTTGCTTCCAAACAAGTGCAACAAACGATTGATTATCGAGCGAATGCTACCTCAACCATGAAACCAAAATTTCAAGGCATGATGCAGACGGTTTGGTCTAGTGCAGAGGAGTTTATGGCAGTTTATTATGGCGAAAAAGAAAATAGTGACCCAAATGGTGACCAAGTGGCTTGTTTCAAGACATTGGTAGAGGCTTGGCAACAGCAATAAGCGACACAATTATCGAAAAAATAAAATCCGTGGGGTTAATAAATTCGTGGGGAAATCAAAAACTAATTTTGCCTACTTACCCCAACATAAAAAATCATAATAATCAGCGCAATCAGCGTCAAAAATATGAAACAACCAGATTTTAAAAATATACCTTTCAAGCGAACTAGTGACTCGGACAAGAATATCCAAGCTACAGAACAAACTTGGGAAAGTTCTGAAGGCATTACCATTCAATCACAATATGATGCTGATACCGTTAAGGATTATGAGCATTTAAATTTTGTGGCAGGAATGGCGCCTAATTTACGTGGTCCTTATAGTTCAATGTATGCCGTACGACCTTGGACGATTCGCCAATATGCAGGTTTTTCGACCGCCGAAAAAAGTAATGCATTTTATCGTCGAAACTTAGCACAAGGACAAAAAGGTTTATCTGTTGCTTTCGATTTAGCGACGCATAGAGGCTATGATTCTGACCATCCGAGGGTAGTGGGCGATGTTGGAATGGCAGGGGTAGCGATTGATAGTGTCGAAGATATGAAAATGCTATTCGACCAAATTCCGTTGGACAAAATGTCGGTTTCGATGACCATGAATGGGGCGGTGATTCCAATTATGGCGTTTTATATTGTAGCCGCGGAAGAACAAGGAGTTGACCAATCCAAGTTAAGTGGAACGATTCAGAATGATATTTTGAAAGAGTTTATGGTGCGGAATACCTATATTTATCCACCACAACCTTCCATGCGAATTATTGGAGATATTTTTGAATATACTTCGCAAAATATCCCAAAATTTAACTCGATTAGTATTAGTGGTTACCACATGCACGAAGCTGGGGCATCCGCAGATATTGAATTGGCTTATACTTTAGCAGATGGTTTAGAATATATTAGAACGGGTTTAAAAGCAGGCTTGAAAATAGATGATTTTGCACCGAGATTGTCCTTCTTTTGGGGTATTGGCATGAATCATTTTATGGAGATTGCCAAAATGAGAGCTGCCAGAATGTTATGGGCAAAAATCGTTGGACAATTTAATCCAACCAATCCAAAATCTTTGGCTTTACGAACACATTGCCAAACTTCTGGTTGGAGTTTAACGGCACAAGACCCTTTTAATAATATTGCACGAACGACGATTGAAGCAATGGCAGCGGTCTTTGGTGGGACTCAATCTTTACATACCAACTCTTTGGATGAAGCGATTGCCTTACCAACTGATTTTTCTGCAAAAATAGCCAGAGATACCCAAAAATATTTACAGCAAGAAACGGATATTACCAAAGCCGTTGACCCATGGGGCGGTTCTTATTACGTAGAATATTTGACCAAAGAAATTGCCGAGAAAGCATGGGCTTTAATTGAAGAAGTGGAAGTCTTAGGCGGAATGGCAAAAGCTATTGAAAATGGTTTACCCAAATTGCGAATTGAAGAAGCAGCGGCTAAAAAACAAGCGAGAATTGATAGTGGCGTTGATAAAATTATTGGCGTGAATATATTTCAAAATGATAAAGCACAAAAAACTTTAGATACTTTAGAAGTTGATAATACGGCTGTTAGGAATTCACAAATTGCCAGTATCAATAAGATAAAAGCAGAACGAGACGAAGTAACCATACAACAAGCATTAAAAGAATTGAAGGAGGTCGCAGGAGGGAAAGGTAATTTATTAGCAGCAGCAATCAAAGCAGCAAGAGTTCGAGCCACTTTAGGCGAAATTTCCGATGCAATGGAAGTGCATTTTGGTCGCTATAAAGCAACGACTCGAACTGTTCAAGGAGCTTATTCAAGTGCTATGGGAACAAATAATGAAGCTTTTCAAAAAGCAAGAGATTTATCCAATAAATTTGCCGAATTGGAAGGTCGAAGACCTCGGATTATGGTCGCTAAACTAGGGCAAGATGGACATGATAGAGGGGCCAAAGTGATAGCGACTAGTTTTGCTGATATTGGCTTTGATGTCGATGTAGGGCCATTATTCCAGACTCCTCAAGAAGCGGCACAACAGGCCATCGAAAATGATGTGCATATTTTAGGTATTTCTTCTTTGGCAGCTGGTCACAAAACTTTAGTACCGCAAACGATTCAAGCTTTAGCAGATTTAGGTCGAGAAGATATTATTGTGATTACTGGTGGCGTGATTCCTCCACAGGATTATGATTTTTTGTTTAAGGCTGGGGTTGTTGGGATCTTTGGACCAGGGACGGTTATTTCTAAGGCGGCTAGTCAGATTTTGGAGGTGATGATAGAACTTCGACAAGAATAGAAGTCCAAATCATGGTGATTTTCAAAATCACCATGATTTAAATAATATAAAATCACCATGATTTAAATAAATAAATATCAACCAGTAAAACAAATAACTATGAGTAAACAACCAACCTACGAGCCAGGAGGGGGCTATCATGTCTACAACCATTCAAATGGTTCAGAAGATATGTTTATAGATGAAGAAAATTACCTTTATTTTTTAGAAAAATACGCTAAAAAACTAAACGGAGTCGTGTCCACTTTAGCCTATTGCTTAATGCCTAACCATTTCCATTTACTGATAAAAGTCAGGTCTGAAAAAACACTACTAGATTTCTTAGCAGAGAAAAAAAGGAATTCCAACAATTTAAAAATTCCAGAAGGGCTTTCTAAAGAAGAATTGAACCACTACATCGTTCATAGACAATTTCATAATTTTTTAGGAGGCTATGCAAAAGCATTTAATAAATACCATAACCGAAAGGGAAGTTTATTGAGACAAAATACTAAGCGCAAAATGGTAGGCAATGCTAGGTACTTAACAAATGTAATTCGTTATCTGCATCTAAATCCAGTTTTGCATAAATTTACTAAAACGCCTGAAAGTTGGCCACATAGTTCTTTTCATGTTTTCCTAGAAGATTGTGAAACCAAAATTCCAAAAGAGGAAATTTTAACATGGTTTGGCAGCATAGAAGGATTTCTTAATTTCCATCAAGAGAAGTTGAATTATGGTTTAATTCCTGCGCTTGAACGTTGAAGTTGCTAGTATTTTTAAATTTAAATCATGGTGATTTTAAAAATCACCATGATTTAGGGAATATTCTTCAGCCGCTTTCTTTCGGTAAGTTTTGAGTTCATTTGACCAACCATTTTCTAGTGCTTGTTGAGCGTACCAGAAGCGTATTTTTTCATCGGGACATTTTTGTAGAAGTGTGATGTTGTGATACCAACTAATTTTTGCAAGTGGCACTTGCAAAATTGAAAAATTAGGATAGGTTATTGCAAAACGTTTCATATAACCTAAATTTCTTGGCGAAAAGCCTTTCATTGTTGGAAACGTTTTTTTGAGGTCTTTAGAAAGCTGATTAATTACATTGGCTCCCCAGCCTTCTTTTTCTTGGCGTTCTACTATCAATTTCCCAATCTCCCAATACAGTAATAATAGTTCTTGATTGACCGCAACGACCGCTTTGACTTGGGCGTGTTGGATTTTCTGTTTTACATCGGCAAATAACTGTTTGTAAAATTCATTATTGGCGAGACTTTTCATGTAATGAGTTTAGGTAGTTTTCTCAGATACGTAAATATACGATAATTATTTATTGAGGCTAATTCCTAGGAATCTTGTAACTTCCATCTGGCTGTTTTACCCAAGTAGCTCGCCAAGTCAAATATTCTTTAGCTGATTTTTCCCAATAGGCATGTACTTTATTCTGCGTCCTTTTAGACCGAAATAAATCTAAAATAATAGTATCAGAAACATACTTTTCTTCTTCCCCTTCCTCGTTGGGTTCTGGTGGTCGTTCGATATAGTCCAATCCTTTTAAGAATCGGATACTGCGAATATTTTCTTTTTTTACGGATGCTGTGAGGTAAAGCATTTTCCATTTGGTAAACAAGTAATTTTGAAAATGCTGAACCACTTTTTGCGGAATTCCACTACCTCGAACCGCCTTTCCAAAAGCATAGCCAATTGAACAACGTCGCTGCGTAAATTCCCCACTTTCTTTACTAAACTCAAAACCGTGTAAAATACCAATACATGCTTTCTCCTTGTAAACTAACCAATCTCGTCCACCTCTTTTGAAGGAATAAGGCATGATGATTCGGGACATACACACATATTCGTACACACTTTCTGCATCCTTGAATCTTTCGGCTATCCAAGAGTCTTGGTCATTTTCAAATAATTTTAAGAAATGAACACGGTTGCTGAAATTTAAAGGGCGGAAATAAATGCCTTCTTCCATTTCTGGAATGGGTGGGAATTGCCAAACAGGTGGTTTGCCTATGTTTCGCTCTACATAGGATTGTAGCCAATCGGGGATGCGATTTTTTTGATGTTTGTTTTTGGGCATGGGCTTAAAAGGTTTGATTGATAATTTTTAAGGTATAATTCTTTTCTAATTCTTTCTGTGGCGTTAGTTTTTAATTAAAGCTTTTGTGATTTTGTCTGGTGGTTCAATACAAAAATACTTATAAATATGTCTAAACATAATTATTGCCTATTGCTTTCAAAGGTAATATTTTTATCGTTTTTTTTAAAATAATGGATTCTGTTAAATTAGGACAATGGGGATGAAGATAATCGTTACAAGGCTAGAAGCACCGTTCTAGCCTTGTGACGGTAAGATGGTTGAAAAGGGAGTAACATAGCTAGAAGGGAGGTTCTAGCTATGTTACTTTTTATAATTAACTTTGTTTTCTATGAAAAATCATGTCGCTTATTATAGAGTAAGTACCAAGAAACAAAAGAAAAGCGGTCTTGGTTTGGAATCTCAAAAAGCTATTGTTCAGCACTTTAGTGAGATTGACAAAGCAACGATTGTAAAAGAATTTACGGAAACTGAAAGCGGTAAAGCAATTGATAACAGACCGCAATTGCAACAAGCTATCAATTATTGCTTGGCGAACAATTGCACATTGATAGTTGCCAAATTAGACAGACTATCAAGAGACGTTGAACATATTTTTCAAATCAAAAAGAAACTAGGTAAATTATTTATCATGGAGATTTACCCAATACAGATAGTCTTACTTTATCCATCTTTGCAGGAATCGCCCAAAGGGAAAGAGAGTTGATTTCTATTAGAACCAAGCTCGCTTTAAATGAAAAAAAGAAAAGGGGAGCAACACTAGGAAAACCTAAAAACTTTTCTAATTCTGGTAGAATATTAGGAGGTAAAAAGAGAAAAGAAAAAGCAGCTCTAAACCCTAATAATATTAGGGCTATTAGTTTGATTACTAGGTGTAGAAATGAAGGAATGACTTTTGAAAAGATAGCTAATGAATTAAATCAAAATAGTTTTACTACTGTAAGAGGAAAGGGGTTTACTAAAAATACTGTTAGACGCTTGTATAAGAGAGTATAGGTAACAAAATTAAAATAGAAATTGACACATTATAGGAAAAGGGCTTAATAATTTATTTGGGTAAAAAAACACCACATTCTAGCTTATTTCCTGTAGTAGTTATATATCGTTTTACTGTTTTGATTAAGATGCCATTTCCTATTTTGTAATTTTTGTTGTTCTCTAATTTTACTTTCGCACCTGTTTTTGCTAAAATTTCTTCAAATTCAGGACTGCCTTTAGTAAACATCCAAACTGCGACATCTGGAAAGGAAAAAAAGAATAACCTTGATACGATATTACCATATTTTTCAAAGTTATTGTAATATTCCATAGTTTCTCCCATCTCTCGTAATTTAATCAATGAAGGTGAAATTCTTTTTAGGGGGTCATCTATTCCACTAGCCAATCCTCTACTAGATATAACAAATAAAGGGTCATTCCAATATTCATTATTTAAATTGTATTTAACCAGACACATATTTAAAGGAATCCAAAAATCTTTTGCAAATTTTTTTACGTAGCTATCAATCTCTGGATTGCTTAATAGCTCATCATACGAATTCTGCCCTACTTTAACTAATTCTACATAATTAGGAAAACCTGATTTATATAAATAATCAATATTGGTCGTCGTCACGACACTGGACACGCAGAATAGTTAACTAAGCAGCCTTTTTAT
>JAFMDF010000187.1 GCA_017857395.1 Bacteroidota bacterium | reverse complement strand
ATAATTTTATCTGTTTCAAAGATTGGAACTGACACAGCAACTGAAATTTTTCCAAAAGAACTAAATATCACTAGAATTTTTGAGGAGAATACTGAACACGGGTTTTATATAGAGGAAAAACCAATAAATTATTTTTATCAATAACTCAAAAAACAATGAAACATCACCCATAAAACTCCCCTAACCCAAACCAAAAAAAGAACCTTATAAAAAATAAATCCAAAATTGCCAATATCTCTATTAATAAAAATAAAGTATCAAAACTAGAACACCTAATAACTATTATACCCTAATATGAGAGCATTCATTCTAATAAACAGCATTGTTATTATATCATTCACTCTAATATTTACAGCTTGCAAAAAACAAGTAGAAATTCCCATAAAGCAATCAATAAAATATTTAGCCTTAGGAGATTCCTATACAATCGGTCAAGGAGTCGAAACAGCTGAAAGATGGCCCAATCAACTGAGCGAAAAATTGAAAGAAAATGGGTTTGAAATAGCACAAACAACAATCATAGCTAAAAGTGGGTGGAAAACAGATGATCTTTTAAAAGCAATAGCCGATACCGTATCATCAGATTATAATTTAATATCGTTATTAATTGGTGTCAATAATCAGTTTTGGGGGCAACCTTTTGAAATATTCGAGATTGAATTTGATGCATTACTCCTCAAATCAATAGAATTAGCGAATGGTAAAGA
The DNA here is from genome assembly GCA_017857395.1 of Bacteroidota bacterium. Lineage (GTDB taxonomy): Bacteria > Bacteroidota > Bacteroidia > Chitinophagales > Saprospiraceae > JAFMDF01. Next base: position 16,742 of record JAFMDF010000187.1, on the reverse strand, counting down.
AAATGTGTTTGTCTTATCCATACCAGATTATGGAGTTACGCCGCTTGGAGGGAATAACCGAGAACGAATAGCCTTAAAGATTGACGAGTATAATGACTACATTAAACAAAAATGCCTAGACCAAAATATTCTGTTTGTAGATATAACAACCCTTTCAAGACAGTTAGGCGATTCACCAGAGGCATTCTCTATGGATAATTTACATCCAAGCGGTCGTCAATATGGGGAATGGGTAGAAGCAGCTTTGCCAAAAGTGATAGCAATTTTAATGGAGTAAATAAAAAATCTCAGAAAATTAGCATTATCGGTTCACTATCAGTCCAAATCGGCTCACTTTCTATAATTGCAAATAAAATACAGATAAAAAGCGAATAACTTAATTTAAAAAACTCGCTCAAAAAATATTTTTACCTTTACACACAATTCATATTTCATCGTTCATCGTTCATCATTCAAAAAAATGCGAGTAGTCATCCAAAGAGTCAGCGAAGCCTCCGTTACCATCAACCAACAAGTAAAATCCAAAATCGAACAAGGTTTTTTAATCCTATTAGGCATAGAACCAACGGATAATGCAGAAGATATTCAATGGCTTTGTAAAAAAATAAGTGGCTTACGTGTTTTTGGAGATGAAAATGGATTAATGAACGTTTCCATTAAAGACATTGCAGGAGAAATAATTGTGGTCAGTCAATTTACTTTGCATGCCAGTACCAAAAAAGGCAATCGTCCTTCGTTTATCAAAGCAGCCAAACCAGCTATTGCGATACCTTTATACGAACAGTTCGTCAAACAATTAGGCATGATTTCAGGGCGACCAGTTTATACTGGAGAATTTGGGGCAGATATGAAAGTCGCTTTAATTAATGCTGGACCAGTCACAATAATAATAGACTCGAAAAGTAAAGAGTAGTACTTATCACTATTCGAAACATAAAAAATCATAAAAATCAACGGAATCAGCGTCGAAAAAACAATATCAACATTGCAAAAATATTACGCCAACGGCAAATTATTATTAACAGGAGAATACCTAGTTTTGGATGGCGCATTAGCCATAGCGTTACCAACAAAATTAGGGCAATCCCTAACAGTTGAATCCAACCAAATTCAAAAATTAGTCTGGGAAAGTCAAGATTCCAAAAGTTATCCTTGGTTTCAACATATTTATACACATTTACACCAAAAAATCGACAATAATCCGATTGCAGAACGATTACGAGTCATTTTATTACAAGCCCAAAAACAAAATCCAGAATTTATTAACAATCTTGTGGATAACGTAACCACTAAATTGACCTTCCCGAGAGATTGGGGGTTAGGTACAAGCTCCACTTTAATATCCTTAATAGCTCAATGGGCAAAATGCGACCCTTTTGAATTATTATTTGAAGCATTCGGTGGTTCTGGTTACGATATTGCTAGCGCTACTGCTAGTTCACCGATTAGTTATCAACTAAAAGGAAAAAATAAGCCAGTTTTTGAAGCCGTAGCTTTTAATCCAAGCTTCAAAGACCAACTATATTTCGTTTACTTAGATAAAAAACAGGATAGCAAAAAAGGAATTGCTAGGTATCGGGAGAAAGGAATCATTCCTAATTCAAAAATCCAAAAAATATCCACGTTATCCACCGAACTTATCCACATTAGTGGATTAAAAGCTTTTGAAAAGTTGTTAAAAGAGCATGAAAACATCATTTCCGAATTAATTGGTTTTGAAAAAATGCAATCCATTTATTTTAGTGATTATTGGGGTGTGGTAAAATCTTTAGGTGCCTGGGGAGGGGACTTTGTTTTGGCAACAAGTAATCGAAATTTTACAGAAACAAAGAAATATTTCAACGAAAAAGGATTTAATGTGTTTTTAAAGTATGAAGACTTAATTTTGTAGTAATTTCGTTTTCCAACCACATAGTCATATCATTTTTGCAGATAGAAAACGTAGTTTTTAAATGCAACTAGGAAGAAAATGTGGTAATTATTGACTAATCAGGTTTCAGTTACCAACAATTATCAGCTGAGAACCATCAAATTTAATAAAGTAATGAGTACAAGTACAGCAACTAAAAGCCCGGTGATGTTATACACCGAGCAAACACCAAATCCAGAATCTTTAAAATTTGTAACGAATAGAATGTTGTTTCAAGGGACAGCAGATTTTAGAGAAGAAGAATTGGCAAAAGAATGGTCACCAATTGCGACTGCCTTATTCGAGCAACCATATACCAAAGGCGTGTATGTTTGTAATAATTTTGTGACGATTACCAAACATATCAATTATGCTTGGGAAGACATCATGTTACAAGCTAAAAAATTCATCAAGAATTATATCGAAGATGGAGGTGGCATTATTAATGAGGGATTCGAAGCAGCGATGGCAGAAATCGAAGCAGAAAAAGGCGTCGGTTACGAATATTCTGGTGATGAAGCAGAAATTGTACAAAAAATTAAAGATTTAATTGATACATATGTCAAGCCAGCTGTGGAAATGGATGGTGGAAACATCGCTTTTAAATCTTTCAAAGAAGGAATTGTTACCGTAATTCTACAAGGTTCTTGTAGCGGTTGCCCATCTTCAACGGTTACTTTGAAATCTGGAATTGAAGGAATGTTGCAGCGAATGATTCCTGAGGTAAAGGAGGTTGTTTCTGAAATGGGATAAATTTAGTGATGAGTTATAAGTCGTAAGTTATGAATATCAACTACATTCACTTTAGTAACTTTTCATCAAATAAAAAGACATGGTTTTGGAATCATGTCTTTTTTTATGTCTATTTTCGAGTTTTAGAAAAAGTAATTATTTAGACAATTATACTAGATTCAAAAATCTAAAAGTTATTCATACTATCAACAAACTTATCAACAGATGTTAAAAATTATTTCTTATAATGTCAATGGCATTCGAGCAGCTATCAAAAAAGGCTTAGTAGAATTTGTCGCAGCCAATGATTATGACATAATATGTATACAAGAAACCAAGGCCAACTTAGAACAAGTCGATATGACACCGTTTGAAGAATTGGGATATCATCATTTTTGGCATTCTGCGGAGAAAAAGGGGTATAGCGGAGTCGCTACTTTATGCAAGCAAAAGCCAGATTTAGTAGTAAAAGGCATGGGAATTGACGATTATGATAGCGAAGGAAGGCTAATTCGTACTGATTTTAGCGGAATCACTTTGTTGAATTGCTATTTTCCGTCAGGTACACGAGGGACAGTCCGTCAAGATTTCAAATACGCGTTTCTCAGGGACATTTTTTTGTGGATAAAAGAATTAAAAAAAGAAAGAAAGCAAATAATCTTAGTTGGTGATTATAATATCGCACATACTGAAAAGGATATCCATAATCCAAAGAGTAAGAATTCTGGTTTTTTGCCAGAAGAGAGAGCATGGATGACCAAATGGTTTGCTAATGGAATGGTCGATAGTTTCCGACACTTGAATCCAGAAAAAGTAGCGTATAGCTGGTGGAGTTATCGAGCGAATGCCCGAGCCAATAATAAAGGTTGGCGAATAGATTATCAATCCGTTACGGAGAATCTAAAAGATAAATTAGTCGAAGCTTATCATATTGAGGCCGCTCGACACTCTGACCATTGTCCACTTTATTTGAAGTTGGATATATAAAACAGTCAGCAGTAGCAGTAAGCAGTTAAAATCTTGATCTTCAAAAAACAATTTTTAAAAAACGTAATTATTAAATAATAGGTCTACTCTATCTTAAAGTGTACTGGAATTACCTGCTTAATTCCAGTACATTTAGTCTTATCATATTTTTGTATTAATTCAGCTAGCTTACGAATAGCATTTAAAGCAGCTTCATCACAATCAGTTTCCAAAGACTTGACTATATTAATCTCCTTAATTTCACAATCCTCATCTATCACTAATCCTATTTCAACAACTCCTTGAATATTATTCTCTCTAGCAATTCTTGGAAACTCAATCTGAAGAACAAATAATGTTTCAAGCTGTTCCTCTTTATCGTGGTCATACCTTTTTATAACTTTTCCACCTTCGTAGAATTTTTCCCATATTCCAGTCTTTCGCTGCTCCTCTAGTTTTCCTTTTTTATAAGTTTTATATTTTTGGGGTTCTCCATAATTATTAAATTCAATCCATTCTCCAACCTTCAAATTGAATTCATAAATTCCAGTCTCTTTGATTTTACCATTTTCAAAATAGGATTTATAAGCTCCATGTTTAATGAGTTTATTTTTCTTTAATACAGAATAGGCTTTACTTAATTGAGGCGAATTATAAAAATAGACTTCTTTCAATTTAGTTTTTTGAGCAAATAGAAAAATAGGAAAAAATAGAAGTACTAGTAAACATCTAACCATCATAATTTTTAAAAGATAGATGGCCTTCTAGAGAAAATTGGTGTTTCCTTTCAAAAATATGATAGTAGCATCATCAAGTTATTCAACATAAATCTATCAAAAAGCCCAATAAATAGGGCAAAAAAGGGGTATTCAGTCATAAAAATCGCGTAATCTAATTGTTTAAACGCTTTTTCTGTAAATCCTACTGGACTGAGATACAGTCAGCTTTCAAATACACGATTCTCAGGGGCATTATTTTTGAGTGATTTTTGAAAAATACAAAAGTTACAAACGAATGTTTACAACTCTGTGGAAAACGTGGATAATAAAAGAATTTTTGTTCGTAAGCCAAAAAAGCAGTTTAGTCTAGTATTTTTAGATAGTAGTTATTCACAGAAATACGTAATTCTTTCCACATCCTATTTTCCATCACTTTTACTCATAAAAATTCAGCTTATTAACCAAATACTCTATAAATAAAATAACCTCAATTCATAAGGTCTTCATTCCCAATTAAGTATTTTAAATAGCATTCCTAATACTCTACAAGTCAATAAGATTTTATAAAATAATGACAATGATATTGAGGAAATAGCCTGACCTTTGTGTTATAATAGTATAGATTTTAGTTTAGATAAATAATCAAATTAAAAAATCTAAGTTATACTCCGAAAATAGGTGTTAGAATAGTGTCAGTAACTGTGGAAATCAATGTTAATTAATGACTAGTTCATCACAATTACTCACAACGTCATCAGTCAAGTAGTAGAAAAAAAGACTTAGTAACAATAAGCGAATAGCCTACTAACAGGTTTAGGAGTTATTACCAATAGTTAAAAAATAAAAAAGAACTAATACAAAAGTTCTCCACTTATCTGTGGATAAATCCCTAAAACATTGATAGCAAAGGATTTTGAGTATTAATTAGTTGTTGGTAAGAAAGTAGAAAAGTTAGTAAGGAATTCATCAAGGTTTATTGAAAATTAATACTCACAAACTAACACCACTAATGATGAGTAGTTTTTTTTAAATTTTAAATTATAATCCATTAATAAGATATTAGAAGTGTGTATAAAAAAGAGTTGCTCGCTCTTGTTCCGCCCATTTCTAAATTTAGCCTTGCAGTATTGAAGTTATCTGTCTGGCAGCACAGAAAAAATAAAAATGAAAAAAGAAGTCGTCGAACAAATTAATTTATCTGAAAAAAGTAGCGTGCTAAAAAATCCAATTAATAAAGCAGTCCGTGTATGGTTGTTCATTGGCGTAGCGATGGTTTTTATACAAGTCGTTATTGGAGGCGTCACTCGTTTAACAGATTCTGGTTTATCCATTACAGAGTGGGCGGTTATTCAAGGAACTATTCCTCCATTGAACGAAGCGGAATGGATAGAAGCTTTTGAACTCTACAAAGTGGCAGCTAAAAAACAATACGAAACGATTCACGCAGATATGGATTTATCTGGTTTTAAAGTGATATTTTTCTGGGAGTTTTTTCATAGACTATGGGCTAGAACCTTAGGCTTTGTATTTCTATTTCCTTTTCTATTTTTTCTTTGGAAAAAGCAAATTCCTAACTGGTTGTTGAAAAGGTTGGGGATAACTGTTGGATTGGCTGCAATTGTTGCCACCTTCGGCTGGATAATGGTGGCTAGTGGCTTAAACGCGGATAATCGGACTTGGGTAAGTGCATATAAATTAGTCGGGCATTTATCGCTCGCGACCATTTTGTTCGGTTATTTAATTTGGACTTGGTTTATGGCTCGACAACCATTGAGAACAGACTATAAATTAACCAAATTTAAACGGTTAGGCTGGGGGATAGCTGGCGTATTGATGATTCAAATTATTTTTGGTGGATTGATGGCAGGTATGCGGGCTGGTTTAATTCATCCATATTTTCCATTTTTTGTAGAAGGAGAGCGTTTGATGAGTGCATTAAGTGGAAATGTTGCGGATGTAGTGGATTATGAAGGAAGTGCTTCCATAAAAGCTTTTGTCCAAATTTTACATCGAAGTACTGCTTATATTTTATCCGCTTTTATTATTTATTTTTTTGTAAAAATTAGAAAAGTAAAAATGTCTAGCCAATTGAGTCTAGGAAATAAGTTGCTAATCGGGATGCTAGGAATACAATTTTTACTCGGTATATTAACAATTGTGAATTGTTTTGGAAGAATTCCGTTGGTTTATGGAGCGATGCACCAGGCTGGAGCATTAATTTTACTGGCTATTTTATTATATGTTAATTTTCAATTTAAAGAAAATAGAGTGCTTTCTGGAAATTAAAATAGGATTAGATATGCACAAATTAACAAAAATAACTGTGGAATAGTGGAAAACGAAGGTGAGTTATTATTGTTATTAACAAAGTTATCAACAGATGTTAGTAATGTTTTATGCTATTCTTAGTTGTATTCATATTTCAAAACCTAAAAATATGAAAGTAAAATTTATATAATAAAAACAAATTTATTATTCAAAGAGCTACTTTTGAACATAAAATTGCCATGACGAAATAAAAGTGATATTTTTGTAGAATAGTTTAATTGCATTAATGTCATTAAACTATCAAATCATAAAAACTCACTTTATTTTTATTAAATACCTAGATGGAATATCAACTTAGGGAAGAAGGAAAATTCAAATACATTGAAACAGGAGGGAAGGGCGAAACATTAATGTTGCTACATGGCCTTTTTGGTGCATTAAGCAATTTTCAAGGCATCATTAATCATTTTGCAAAAACGCATAATGTGGTGGTACCAATGCTACCCATTTTTGACTTACCTATTAGAAAAGTGGGGTTAGGTGGATTAGTTGACCATGTGGTTGATTTTGTTGCCTATAAAGATTATGGTAAAGTACATGTACTAGGAAACTCCTTAGGTGGTCATGTTTCTTTATTATATGCCTTGGCACAACCTGAGCAAATTCGGTCTATTACTTTGACTGGAAGTTCTGGTTTATTTGAGAATTCATTAGGTTCTACTTTTCCTAAAAGGGGCAATTATGAATTTATCAAAAATAAGACAGAGGATATTTTTTATAATAAAAAAGTAGCGACGAAGGAATTAGTGGACGAGGTCTTTAATACTGTGAATGATAGAAATAAAGCGATTCGAATTATTGCTTGTGCGAAATCAGCCGTTCGACATAATTTAGGAGATAAGTTGTATCAAATCAAAGCACCTACCCTATTGATTTGGGGAAAGGAAGATACGGTGACCCCAAAATTTGTAGGTGAAAAATTCCATGAGCTAATTGATAATTCTCAATTATTTATTGTTGACCAATGTGGGCATGCGCCGATGATGGAACGACCAGCAGTTTTCAATCATATTCTAAGTGACTTTTTTGCGGAATTAGCAAATCGAAAAGAATCTGTATAAATCTCAAATTGTGAAATAAAAAAAGGGCTGCTTTCCATCGAAAGCAGCCCTTTTTTTATTAATCGCTAGCAATTTATTTTGCCTTTAATTCCTTAAAATATTCCTCTACCAAAGACTTATAATAAGGGCGAAGTGCAGGAGAAACCGATTTGTACAATTCAATTTCTGCTTCTCGCTCCTTGATATATTTCTCTAAAGAAGGCGGGAACTTTCGTTCTGCTTGTTGCGCCGCTTCTGCTTTTCGCTTATTATCAAATTCTCTTTCTCGCTCCGCTTTTTCTGCTTCCAATAATCGAGATAAGATTTGTTCTTGGCGCTTCATCATTTCGTTGGATAATCTTTTATTGACCAAATCAGTTTCTACTTTATTCATAGAATCCATGATGTCTTGCAAACCTTGCGCATCTTTACCACGACCTTGTTCTTGCATTTTTTGCTTAGCTTCTCTCAATGCTTTTCTAAGTGCCGCTTGCTTAGCAGCCATTTGCGCAAATTGTTTAGCTTGCCCTTTCTCCCCTTGCATTTTCTCCATCGCATCTTTCATTTGCTGCATCTGTCCATTCATTTGTTTTTGCCCTTCGGAGATTTTATCCATTGGTACTTTTCCGCTCTTTCCAGACTTACCTGATTTTCCACCAGGCTTAGAACACATTTGACTACCTGACATCATACTAGACATCTGCTGCTGCATTTGGTCCATCACTTCACTTAACATCAAGGCTAAATCATTGACATTTGTCATGGTTCTTTGTTGGTGGTCATTTGCTTGTGGCTTTTTACGTTCTTCCAATTCTTTCAAACTTGACTTCATATTGGAGTTAATCTCTGTTACTTTTTCCGTAACAAAAGATTCAATTTGGAAAACCCGTTTGCTCAATTCTTGTAAACTATCTTCGATTAATTTGAAGTCATCTTTTAATTTATATTGCTGTTGTACATCTTCCACATACTTAGGGGTATTGATGGTATTCGCTCTAACTTCATTAATTAATTCTTCTTGGTCAAAAGACAAACCAACTAAATTTTCTAGTAATTGTCTCAACGCAGCCATGTCTTCTTCCATTTGTTCCATTTCTCCAGATTCCATGCCTTGCTGCATCTGCTGCGCCATTTGCTTCATTTTTTGCGCCGCTTTCTTTTGAGATTTAGAAGCCTTTTTATTCTGCTTTTTCTGCATTTGTTGCTGACTTTGCTCCATATCTTCTTGCGCACCATCCATTTGTTCTTCCTGATCTTCCATCTGCATAGGTTTCTCTAACTCCTCATTTTTCTTCTTTAACTCTTCACTCTTCTTTTCAATTTCTTTTAATTTTTCTTGAATCTCTTTTTGTTCTTTTTGTAATTGTTCTTGAGATTTCTTTTCTCCATCTTTTTGCTCCCCATCTTTCTGGTCACCGTCCTTTTTATCTCCGTCTTTATTTTCTTCTTCCCCATCTTTTTGCTCCCCATCTTTATTCTCTTCATCAGATTTTTCGTCGCCTTCTTTCTTATCCCCATCCTTTTCTTCCCCATCTTTATTCTCTTCCTCACCGGCATTGTCCTCTTTATTTTCTTCTTCTTTATTCAATTCTTCAGCTGCCTTTTCAGTTTCTTCTGCTAATTTTTCTTGCTCTTCTGCTAATTTATTAAGCTTATCAATTTGTTGTTGCATCTCATATTCCATCTCCAATTGCTTGAACAATTCCTCTAATTGTTCTAAGTTTTTCTCCATTTGTTTTTCACTCATCTCCATATCCTCCATCATTTGCAAGGCATCTTCTTTCTCCATTTTTTGCAACAATTCTTCCATTTTCTCCATTAATTCCTTCATCTCATCCGTCATCAACTCGTCAAATTTCTTCTGTAATTGTTCCTGTTTTTCCTGAATTTTCTCGTTTGGTTTATTATTTTCTTGATTTTTAAGGTTCTCTTCAAAGTCTTTTTTCGCTTCTTCAATCATTTTTTCCAACTGTTTCTGGCGCTCTAATAACTTTTCTAACTCTTTTTTATCTTGCCAATCCAGTTCTTTTTTCTGTAAAATTTTATCTCTAGTCTTCTTCATTTCTTGCTGCACCTTCTTATTTTCCTCTAGAGACTTCTGTAAATTATCCTTAATATCTTCGTTATTTTGCTCAGTTTCTGCCTCCAATTCTTCTAAAGTTGGCGTGGCAAATAACATGATATTGGTTCGAGCAGACTTACTACCATTCACCCCATCATTATCAAAAACTTCAAAATAGTAAGCGACTTCATCTCCTGGTGCTAATTCCAAATCGTTGATGTCCCAAGTATAATTATACTGCGCTTGCTTAGCATCAGGTTTTTTAAGTTGGACAGTTATTAATTGTCCTTGTTTACCACTTTCTTTATTGATTCTATAATTAAAAGAAAGTCCTCGTAAACCATAATCATCGGCGGCATCTCCTACAAAAAAGAATAATTTTTCATTCAAGCTATCCACAAATTTCTCTACATTAATAGTTGGATATTGGTCAGGAATAACGGTAATTCGGTAAGAAATCGAATCGGCATTTGGCAATAACTCATTAGAAATAAATAATTTATAGCCTTCATCCTTTAATGCTTTCTTTTTATGCGTGAAAGATTCATCACTAAATCTAGTAATGGTCTCGCTCTTTCCAGTACTAGAGAAAAGCATATTAATATTATCGGTATATTGTGCATTAAAAATCCAGTCAATATTAGTTCCAATAGGCAAGACTAAATCACCAATATTAGCTAAGTCTTCATCCTTTCTTTGGGTATAAGCGGGGTAATCTAATTTAATATCAAAGCCTAGAATATTTGGTTTTGCCAAAACATTTAAAGCATAATCATCCGATTCTACCCCACTAGAAAACAATTTAAAGTCTGTTTTCTTCTGAACATTACTAAACTGGTAAGCAAATTTTCCTGCTTCTGTTTTATTCAATCTATATTTATAATTATCAATATCAATATACACTTCATTCGGTAAAACTTCTCCTTCAACGTTTACATTTAAGGTATAATCGCCAAATTGCACAACTGTTAAATCTTCTTCATTAATTTGAAAATGAAAAGGAGCTGGTCGTTCAAATTTTGTATCATTATTAATCAAACGATTTGAGCTATCGGTAATGATACTCGGTGCTGCGATCAACATCGTTAATAATAACAACAACGGTGGCAACGCATAGCGCAAATATTTTCGATTTTTGCCAAGGTCAATCGCAGCCTTAAAAGGAACGAGTTTAATTTTTTCCGTTTTTTGATTGATACTCGCTAGGATTAACTCAGCGTTATTAGATTTTTCTGCTTGATTTTTTAATTGCAGGACATTCAATAATTTATCCTTCACATCCCCAAAATGACTGCCAATAACTTCAGCCGCTTGTTGGTGAGAGATAACTTGCCCTAAATTAAAATACTTCAATAAAGGCAAAATGACCCAGCCAATCAATGATGCGGCACTAATCCCAACAAAGGAATAAAAAAGTCCCTTCCGAACGCCCGTATCAAAATAGAAAAAATGCTCTAAGGTATTGACAGCGATAAATAGGAAGAGTATCAAGCCAATACAGTATAAGCCGCCTCGAATCAATTGATTGACATAAAACTTTCGAATAAACTGGTCAAGCTTTGTAATCAATAATTGATAATTATCCTTTTGATTTGCCATGGTATGAATATTTATAGAAGTCGGTGAAATTCAGTACTAAATACTACTCTATAACGCAGAAATTTGGTTCACGTTATCAAATACAGCTTTAAAATAACCATTTTTACGAATAAAAGATTATTCTATAGGGAGATTTAACATTTGGTTGTGAAAATAGCGACCAAAACGTATGATAATACCTGCAAATATTGTACTAAATATGGAGGAAGGAATATTACCATAGCTTGGACATTCATGCCCAAGCAAATATCGCTGGAAAATACTCGGACAAGAATGTCCAAGCTACGGTTGACATAATTTACTTCTGAGGAATTTTGATAAAATACTGTTTCCCCGATTTATTCGCTAAAGAAGTGGAAATCAACCAAGGATTATACAATTTTAGCATTCGATAAGAAGTGCCATATTTTTGAGCAAAATCACCCAAATTAGGAATAGTTGTATTGACTTCTACAACCGAAAAATCATCTAGCGGTTGGTAGCCTTCTTCACCAAGATTAAAACCAAAGTCTTGTGGATTTTGCATGATTTCCTTGAAAGCAATCAGTCTAAATAAATAGCGAGAAGTTTCTTGGTTTAAATTTAGATCGTAAAAACTGTTAGCTCTTTGTGCGGTAACTTCTCTTTTAAGTCTAGTCTGTCCAACATTATAAGCTGCTGCTGCGAGTGTCCAACTACCCATAATTTTTTTCAATCTCAAAATATGCTTACAAGCGGCACGAGTGGACATTTCTATATGGTAGCGTTCATCCACCGTTGCCGTCACTTCCATGCCGTAATCTCTAGCCGTTGGCTTCATAAATTGCCAAAAACCTCTAGCACCTGCTGGAGAAACTGCATTGCTTAAATCACTTTCCGCCACCGCTACATATTTGAAATCATCGGGTACGCCATTTTCTGCAAGAATTTTTTCTATGAAAGGAAAATAACGATTTGCCTTTTTAAGATTCAACATATTTTTTCCATGTCGGTAAGAATTTTCTGTCAATTCTCTATCTAATCTTTCTCTTGCATCAAAATTTTCCATAGGTACCGCCTCTCCCGCAAAGTCAAATGCCTTATTTAAATTAACAGGTTTGATAACTTGAGGTAATTGATGGGTAACTGAAAAATCAGCCAAACCTAGAGGTTTTTCATTTGAATCTGTATAAGAGGCAAAGAGGGCAAAAGTTAGAAAAGCAGCTACGGCAATAGAGTAGTAAGAAATTGACTTCATGGTATATCAGTTTTACAGCACAGTTGTTTATTAGTCTGAATGGTATGCCAATTTAGAAAAAATGAGTGAATATTGTTGGTTTTAGCCGATATATATTTTGTTAAAGTTGAATTGGGGGGATTTCATATAAATATTTAAATAATATAAAAATAATAAATATTAAAAAAGCATAGAGAACGGCTGCTATTTTTTTACTTTAGGTTTTTTATAGAGTGGTACAGTAGAACAAGGTTCTCCAAACATAATACTTTTAGCTACAGGTTGTAATAATTTAGTCAATTCTACGTAAGCTGCAATAGGAACGGGTTTGTCACTACATCCTTTGATGACCAATAATTGATTTTCGTATTGGTCGAGGTCAAGTTGATTTAAGGTAGTAATAAAAGATTGTTTATAAAATTCCTCAGGAGTTCCTTGAAAAATACTTTTAGCGACGGGTGTAGCATGAACGGCCACCAACATATAGGCCCAAATCGGAATAATAGCATCGGTGGAACAAGTAATTAATAAGTGCTTATCAGCATACTGTGCCCAATTCAATTCTTTTAGTGCTTTCCTAAAATCTTTTTCTTTTAGGATTAATTCCATGAACAAATAATCCTTTAAATCAAAAACAGCTATTTCCTCTTCAGGAAAAAAATCTGCTAAGTTTAAAGTGATTAATCCACTCGCTGCTACTCTATTAATTAATGGCTTGGTATCCATGATAAATGGTTTACGGTCAACTTGATAACTATCAGAATCAACTGACGGTTTTAAAAAAATAAGACTCCCTGATATATAAATACAATAATTGAGTAAGATAGGTTTAACTTTTTCTATGATAAAAATAACCAATAATAAGGTCTAATCACCTCTAATCCCTTTCTTTCTTTAGTTTAACAAATTTTTAACGGGCAAAAAAACGTTAATAGCAACGGACAATGGCTATCTATGCGTTAAAAATTGGAAGTTTGCATTAAAAAAAAGAGAGTTAGCAAGAAAAATTGTCAACTCTTCTAAAAAACACTTAATTTTGCGTGCTTATGATAAACAGATATGCAATAGGCTTTTTATTTGGGCTGTTATTTTTATTCGGTTCTTGTCGGAGTGAATTTGAAAAAATTCGGACAAACCCTGACCCAAATTTTTTACAAAAAAAAGCATTCGAATACTATGATGCGGGTGATTATCAAAAAGCACAAACCTTATTTGAATTAATCATCAATGGTTTGCGAGGAAAGGCAGATGCAGAAAAAGTGTATTTTGCTTATGCCTACACGCATTATTATCAAGAGAAATATGTCTTGGGGTCGTATTATTTCAAGAACTTCGTATCTACTTATGGAAATAGTGCGTATAAGGAAGAGGCAGAATATATGTCTGCTTACTCCTACTACCAATTATCTCCAATATATAGATTAGAACAATCTTCTTCGCAAAAAGCAATTGATGGATTTCAATTATTTATCAATACTTATCCTAAAAGTGACCGTGTTACAGAGGCAAATCGGTTGATAGATGAGATGCGGAAAAAATTAGAAGAAAAGTCTTTAGCAGAAGGGCAGTTATATTATGATATTAAAGAATATCAGTCTGCAACCAGGGTTTTTGAAAATGTACTTCGAGATTATCCTGATTCTAAAGATGCCGAGAAAGTAGGATACCTAATTGTAAAAGCACATTACCTATTAGCAGAAAATAGTGTTTACGAAAAGCAAGAAGAGCGCTTAAATGAAACGGTCAGAAAAGCAGAAGCCTTTTTAGACCGTTATGCAAAAAGCGAATACAAAGATGCTATTAAGAAATATAAAGCAAATTCCAGTAAAAGTCTAAAAAAGTTCAAAAATGTCAGACATAAAAACAAGAGTTCAAGGGCTTGATCCAAATATTCGAGCTAGAAACGTCAAAGTATTAGCAGAGAGTACGGGTAATATTTATGAGGCTTTGGCTATCATCACAAGAAGGGCAAAAATGCTTGCGGTAGATTTAAAGCATGAATTGCACCAAAAATTAGATGAGTTTGCGGTAAGTTCTGATACGATTGAAGAAATTCATGAAAATAAGGAACAAATTGAAATCTCTAAATTTTATGAGCGATTACCAAACCCTGTATTGATTGCAATGCATGAGTATAATGAGGGGGAATTACATTATCGATATGGTAGAGAGGATAAAGATGGAGGAGGAGACGGAAAAGAAAGAACAAATACTAGGTTTTAGTACAGTTGGCTGTAAGTAATTTGCAGTCGGTAGTTCTATATTAAAAACGTCCAAGTTTCTTCGGAGATTTGGACGTTTTTAATTTCTGAACTATTTTAGCGATACATTTTCCTTTACCACTCAACTATTTAAGTTCCTTTAGATTTTAAGTTATGTTTCTATGTGAACTTAAAGGACTAAGTGGCAGGAAAAAAATTTACCTTTAAGCGTCGATATTGGAGGTAAATCATTTTAGTAGGTTTAGTTTTTATCTTTAAATTATGGGACTAACAGGTAAGAAAATTCTTTTGGGTATTACAGGAAGTATTGCTGCTTATAAATCGGCAACATTAGTCCGTTTATTAATAAAAGCAGGGGCAGAAGTTCAAGTATTAATGACGCCTGCAGCTACGGAATTTATTTCTCCTTTGACTATTTCTACCTTGTCCAAAAAACCAGTACATGCGGATATAGCGACCGATGCAAGTTGGAATAATCATGTGGAATTAGGCCTGTGGGCGGATGTGATGATTATGGCCCCCTTGACAGCTACGACCTTGGCTAAAATGGCGCATGGTTTCTGTGATAATATCTTGACGGCTTCCTATTTATCTGCCAAATGTCCGGTGTTTGTAGCACCTGCCATGGATTTAGATATGTGGAAACACCCTTCGACTCAAGGGAATATTGAAAAGATAAAATCCTATGGTAACCATATTATTCCTGTTGGACATGGCGAATTAGCAAGTGGTTTAGTTGGTGCAGGACGAATGGCAGAACCAGAAGATATAGTCAGCTATTTATTCAATTTTTTATCTGAAAAAAAGGAATTATCTGGTAAAAAAGCAGTCGTTACTGCAGGGCCAACTTATGAACCGATTGACCCTGTCCGATTTATTGGCAATCGGTCTTCTGGAAAAATGGGGATTGCCATTGCAGAAGCCTTAGCTGCAAAAGGCGCAATGGTTGATTTGATTCTAGGCCCAACTCATTTATCCACGGACGTAACTGGTATTAATATTATCCGAGTAGGGACGGCGCAAGAGATGTTTGAGGCAGCGACCCAAACCTTTCCAGATTGTGCCATTGCCGTCTTAGCCGCCGCGGTAGCGGATTACCGACCAGAAACAATAGCTGACCAGAAAATAAAAAAGAAAGCGGGTGGTTTGATCATTCCACTAGCTAGAACGAAAGACATAGCGGCTACTTTAGGTAAACAAAAGCAACCCCATCAAATTATCGTTGGTTTCGCTTTAGAAACCAATAATGAGTTGGAAAATGCCAAAGGCAAATTAGTAAAAAAGAATTTTGATATGATTGTCTTAAATTCTTTGCAGGACAAAGGGGCTGGTTTTCGGCATGATACCAATAAGGTAAAGATTATCTCTGCTACGGAGGTGAAGGATTTTCCTTTGAAAAGTAAGAAGGAGGTGGCGGTGGATATAGTGAAGGCAATTATTCACTTTTAAAATATCCAATTCATTACAGTTCTTAGAGCAACTACCGCTAAAATAAGCGTAAAAATCAATGTTGATACTAGGATAAATGGCATTATTTTTTCCGAAAGTGAAGGGGGATGACTATTCCTTTTGGTTCTATTCTTTTTTGGTGAAAAGGTAGGAATATAATTCGACTTAACCAGACTATCTTTCTCTAAGGCTATTAACTTCTTTTTAGCATATTCAGGTAATTTATTTTTATCTCCTCTAAAAATTATATCGTTCAAAATTTTAGTACCAGAGGAATTAACAGATCGCTCATAAGCTGCTATAGATTGTTTGATGCCTTTCGTTGTAGGTTCGCTTAGCATCCAAAATTTTCCAGCAGCCTCTAATAAACCATTTTCATAGTATAATTCTGCCAATTGTTCCCTTAGTATTAAGTCATTGGGGTATTGATAGATTAAATTTTTTAATCTATCAGCAGCTTTTATTTCCAACTCTTGTGGAGTTTTTGTATCAATTTTTACTAACTCTTGGTTTAAATTCAT
>JAFMDF010000186.1 GCA_017857395.1 Bacteroidota bacterium | reverse complement strand
AATGACCGTATATGGAGTAAACTATAATGCCTATAATAATAAGTAATATAACTAGAGTAGTCAAAAGTAGCACTAAACTGCAATGTTATTGTCCATGATTGGTTAGATGATTATATAGAACATTAGACAATTGTGTATTTCTTTTGTAAACGGAGATAATGAGTTAGACAATTATGTATTCGAGGCAGTTATTTTGCTCTTTTTTACCTCTGAACTTAATGTCTAATTATTTGTCTTAAATATCCTTAGTAATAGAGCACATACCAAATTCCCATCCGTACCTCTTAATTTTCCGTTAAATCCAAGTTTAAGTAAACAATTATACCTAATTTTCGGGTTTATATATATAATTTGTTTCTAGTTATGAATGAAAAGTTCGACTAGATGATATTATCATATAAACCGTGAACGCTTGATTAATTGGAAAATGTAACACCAAATATAGGCCCACCATCAGTGGATACGCCACTTTTGAATAGACTACTCAAAGTCTTTGGTTATGGTATTGCCTTGATTATCGGTTTATTTTTACTCTTCTACTTTTTATTACAGATAAAATTCGTACAAAATATAGTCTTAAAAACGACGACTCGGTATGTGTCTAAAGAACTCAAAACGACGGTTACCTTTGACCATATTTCGGTCGATTTTTTTGATAAATTAGTTTTAGAAAATTTCTATGCAGCAGATTTTCACGGCGACACCTTACTCTACAGTGAAGCCCTCACAATTAATTTGAACACCAATATTTTTAAATTATTAAAAAAAGAATTAAAAATTGATGACTTAACGCTAGCTGGTGCTAAATTTTATATGCGTCGTTATCCGAATGAGCGTAAGGATGATTTTATGCAATTATTGGATAAGTTGGGTGGAAATAACAAAAAAGAGGAAGATGAAGTTAAAAAATCGGGTGGAAAACCTTTTTTCTTGGATGTAGATGCGTTGTACTTACGAGATGTCGAGTTTATCAAAGATGACAGTGTTGGTGGCGAAGAATTGCGCATTTTCTTGGCTAGAGGCGACATTTTTGTGGATAGTTTGAATTTGACAGAACGAATTATAATCGCCAAAAGAATTCGATTGTCTCAGCCCTATGTTACGCTGATTAATTTCCCTAAGAATCCATTACCAGCCTTACCCATAGATACAACAATCAACCTATCTCTTACAGGAAATGCCGAAAAAACAGCTCCATCGACTAGTAAAAAATGGTTCGTCAATATGGTCGATTTTGGGCTAAGTGATGGGACATTTATCCATCATAATTATCGCAATGCGCCTGTTAAAACGACTAGGGCTGACCAAATTGATTACAGTCATTTAAATGTTTATGACATCAATATTTTAGCGGCTGATTTTACGATTCAAGATTGGGTTTTCAAGGGCGAATCAAAACAACTCTCCCTTAAGGAAGGCTCTGGTTTTGTCTTGGATAATCTATCTGCCAAAGATGCAACCATTTCCCCTAGAAAAATAGCACTAAATGGCATGTCTTTAGTAACGCCTTATTCTAAATTAGGGGATACGCTAGTCATGAAATTTAGAAAATATCCCGATTTCAGAGATTATGTAAATCGGGTAAATATGGATGGGCAATTTGACAATGCTCATATTGCCATACGAGATATTATAGCATTTGCTCCCGAATTGGAAAGCAACACTTTTTTTGCGCAAAACAAAAAAGAAACGATTTATATAGATGGTAATTTAAAAGGAAAAGTCAATAACCTCAAAGGAAGAGACTTAAACCTTAGATTAGGTCGAAGTATGCGGCTAAAAGGAAATTTTAATTCTAGAAATCTTACCCAAAGTGATGAGACTTTTTTGAGTTTAAAATTAGACCATTTATATACCGATATGAAGACCTTACGGCAATTGATTCCAAATTTCACGGCACCTGTCAACTTTGACAAATTAGGAAACCTGAGTTTTACTGGTAGATTTGACGGTTTCTTCAACGATTTTGTAACCGACGGAAATCTACAAACAGATTTAGGCATTGCGGCGATGGATATGAAACTCAATTCCAAAACAGGTAGAGCACAGGCTCAATATTCAGGGCAATTATCCTTAACAGATTTTGATTTAGCCCGCTGGACGGATAATCCTGATTTTGGTTTGGTAACGGTTAGTTCAAGGGTTTATGATGGCATCGGTTTAACTAAAAATACAGCTTCTGCCAAATTAAAAGCGTCTATCGATTATTTCGCTTTTAAAGGCTATGACTATAAAAATCTAAATATTGAAGGAGATATTAATAAAAATCTATTTATTGGAGACTTTGGAATCCATGATGATAATATAGATTTCTTATTTGATGGGACGATTAATTTTGAAGAAAGTATTCCTGTTTTTGATTTTAATGTAGATATCAATCGAGTAGATTTAAAAAATCTAAACTTGATGAAAGAAGATTTTATCCTAGCAGGGGATGTTGACTTAAAAATTAGAGGCAATAATGTCAACGATTTATTAGGAAGAGCCACCCTCTATGAATTCACCCTTCTAAAAGACAAGAAAGAGACTTATCAAATAGATTCCCTAAAATTCACCTCCGCCATCACTTCTGGTAGAAAAAAAGCTTGGCGAGCTAAATCTGAATTATTTAAAGCAGACTTAGTTGGAGACTTTGAAATCACGACTATAGGAGAAGCGCTTTTGCAACATTTTGAAAAAAATTTTACAGGCTATGCCAACCGATTCAATATTCATAGCAAGCAAGACACAACCGTAACGACTAATGAATTTGATTTTAAATTAGATATTTTTGATACCAAAAATTTCACCTATTTATTAGATAAAAACTTAGACACCCTCAAAAATGTTAAACTAAATACTTACTTTGATTTGGCTAAAGATACTTTATTAGTAGACTTAGAAGTACCCAGTTTCAAGTTTGGTAATGTTACGACCCAAAAAATAAAATTAGTGACTGGCGGTGGGGAAAAAGAGGGAAAAGTAGATTTCTCGGTTCAGAATAGTAAAATCGGCAATCTAAAATTCGATTACGTTTCTTTCCTCTCCTATATAGAAAATGATTCGGCAACTTTTAATTTGAATGCGGCAGATGTGACCCATGAACTCGATAAATTAAACTTGGAAGGAAAATTTGCTTTAGCAGGGGAACAATTCAACATTGCTTTACTACCAACTAATTTAGTAATTCTCAATAAAGTCTGGAATATCGAGCCTGATAATTATTTACAAATTGGTAAAGATTTTATCCAAACTCAAAATTTTCAAATTTCGGAAGGCAATCGAAAAGTTGCGATCAATAGTCTATTAGATAAAGGGCTTGCTTTAGAAGTAGAAGGATTTAATGCTAGTTATATTGATACTTTATGGGATTTTGATAAACTCGATTTTGAAGGAAGATATAGACTAGACTTAAGTGTAGAAGACTTATTCGACTTAGAAGATATTCGCCTTAATTTAGTAGCAGATACCTTTAATATTAATTGGGACAATTATGGCGAATTAGCCCTAATCGCAACTGCTCCAAATATTAAAAGTCCTGTAGAAGTTAGATTAACGACTCGCAATGGCGAACGCCAAATGGCATTAACTGGTTTTTATAATCCGCCAGGCATTGATATTCAACCAGTAAAATTGGAAACAAGTCCAAATTACCTAGACATAAACGTAGACATCAATAAATATCCACTCCATTTAGCTGAGTATTTTGTCCGTAGTGGTATCTCTGGTACTTATGGTAATATTGATGGAGACTTAGCGCTAAATGGCTTATTATCCGACCCTAATTTAGACGGAAACCTACGAATATATGAAGGCGGCACTTTATTGGAATATACCAATACCAAATACATTATTAAAGACGAAAGGGTCAAAATGAATAATGATTGGTTATTGGATGCATCTGGTGGCACTATATATGACGAAGATGGAAATGCAGCTACTATAAAAGGCGGAATTACGCATCAATTTTTTAATAAATTAGCCTTAGATTGTCGAGTATTATCCGACCATTTTACGGTCATTAATACCACCAAAGCGAATAATGAAGTCTATTACGGCAAAGGAATTGGCAAAGGAGATATTTACTTCTCTGGTAATTTTGACCGCACCAATATTGACATCAAAGCGACGACGGCAAGAGGTACTAGAGTATCTATTCCAGTAACAGGAGAAAGCACTGTAGAAGAAGCAAGTTTTATTCGTTATGAAAAAGAAGATACGGTTCAAGTAGCGGAAGTCGTAGAAGAACAACCGACCACTACCAATGAAATTAAAGGCATCAACCTGCACATGGAATTAGAAATGACCGATGCTGCGGAGGTCTTATTAATTTTTGATGAGCAAGCAGGAGATATTATGAAGGGAACAGGTAACGGTAGTGTCAAAATGGATATGAATAGAAGTGGAGATATTACAATGTATGGCAATTACGAAATTGACCAAGGGGAATATCTTTTCACTTTATTAAATGTGGTCAATAAACCGTTTGTTGTCAAAAGAGGTGGTACCATAAATTGGACAGGAAATCCATATAATGCCATCATTAATATAGATGCAGAATATAAAGCATTAAGTACCGCTCCCTATAACTTTATTTTGGAATATCTCAATGACGAAGAGACCAAATCAGAAGCTAGAAAGTCAACCGCAGTAGATTTAACGATGGGCTTAACAGGACAATTATTAAAGCCAAATATATCCTTCAGTTTAGATTTTCCAAATTTGACGGGAGAGATAAAAAATTATACGGATAATAAAATTAGGTCCATCGAATTAGATGATAATGAATTAAATACGCAGGTTTTAGGGCTTATTTTATTTGGTAGTTTTTTACCATCCAATCAAGGGACACTTTTTGCGGGTCGTCAATCCCAACTAGCCATCAATACCCTGAGTGAATTATTATCTAATCAATTATCGATTTACTTAAGAGAAATATTCTCCCAAGGACTTTCCAAGAGTAATTTCTTGGTGCTAGAAGATTTTGATGTCAATTATAATCAATACGATGCAGCGACGATAGACAATCCAAATAATCTAGCAACAGGGCATGAATTTTCCATTAATCCAAAACTTCGACTCAAAGACCGTTGGGTGGTTAATATTGCTGGTAAGGCAAATTTAGGGGGCGGTTACGTGGTCAATAATAGTGGCGAAGCCTTGGTTACAGGAGATTTTATCATTGAATATGAATTAACTAAAGACCGGCGCTTAAAAGTTCGTGGTTATTATAAAAATGAACCCGAAATATTTGGCGGGCGTCGAAATAACACAGGCGTTGGGCTTTCTTTCCGAAAAGAATTTAATGACTTTGATGAATTGTTTTCTTTTATGAAGCGAGGTGGAAAAACTGCGGCTAAATCAACTACGCTTAAAAAAGAAGATGATTTGGGGAATTGAGTACAGTAGGCAGTAGGCAGTTTGCAGTCAGCAGTAGTACAGTAGGCAGTAGGCAGTTTGCAGTCAGCAGTAGTACAGTTTTTAGTAGGCAGTTTTACCTACTGGAAGTTTTATTTTTTTACACCAAATTTTTGCGGATTCTTCATCATATTTCCAATTAGATTACCAACCTCTAAGGATAATGCATGTAAATGCAAATATTTTGGTCTTTCTAAATATTTACAAGCATAAGCAAAAGCTAACCATACTTGAGTTTCTGAATTTTCTGCATCTCCATCACTTAATTTGCTCAAGTAATGTTTGGGATATTGTCTTTTTCTATACGCTTCTGCAATTTGAGCACAAGGAGAACGGGAAGACCTTCTAAGCTGATCTGTGAGGGAATGCTTTTCTTCTTTTGGGAAAGTTTTAGATACTTCAAATATCTCCATTGCTAAATGGAAAGCTTTTTTGTAAGCAAGTAAGTCTTTGAAATTCATTGATTTAAGGGTTTGCAATTTTCTCAATAACTAAAAGTAGGAATTATTTCCAAAAGAACAAAATTTTCACCTACAAACTGTTCTACTGCCTACTGCGACAAATGTTCCTTCGTAAAAGTAAAAGTCTTTTCCTTAGCATCAGGTAAATCAAAAATCACATCTCGGAATAACTCCAATAATAAATTATTAATCTGTCTAGCCCCTTTTCCAGATGCTTCCACTTGTTCGGCAATAGCCTCATAAACTTCTTCTTTGATAACCAAACGTTTATTATGTGCTTTGAAATAAGCTTTAAATTCATCCAAGACAGATTCTTTAGAATCTTTCATTATTTTCAAAATTTCCGCTTTATTTAAAGAATCAAAAAGGGCGATATAGCTAATTCGATTGACCAGTTCTGGCAATAAACCAAACTCCACTAAATCTTCGTGGTTGACCGCTTTTAAAATTGTTTTAGGCGTAACAGTCGTTACATTTCCATTAAATCCAATCCGTTTATTATCCAATCGTTCGGTCGTAATATTTTCAATACCAGAAAAAGCACCTCCAAAAATGAATAAAATATTATCCGTTCGAATGTTAGTTTTATTATAACCTCCGTGCGAACGTTCATTAAAAGTGTAAGTACCTTTTTGAATAATGCTTAAAAATTCCGTTTGTAATTCTGTGCCACCGACAGATCGTTTACTGCCCAAAGAGGCTGCTATTTTATCCCATTCATCAAAGAAAATAATTCCTTTTTCTGCCTCTCTCATACCACCTGGCGATGCTTTTACTAATTGGGAAAAAGTATCCGAAAGATTCTTTCCGACATAACCAGAAGAGACTAAACTAGCACAATCCACTTTAATCAAGGGCAAACCGAATAGTTTAGCAAGGATATTAATCGTATAAGTTTTACCAGAACCAGAAGGGCCTAATAGTAAAATATTAGATTTTGGCAAATCATTCAATTTCAATCTAGGGTTCTGGGGTTTGACTTTTCCAGTTCGCAATAAATGATTATAAAATGCCCAGCAAACCATTTTCTTAGCACCCTCCTGCCCTACTACATACTCATCTAAATATTTTTTAATTCGGGAAGGAGAATGATACACCCAATAATTAATTTTATGCTGTAAATTATCAACTTCTCTTTTTTCTAAATCAAATAAATTAGCATATTCTCTTATTTCTCCACTTGACAATGGGCCAAAATGTCCCACCCAATCCTCTAGTCGCTTAATTTGGTCTTGCTGCGCTTTGTATAAATGCAAATTATGCTCCTCTAAAACGGTTCGCCAAAGCTTTGTAAATTGTTGATGTTGCGCTTGATAAGTAGTCAATAACTTTTCAATCTTAGCATCCGATAATTTTTTAAGGGAATCAATAATTTGCTTGGCTTTAGCAACTGGTAAATCAGAGCAAAGTAAATAAAAGGATAGCTTTTTAAGTTTGTTTTTCCAGCTTTTAGGCGGTTGCGTTTGTAATTTGTCAGAAAAATCAATGCCATAAAAAGAATTTGGGCGATTGTCCATAGGAATTTAATGATTTTTATTTGGTATCAAAAAGAGTTTATAAGGTTGATTAATTATTAGGTAATTCGAATACCAAATAATTAATCTTCCATCAACTTTTATAATCAATTATTTCAAAAGTAACCATAGGCGTTTCCATTATATAAAGATAGGCTATATATTTAAAGAATGTGGTAACCTGTCAAATAACTGCTAAAATTGCCTGATAGTTCCTAGTATTTGTTGTCAAACCAAGAAAGTAAATTTAAAACGGTATCATTTTATTAATATTTCCATCATTTTCCTTATTTTCCGCCTTCATTAATTCTTCAAGTTAAGAATCAAGTAAAATTATTGCAAAGCAGCTAAAATGAAATTATCAATCCTATACTTTGAAGCATAATAATCAACATTTTTCCGTTGCTTTACTCCAACTTGTACTTAACTTTAATAATCACCACACAATATGAAAAACATAAAAGGACCTGCTATATTTTTAGCACAATTCATGGGAGACGAAGCCCCTTTTAATTCGCTGGATAATATTTGTAAATGGGCATCTAGCATTGGCTATAAAGGCATCCAAGTGCCTACATGGGACGACCGTTTAATTGACCTCCAAAAAGCCGCAGAAAGTAAAACTTACTGCGACGAATTAAAAGGAAAAGTCGGTGAATACGGTTTAGAAATCACCGAATTATCTACGCATCTGCAAGGGCAATTAGTAGCTGTTAATCCTGCTTATAATGTGATGTTTGATGGTTTTGCCCCCGCAGAAGTGCACGGCAAACCTAAAGCAAGAACAGAATGGGCGGTTCAACAAGTTAAATGGGCATTACAAGCCAGTAGAAATTTAGGCATTGATGTACACGCTACTTTTTCTGGTTCCTTGATTTGGCATACCGTTTATCCTTGGCCACAACGACCTCAAGGTTTAGTCGATACTGCTTTTAAAGAGTTAGCCAAGCGTTGGAAACCTATTTTAAATGTAGCAGAGGATAATGGCGTAGATGTTTGTTATGAAATTCATCCAGGAGAAGATTTACATGATGGAGTTACTTTTGAGATGTTTTTAAAAGCGACTAAAAATCACAAACGAGTTAATATTTTATATGACCCAAGTCATTTTGTTTTACAACAATTAGACTATTTAGCTTATATCGACATTTATAAGGATTATATCCGCATGTTCCACGTAAAAGATGCAGAATTTAATCCATCTGGTCGAGTTGGTGTTTATGGTGGCTACCAAGGTTGGGCAGACCGTGCGGGTCGCTTCCGTTCTTTGGGAGATGGACAAGTAGATTTCCGTTCTATTTTTAGTAAATTAGCGCAATACGGTTATGACGGTTGGGCAGTTTTGGAATGGGAATGTTGTATCAAAGATGCAGACCAAGGAGCTAGAGAAGGTGCGCCTTTTATTACCGACCATATCATCAAAGTGACTGAAAAGGCTTTTGATGATTTTGCAGGTGGCGAGGCTGATGAAAAGTTGAATCGGAAGATTATTGGAATTGGAAGATAGTTGAAGCATCACCTAAAAAAAGGTAGGTTTTTTTAGAAAACCTGCCTTTTTTTATGTCCAAGACGTTTTTTAGCAAAATTAATTAGCAGATATGTAACAGATTTTAGCATTATTGTAACGCTTTATTGTTAGCTAATATTCAGCTGCTAAGTAATCCGACAAAATTAAGTTAACAATTTTTGCAGTTTTCACCACATAGTCACATAGTGAAAAACATATAGTAAACATAGTTTTACGAACTAAATATAA
Organism: Bacteroidota bacterium; assembly: GCA_017857395.1. Taxonomy (GTDB): domain Bacteria; phylum Bacteroidota; class Bacteroidia; order Chitinophagales; family Saprospiraceae; genus JAFMDF01. The sequence goes on along the minus strand of JAFMDF010000186.1, from coordinate 8,407 downwards.
CCAGCTAATACGTAAAACTATGTTCACTATGTGAAAATACTATTGTGACTATGTGATAAAAAGATGTTAGTTTATTTTTGTCATAATACTTACCTCCACTAATATTATAAACAAGGGTCTAATCCTATATTAATCCGTACCCCACCACGAACGACATTATTTTCTCCGCAATCTTTAATCGTCACATTCGGATATTTCCCTGCATTCACTTTATTCTCAAAACTTTTTGGGGTTAAGAAACCAAAACGATAACTATCGGTTGCCAATTCAATATCATAAGTCGCATTATTCCCACCTTGGTTGTCAATCAAGATATTATTATTAGCGTCATCAATTACTAAATAACCTGCATCAAAATTATCATGAGAATAGTTATCTCTGAGAATCCATTTATTTGCAGCTTCTTCTGAGCCTGTTGCCCCACTTTCTAAAAAGAAAACATCTGGCACATAATTACATAAAAGTTGACCAATGAAGTTGCCATAAGTTTCATTATGCATGGATACGCCTCCTTTATCACACATCCACATCCCAAAAAAAGCATTGGTGATTTTATTTTTGAGAATTCTTACTCTATCCCCGTTGACGACAAGAATACCATACACTTCAAATACTTCTCCTGTTAAGCCTTTGGTAGTGGTGGCTATTTCATTTTTCCAGATAATGGCATCATCTCCCTGTTCTACCGCTACACCAATTTGGTAGTTGGTCATTTTGTTTTTTGAAAGGACGGTTCTAGGGGAATCTTCAATTAAGACGGCTATACCACCAACATCTGTTTTGGTTTGAAAATCGACTCCCCAAATGGTTACCCTACGCACCCCATTAACGTGAATGGCTGCTCGTAGAATACCATCTGTTGTTTCTTCCTGAACCTTAACAGCAGAAATGATTTTTGCTCCATTTTGCCCTAGTATATAAACAGGATACTCGATTTTAACCGTTGTTTCTTCGTGATGTGTTCCTTTTAAAACAACTAAGCCAAAACGACCCGCATCATTAATCGCTTTTTGTAAAGCGTTATGGGTTTCGCCTTCTAGAATGATTTTTTTTCCAAATTGATTTCCTCGACTATTAGCAATTTCATTGTTTTCTAAAAAGGCTTCAAATTTTTCGAGATCTGCTTCTGTTTCTAATGATAAAAACTGGGATTCATTTACGGTAGCTTCGGTAGGTTTAACTGCTTCTTTTTGACAGGCTGCAATGAATATAAATAATAGGAATAATAACGAATACTTTCTCATGTTTGTAATAGTTTAAGAGGTTAATAAATTATTCTAAAACAATATTGTGATTTCCCCATAGCTATCCCCTAACTGAAAAATTGTATCCAGTTAAAAAGCTTTGAGGATTTTTAAAGTGGTGTTTCTTGTATAAAAAATAAGTGTATTAATGCAAAGATTGTAGCCTAGCAACAATTTCGGCAACTTACTTATCTAATTTCCTTTTTTAAACAACTCTGTTAAAATATTATTTTAATTTCCTAGATGTACGGCAACTTGTACATTAGCACAATACCCTACTACATCAGAGTCTGGATGTAGACCTGGACCTGTTGGAAACCCAGAAAGACAACCACCTTCAAGCGTTTGTATTTGGTCAGCTATCAGTCCTGGCTGAGCTGGTCCATGAGTACGTAATACCACATGAACTTCAGCTGTTAGTGGGTTATTAAAAACTTTTAAAAGACCAGGATAATCAAAAATATCCCCAGCGCTTATATTTGCAGATAACTTACCTTTCCCATTTTCACCTACAATGAGACCGGCAGCATAAGTAGAAGATGGTGGCCCCGGAGCATCTGCAAAGACTACAAACCACATAGTATAGGTATTATTTGGTATTAAATTTTCAGTTTTAAAGTTTACGGTAATACCGTTTGCGTTACGATACAATTCTGAAGAAGCTTCAGGAACTACAATAGGTTCTCCATTTGGGTTCTCTTCAATTGTAACAATTTCACTTCTTAAATTATCCATACCATTGATACCATCCATACCGTCAATACCATCCATACCATCTCTACCATCCATACCATCCATACCATTGATACCATCAATACCATCTTTACAGGAAAATAACAATAAAATAATTGTTGGCAGTAGGTAAAAAATTCCTAATTTTTTCATAATTAATTTTTTAAAGATTAAAATAAAATCCTAGCTCCTAGGAGCTTGTCGAAAAGTGTGTATCTGACTTCATCTCGGAGTGTTTTCGCTCCATAGAAGCCTTGTAAATTTGTCGTTATTGAGTAATAAAAAGTGTATTCCTATATTTTGATTCCTGAAGGACTTGTAATACCTGTTATTGATGCCAACAAGCCACGAAGAATTTGTGTCTCCAGATTAAATTATATTGTTATTTTAGCATTACATACCCCTAACTGAAATTTTACATCCAATTAAATAAGCCTTTATTCTTTGTAAGAAATTGCGTTTTTGTGTAATTAAATAAGCGTATTTACGCAAAGATTGCCTCCTGACAAAGTTGGCATTTTTTAGCAAGATTCATTAGCAGATATGTAGCGAATTTTAGCATTATTGTAACAATAAACAATTGGTAATCAATTATTTAAAAATATAATATAATTATTTAGGGTTATATAGAATGGGTTTAGTCCTAACATTGCTTCTCTTCTTCCTTCCTTCTTATTGAAAACTTGAAGGTGGTTTTCCATAAACTTCCTTAAACAAACGCGTAAAATAATTAGGATCTTTAAAGCCGACGACAAAAGCTATTTCTGCGATATTTAAATCTGGGTCATTTATTAATAAGTCCATTGCTTTCTCTAGGCGTAAATCTCGAATATATTTTGAGGTGCTTTTCCCACTTCTTTTTTTGATTTTTCGATGTAAATTCATTCGACTGATACCTGCATTTTCACAAATATCTTGAATGGTAAAATCATCATTCATGAAATTTTGGTCTATTAATTCAAATACATACTTCATAAGGTTTTTGTTTTTTGATGGTTTAGAAGGCATTGGTTTTATAATTAATTTAAATTGCGGATAGCTGGTAGCACCTCCGATACTGTCGGAGTCGGTCGGTTCGCCAACCTTTAGGCTGACAATCCTTAGTCACAAAGCCAGACTCCGATAATTATTGGAATACTACCAATTTTACCGAATTTAAAAGTTAAATTAAACAGCAAAGTTGAGAGAGGAAATTACCTTAAGGGTTTGAAAGTTAGCGCCAAAAATTAGTATATCTTTTGTTCCATTTGGCTAAATTATAGCTTGTTGAAATGTATTTTTTTTGCCAAACAGTTTGATAATACAATGATAGTTTATTGTCAAAATAGATGCTTGCATCATTTCTGCAATCCATAGGAGTATTTAGGAATTAGTATAAAAAGCTTGTACTATTATTGCATAATAAAGGCAAAATGAATTATAAGTAATTGATAATTAATCATTTACATTTTGCATTATTATTTTTATGGGTTCTTTGATGAATTAAGGAAAATATTGGATTATTGACTTTAGTTCTCCTATCAATCTTTTTTCAATCTTTGTGTTTCACTAGGCGTCATGCCAAACTCTTCTTTGAACGCCCGACTAAACCAAGCTGGGTCATTAAAACCAATTTCATAAGTAATCTCTGAAATGGTTTTATTGGTAGTTTGCAACAATTCTATTGCTTTTTGCAGCCGAACAGAGCGAATAAATAAGGCAGTAGATTTTCCAGAAATGGTTTTTAATTTTCTATAAATCTGTGATTCACTCAAATGTAGCTTATGCGAAAGATAAGCAGCACCCAAAGTTGAATTGTCTATATCCTCAAGAATGTATTTAATAACTTCTTGGAGAAATTTAGTATCTGGGTTTTCAGTTCGCTGTTTCAAAAAAGAACCAAAAGCATCCGTTCTTTTTTGGTCATCTTCTAGAAAAATAGCTGCTATACTTTGATTATTTGGAATAGCTTTGCTAGGTTGCTTTTCTTTAGGAAAATCTTGCTTCTTCTGGTAATTTTTGAATCTTAAAAAATAACCTAATATACTTATAATCAATACTATAAAATACAAATAATATTTTTTAAGCACAACCAAAACTTTATTGCTTATAAGTATAAGTGTTGCAACATTCGAAGAACCCTTTGCATCCGCAATAACTTTATTTGGTTGATGATTGATGAGTATTTCTTCTGCTCGAGCATATTCTTTATAAAAGTGATTATACTTTTCCCTTTCCTTTTGCAAAATTTCACGAAACCAAGTTTTATTTATTAATGGGGCATACATAGGATTATTAAGGAGTTCTATATAGGCACTAGATTGAGAAAATACTTTTTCTCCTTTAAATTTTTGCCACCAGTCCCACCATTTTAAAAAATGGATTTCTAGGGCATTTTCTTCGCCTATTAAGCTACTAATAATGACATTTTCCCCTCTATAATCCAATAAACTAGTTGGTAAATTAAGCGCAGTATTGGTGTCGCCATTTACTAATGCATATAATTTTTTATCAATGACTGATCTATTCAAATAGGCCTCATCAATTTGTTCTATTTGTTGATAAATAGTCCTTACTTTTTCTTTCTTTTTTAAAAAAGCATAATTCAAGGCTAATTGACTTAAAGCGTATAAATCGGTTGGATTAATAGCTAAAGCTTCGAGATTTGCTTCTATAGCTTGGTCATATTTGCCTGCTCGCATTAGAAAATCACCTTTTACGCTATAATTAGCTGACCGAAGCGGGTCTATTTCGATGGCTTTATTGAGTAATTTATCAGCATCTAAAAACAAACTTTTATCTTCATATAAAAAAGCCAAACCAAAAAGTCCATCAGGATTAGTAGGATTTAATTGATACCCTCGCAAAAAACTTTGATAAGCCGCATCTAAATCATTGGGTTCTACCTTTTTATTGCGCATTACCCAACCTCTTACAATATTCACATAAGACAAATTTGGATTTAATTGCCAAGCTTTTTCAATATGTTTAATTTTTAAAAAATCATAATGTCTCAATGCTAATTTATCAGAAAGGGCATCTTTATGACTATCATATAAATCAGCTAAACCCGCATAAGCTAAAGCATAATTGGAATCTAGTTCAATGGCTTTTAAAAAAAGTTTTTCGCTTAAAACAAAATCATTAATATTATAATTTCCATAATATTTATTTAAATGAATATGCTTGGCTTGTAAAAATAAATCATAAGCTATATGGTTTTCAGCAGGTCTAATTTTTAGTTTAGATAATTGTTCAGGGGCTAATTGTTTTAATAAAATAGTTGCTATTTTTTGTGCTACCTCCTCTTGAATGGCGAAAACGTCTTCAAAATCTCGAATATATTTATTCGACCATAAATGATATCCGTCAGCGACTTTAATCAACTGTGCAGTAATCCGTATTTTATCTCCTTGCTTTTGAATACTACCTTCTAAAACATAGTTAACTTTTAAGATTTTACCTATTTCTTCGATAGTTACTTCTTTATTTTTAAAAGAAAAAGAGGAGGTTCTACCAGCTACTTTTAATTCGGTTAATTGTGCTAAAGCATTCAATATTTCTTCTGAAATTCCTTCTCCAAAATAGACTTGGTCCTTCCCTTCACTCATATCTAAAAAAGGTAAAACAGCTATTGATGGCTCGACTTTACTATTATCAGTTAGGATATTTTTTGGGTTCACCAAATACAAACCTATTACCGTTGATAATAATAGGATACCTAAAAATACCCAAAGAGCATTTATTTTATAAGTCCACAGTCTGTTCAATTTCTTTATAGTTTTATGAAGCACCTAAAATATCTATCTTCAAAATTATGGAAACTACTAGTTTTTCGCTTTCGGTATTGTTGCAATCTCTTTCTATATTGTTGTATTTTTTAGAGAATTCATTTCAATTATTGTTGCACGATAAAGATATATGGCAATTCAATTAATTGAAAATGAATTATTTACGTGTTGTATTAGGACTTTCTCCATATTTTTCTTTAAAAACTTGAGAGAAGTAAACAGGAGACTTAAAACCAACTTGATAAGCGATTTCAGAAATGGATAATTCAGTAGAAGCAAGTAAAATTTTAGCTTTTTCTAAGCGAATAAAACGAATATAAATAGCGGTGGACATTCCCGTTAAAGCTTTTATTTTTCGATGGGTTTGGGAACGACTAAGATGCAAATGTCGTGCTAATTCATTCACAGAAAAATCTTCGTTGGCTACATTAGCTAAAATAATTTTTTCGACTTTTTGTATAAAATTAGTTATTGGGTTTTCGGTATCACCTAATACTTTTACACTTACTAAACCCGCTTTAATCTTCTCCTGTAATTTGTTGCTAATTTGTCTTAAATTTTCTATACGGATTAATAATTCCGCTTTTTCAAAAGGTTTAGCTAAATAAGCATCTGCACCTTTAGAAAGTCCTGTTAAGCGATCCTCCAGCGTTACTTTTGCCGTCAGTAAAATAATAGGAATATGATTGGTACGTTCATCTGTTTTTAAAATATAACAAACTTCAAAACCATCTTTTTCGGGCATCATTACGTCAGAAATAATGACATCAGGGATCTTCTCAAAAGCCATTTCTATCCCAATTTTTCCGTTTTTAGCATGAATAATTTGGTATTGATTTTCTAGACAGTGGCTTATATAGTGGGCAACATCTTCGTTGTCTTCGATGATTAAAATCAATGGTAAATCGAGCGTCGCTTTTTTATTTGCTGGCAGGCCATTTTTATAAGTATCCGTAAAAGAAGCCGTTAATTGAATGGAGGTTTCTACTTCCTTTAGATTACTCGTATTTTGAATAATAGGAATGTTGATGGTAAACTCCGTCCCTTTTCCTTCTTGGCTATTGACTACAATCGTTCCATCCATCAAGGTTACTAATTCTTTAGTGAAGGAAAGACCAATTCCTGTCCCTACGATAGGGCTGGTAGTTAAATTATTCGATTGATAATAGCGATTAAAAATATTAGGTAATGCTTCTGCTGAAATACCAATACCATTGTCTTTTATTTTTATAGAGAAATAATCCAAACCTTCTGCTTGATTTCGATTTAAATGAATAATTATTTTTCCATGCGGTTCCGTAAATTTGATGGCATTTGACAATAAATTCGACAGGATAATTGCTAACTTGTCTTCATCAAAATCCATTTCTAAATGGTCAATTTCTGAATAAACAACTAGGTTAATTTGTTTAGCTTGTGCTAAAGAATGAAAGCTTTCACTTAGGTATTTTGTAAATGGAATAACATCTCCTTTTTTAAGTTTTAATACTAAATTTCCACTTTCATTTTTAGCTAAATCTAGCATTTGGTTGACCAACTCTAGGAGATTTTTACCATTCCGACGAATCATTTCAATCGGCTTTTCAACTGTAGCCAAATCTTTATGTCCTAATTTTGATTTTAGAACATCTGTCATCCCTAAAATAACTGTTAAAGGGGTTCTAAATTCGTGGGTAAGATTGGTGTAAAATTGATTTTTGAATACCCCTAATTGAGTAACTTGCTGGTTTTCTTGCTGCGCTTTTATTTTTGCTTGTTCCGCTAAATATCGTTTGTAGCCTAGTCCTAAAGAAAAGCATAATAATTCTATCAAAATGCCTGCTTGAATTAAAAAATAGGTATAATCCTTTCCAAATAGGTATTTATCCTTAAGCCTTAAGGAAAGAAGTGGCGGTGCTAAAATGGTAAAAAACAGCAAGCTAACGGATCCAAAAATCAGATACTTAGCCAGTCGATTATTAATTTTAAATAGTTGAATTAGCAAAAGTAATACTAATATGCTCATCCCAATTCGAAAATAATAATGAATAATCCACGCATATTTAATTTCGAAAAATAAAGAAATCGAAGCCGTAAAAAGGAAATAAAAACCAAAAATTCCTAGACTGGTTTTTATTAATTTAGTCAACGATGGATATTGACCTTTTTCATTAATAAAGTAGTGAATAAATAAAGTATAACTGATATACATTAGTATTTCTAGGGGCACTTTACCTTTATTATAATTTGAAAATTGATGATGGAAAATTTTAACAGCATAATTTTCTAAATCTAAAATTATCCAATGCATTAAAAAAAGCAAACCGATATAACTCGCATACCAAAAAAAAGCTTTGTCTTTGTATTGGACAAATTGAAGAAAGGAAAATAAGGTGGCAAAAAACAGCATTCCCAAAAAGAAACCATCAAATAACAAATAAGGAAAATGGTCTAAACTTTCTGTTTTTAAAAAGTAGTAAGGAGATTGTAATCTTGGTTGGAATACTGCCGTTAAATATAATTCATCCGAGGTCCTAACAAATATTTGGTAGCTTGTTTTTGGTAAAAATTTTACAGGTAATGCAGACATACTTGATACATCCAAGCCCAATTCATTTATTCCTTTTAAACGCTAGGTTCGCCCAAAATTAGTTAATAAAATAAAATATTATCAAAATAATA
>JAFMDF010000560.1 GCA_017857395.1 Bacteroidota bacterium | reverse complement strand
ATTTTTGCTTTCTTTAGCCTTCAACTTATTTACAACGTTAGAAGGGTAGCCGCACAAAGCCAACCAAGGCGTTACTGGCGCTGACGGTGCAACACCTACCTTATGGGGAGATTTTTCTGGAAATGGCAATAATTTGACGCAATCGGGAAATCCAATTTACCATACTACTAATGCTGACCACCTCTTCAATTACAATCCTTCCATTTACTTTACGGATGACTTTTTCCAAAGTGCAGATAATATCAACGGCTTTGCTTATGGTACACAAGGAAGAACTAGTTTTCTAATAAATGTAGGAACGGGAACTGGTACAGAAGTCATAACTGGTTACGGAAATGGTACGACCAATCAAGTATATCAGCTTTATAGTTATCAACAAAGATTCCATATCGGTTTTTGGGGCAACGATGCTGCTGCTACTGAAGTAGATTATACTTTAGGTACGGTACCTAACCTGTCTTCCGCAAAAGTCTTGAATTATAATATTGAACCAGGTAATAATGTAATTGGAGCAGTTAATGGAATTAGTAGAGTTGACGCTAGAAAAACAGGTTTTAATACTAGATTATCAGGCGGTAATGATTTTAGAATTGGTAGTAGCCCAGGACAATCCTCAGCCAATGCATTTTTTAATAATATCTCAGAGGTCATTCATTACCCTTGGGTATTATCCCCCTTAGAGCAATTAAAAGTTGAATCTTATCTGGCGATAAAGTACGGAATTACCTTGGATACCACCTACGTTGCAAGTAATGGGAATCCAATTTGGACGAGTGGAGAAGGATATGATAACGATATTGCAGGGATAGGAAAGGATATAGCAAGTGGCCTAGCACAAAAACAAGGTCAATCCCAGTCAGGGAAATATTTCACTATGAGTTTAGGTTCATTGGTAGCCACCAACATAGCTAATACCAGCAGTTTTGCTGCCGACAAAAGTTTTAATGTATGGGGACATAATGGCGCTGCTTTAGATTTTGCTACTCCTTTAGTTGGTGACCATAAATACGCCACCAGATTGTGGAAAATCAAAGAAACAGGTACGGTTGATTCCGTCGAAATCAGTTTGCATATTAGCGATATGCGGGGAACTGCCCCAATGTTGGTGCGCAGTACCGACGCTACTATTGAGGCAAGCGATGACCAAGTTCTATTAACACTTGTAGGTGATTATTATACAGGTAAAATTGATTTTAGCGATGGCGATTATTTCACCTTTGCTCAGGAGCCACCTCCTTCACCAGGTGGGGTATCTTTCGGTTTAGAATTATGGACTCTTCCTACTTCTATTACCTATGATGCAGCAAATGATAATATAATTACTAAAGTAGAAGACTTTTCTGGGAACATAGCAGCCGACCAAACTTATGGTATATTTGACTACATTAGCAGTGATCCTAAAATTATAGAAGGAGGCATTAATTTTAATCCAAATATTGAATTTGATGGCAATGATTGGTTAAGAAAACAAGGAGGATTTAATACCAATACTTGGACAGCAGGAGAACGGTTTACGGTCTTAGCTGAAAGCGAGGCGGGATATAATGGAAACAATGGTTTTGTTACTGATTTTGCCGCAGTTGCAGGTGGCGCACATTATACTTACGGCAATAAAAGTATTTACCATCGGTTTGGGTCTAGCGATAGACATTCTTGGAATAGCACTACAGGCGCAAATGTCGAATCAGATGGAACACACCAAGGTTATTTATTTGATACGCGTGACTATTTAATTGATAATGTTTGGTCGGATACTAACGATTGGGGAAATGATATCAATGGAAATCCAACGTATCGGGATGTCACCAATACGCCTAATTTTACAATGAGCTATATCCATTGGGGGGCAGTAAGCGGTGCTTCTTATTTTGGAAACTCTCCAGAGCTATTTTTCTATTCTCGCAAAGTAACTGATCAAGAACGACTCCGAATTAATACTTATTTAGGTATCAAATACGGTATCACTTTAGGAAGTGAAACCAATCTAGTGAATTATATCGATTCCAAAGGGAATACTATTTGGACAGGAAATGCAGACTATCAAAATAATATTGCAGGTATCGGACAAGATAATGGTTCTGGCTTATTCCAAAAACAAGCGACCACTATCAACTCCACCAAAAGTGTCGTGATGTATTTGGGCGACCATACAACTACAGGCTTGCCTACCAGCAATAAATTAAACACCCAATCTTTTCCAAATAATGGAGATTTTATGGTTTGGGGTGATAATAACGAATCGCTTGCTTTTTTAACGCCTTATACGCCTAATTCTTTTATCACAGATGAACCGCATGCCTCTATGGAAAGCGTCTGGTTAATCCAAGAGAAAACGGGAAATATTGGTACCGTAACCGTCAAAGCACCTAAAGGTGCTACATATTTGTTGGTACATAATGCTGCTGATTTTTCAACGGGTACACCAACAGAAATTGCTATAACGGAAGATGCTTTTGGTAACCCATTAGCTACTTATGATTTTAGTGACGGTGATTATTTTACTTTTATGCAAGAACCACCACCAGCACCAGGGGGAGTAGCAACAGAAATAGGATTGTGGTTAAGAGGTGACAAAGAAGTGTATTCAGATTTAGGAACAACGAATGCGAATAATGGCGAACCCGTTCAACAATGGACAACGCAGTTTGGGGAAGATAACCCGACACAAGTCAATGCGACTCAGCAACCTCTTTATCAAGATGGTTCAGAGGCAATAAATGCGATTAATTTCAACCCAGGTGTTGTTTTTGATGGGTCAAATGATGAAATGAATTTTCCTTCTAAATTAGGGGTTACAGGAACAGAAAATTTTACCATTTTTGCAGCTGGAAAATCTAGGATAGCTAGTCAAACTAGATTGTTTGGCGCATTTAGTAGTGGTTCAAATGCTTATGAAATCGACATTAATCCAGTCTCATCTGTCCAATCTGGAGCTACCGTAATTGCCAATGCAAACAATGTGCCTTCGGTTGCCAATGAACCTTTTGTTTCTCATACTGGCAGAAATGGAAATACGTTTAGTGCAAGTAGCAATGGTTTTCCAGCAATTACGGGTACGAATACTAAAAATTTCACCTCTTCTCAGAATTATGACTTAGGTAGTGCTTATAATCAAAACCCTGATTTTAATGGAACAATAGGTGAATTTATCGTCTATAATGGTGTTAAAACGGGCATAGAATTAGAGAAAATTCAATCTTACCTAGCCATCAAATATGGCGTTACTTTAGATACCAATTATGTGGCAAGTGATGGTAATCTAATTTGGGAAAAAGATAGCATTTACCAAAATCATATTGCAGGAATTGGCTATGATAAAAGAGCAGGTTTACTCCAAAAACAATCTTGGTCACAAGTAGATACAACCATCGCAATTGGTTTATCCAATATCTATGCGAATAACCCTATCAACCCTTCTGCTTTTGATAATAATTTATCCTTCCTCCTTTGGGGAAGTAATGGTGCAACGACTACTATTGATACCATGATTACGCCTTTGCTTAGTCGTATGAAACGAGTCTGGAAAACGGCTAATGTGCAAAGTGTTGGAGATGTCATTGCTCGAATCCACGGTGCTGCTCTAGAGGTTACCGATGAAACGCCAGTAGTGAT
>JAFMDF010000185.1 GCA_017857395.1 Bacteroidota bacterium | reverse complement strand
ATCAAATTATCAATTAGCTCTATCTTGCTGATTATCAATCCCGAACAAGTCTAATTATATGCATGCAGTACGACACAACTCAGAGCGTTGTGTTACTGATGGATTAGTGATAAATAATGTGGCAACATTTGATTCCAAAGCGGCCAATCATGCTTAGCCCATTTTCGCAAATCATACCAATGAGGTATATTTTTACTATTCAATAAAGCAGACAAATCTTGATTCGCTTTCAAACAAATATCCCATTCTCCTACGCCTAAAACAATCCGCATCTTCCACAAATCTGGATGGTTATTATTCGGCATATAATCCATTGGACTGGTAAAATAGACATTGTCATCATAATAACCGTCCATAAAAGATTTGGTTTCATAAGCGCCACTCATAGAAAATAAATGGCTCACTCGGTCAGGATGTCGAAAGGCAAAATTAACTGCATGAAATCCGCCAAAACTAGCACCCGCTACGGCTACTTTTTGGTAGCCATGATTCCTTCGAATAGGGTCTACAATTTCTTCTAAGATAAATTTATCATACCAAAGATGATTTTTTACTCTATCCGCTGGATGGACACTTCTATTATACCAGCTATGTGCATCCATGCTGTCTGGACAATAAATTTTTACCATTCCTTGCTCTACAAACCAACGAACAGATTCTATTAATTTAAAGTCTTTCGCTTCGTGGTGACGACCTTTAGTAGACGGAAAAATAATTACAGGATGCCCTGCATGTCCGAAAACTAATGTTTCGATTTCTGTACCAAGGTTTGGGGAGTACCACTTTATATATTCTTCTTTCAAAGTTGAATTTTTATAAGGATATTTAAGGTTTAAATTCGTCTTTTTTTCAAATTGACTGCAAAATTAGGGGGAATTCAACATTAAGTAAAGAAATACTAAAAATATTTTTTTATAAACTACTTACTATCAATGATTTACAACACCTTCTTCAACGAAGACAGTTTACTTTTCTTTTGAATTATTTTCAAAAACTAAATTATTTCTTTTTTTTGGGTCAAAAAACCAAACAAAATTCGTTTTTAGGTAAAAAAAAATTCTTCACAATAAAAACATATAAATCAAATAAAATTTCAAAAAAGTAATTCCAACACTACAAAAACAGAATTTTAAATCTTAATTATGATTATTTAGCAATAATATTTTTTATACAAACAATAAAACTAACCTGCTTCCTTCTGTTTTAACGAGTAACATTTTGTGTAGATTTTAAGCTTACTGTAGCTAAAGGGATGTCGCTGATTTTACTTTTTATACCATCTATTTTTCTTTATGTGATACACGTCACGTTCTAATTTCTGGATTGAATGTACTTTACTCGCTTAATCTACAACTTAGGAGCGTTGTGTTACTTATTCATCACAGCCGCAACACAACTCTCCTGAATTGTGCAATATTTTGAGATGCACCCCGTATTTAGAAAAACATGAAGTTGACAATTTTTTTTAATCTCTATGCACTATTCTAAATCGTTATTATTTTTATTTCTATCTTTCAACCTGAATAGTACAACAGCATCAAAAGATAAAATTTATGAAAAATAAAGGCATCTCCAACAGACGGGAATTTCTAAAAAACGGAAGCTTAACTGCCTTATCTTTAGCCATCGGAATGGACATTGTGTTTGCCAAGAATTTGCCTAACCATTTATTGCCAATTATTCTAGAAACCGACAAGGCATTCAATTTACCAGATAAGCATCCTGAAATGACGGTACTCAATGACCGTCCTATCAATGCAGAAGCACCCGCTCATTTATTAAATGAAGCTATTACTTCTGGTGACCGCTTTTTTGTTAGAAATAATGGCATTCCACCAGAAAAATCAAGTATTGACCCTAATACTTGGACGATAACAATTGAAGGAGAATCAGCGGTTAACTCTAAAACTTATACGCTTAACGAATTAAAAGGCAAGTTTAAAAACTATACTTACCAATTGACTTTAGAATGTGGTGGCAATGGTCGAAAAGAGTTCAACCCACCCGCTAAAGGGAATCAATGGTCGATTGGTGCAGTCGGTTGTGCGGCTTGGACGGGCGTTCGATTGAAAGATGTTTTAGCAGATGTGGGCGTTAAATCTAATGCCGTTTATATTGGCTATTACGGAAAAGATACGCATTTATCAGGTGACCCGAAGAAAAATCCTATTTCGAGAGGCGTTCCGATTAATAAGGCAATGGAGGACGAAAGTTTGATTGCTTGGTCAATGAATGGAGAGCCACTCCCCTATTTAAATGGCTACCCTTTACGACTGGTTTTTGGTGGCTATCCAGCTTCTTGTTCGGGTAAATGGCTGCATAAAATCGTGATTCGAAATAAAATACATGATGGGGCAAAAATGGCGGCACCTTCTTATCGGGTACCTTGTAAACCCGTTCCACCTGGTACAAAAGTACCTAATGAAGAGATGTGTATTATTGAGTCGATGCCCGTAAAATCTTTGATTACTTCGCCTAAAACTGGGGCAACCATTCAAGTTGGGCAAACATTACCCGTCAGCGGACATGCTTGGGCAGGAGATTTGGCGGTAAAAGCGATGCATTATTCGATTGATTTTGGGGCTACTTGGCAGACTTGTGAATTGACTGCCCCTGCAAATCGTTTGGCTTGGCAACAGTTTTCTTCTAATATTAAATTTCCTAAAAAAGGCTATTATGAAATTTGGGCAAAAGCCACCGATAGCGAAGGAAAAGCACAACCCATGGTTTTACCAGGTTGGAATCCTAAAGGCTATTTAAATAATGCTTGTCATCGAATTGCTGTAAAAATTGTGTAGGGAAACGATGAATGATGAATTCGAAAAATATTAATGTCTAAGAACTTTCAGAATAAACAGCGATATGTCCAATAATTTACCTGGCAAAAGAAACCCTTTACAAACTAAACTTTGGTTGAGTAATTTTGGTTTATTAATGACGGTACTCAAAACTTTTGTTTTTGGTATTTTCCTAGTGCTGTTATATGCCCTTTTTGGCGATTCTTTTGATTTTCAAAAAACGCCTATTCAATCAGGCAATCGAGTTAGCAATTCCGTTGCAATGGACGATGATTGGGACAAAGTAGAAAATGGGATTCATTTGCAAACTGGCTTGATTTATGATGCGAACTTTGATATTGTTCGAGCCCATTGTACCGCTTGTCATTCGGGTAAATTAGTCGCTCAAAATCGGGCGACTAGAGAAGGTTGGTTGCAAATGATTCGTTGGATGCAGGAAACGCAAGGACTTTGGGATTTAGGTGTGAATGAACCAAAGATATTGGATTATTTAGCTAAAAATTATGCGCCTGAGGAAGTTGGGCGGCGAACGAATATAGATGTGGCAGCGGTTGAGTGGTACATCCTAGAGTTAGAGAATAAGTGAGGTTATGAGGTAATAAGTTTATAAGGCTAGGAGATTCAGCCACTCCTCATACTCTCCTTAACTTATCAGCTCCTTCCTTCAAAAATTAATGATATGGAAAAATATGTAGAAATATTTATCAATGGTTATAAAGGGTATGCAGGATATCTTTGGCGAGATATTACCAATCCTAGTTGGCATAGTTATTTTTATTGGCTGATTATTGTATCCCTTGCTTTTTTTATTTTAGAAGTCGTTATTCCTTGGCGGAAAAAGCAAGCGATTCCAAGAAAGGACTTTTGGTTGGATACGTTTTATATGTTTTTCAACTTCTTTCTGTTTTCGTTGATTATTTATAATGCTGCTTCTGATATTGTCGTCAATCTCTTTAATGATGGAATTATGGCAGTTTCAGGCATTAATTTACAGGCATTAAATCCCATGCAAACTTGGCCTTTATGGGCAGTTTTATTGGTCGGAATGCTGGTTAGAGATTTTGTGCAATGGTGGATTCATCGACTTTTACATCGCTTTGATTTTTTATGGGAATTTCACAAAGTACATCATTCGGTGGAAGAAATGGGTTTTGCGGCACAATTGCGTTACCATTGGATGGAAAATGTGGTTTACCGAAGTTTAGAATACATTCCTTTGGCTTTACTAGGTATTGGGCTGTATGATTTTTTCATCATCCATATTTTCGCTTTGGCTTGGGGACATTATAATCATGCGAATATTACGGTCAGTGGTCGAGTGACTGGCGGCATTCTTGGTGGTTTAATTGGCATTTTAGTTGCGAATAGTTTGGTCGATATTCATATTTTACAAGACCCCAATTTATTGACTCAATTATCGGCTATTGGGGTATGTATTGCCATTGGGGTATTCCTAATGGGCCCAATGATGAAAGTTATTTTTAACAGCCCAGAAATGCATATTTGGCATCATTCGTATCACTTACCCGAAGACCGTCATTTTGGGATTAATTTTGGTTTGACCTTGGCGATATGGGATTATTTATTTGATACCGCTTATGTGCCGCATAATGGGCGGGAAATAAAATTGGGATTCCCTGGGGTCGAACAATTTCCTAGTGGTTTTATTCAGCAAAACTTGAATGGAATTGGGAAGACTTCGGTTGTCCCGACAGCTGCTACTAATGAGATAAATTTACCAACTCGGAATGACATTGATAAACCTGTTCACATTCCGATTGAAGCAGAGAAATAAGTAATTTTCAATTTTCAATTTATAATTTTCAATTTTCAAAAATGAAATTTTCTAGCAAATTTAATATCCTCAATTTATTATTTGTATTGGCTATTTTTAGTTGCCAAACCAATACCCAACAAACGACTAAAACTACGGATACTACTACGGCTACACAAAGAGTCGTAGATTTAACGCCTACTCAATTTAAAGCTATTGCGGCAAAAGCTGACAATATCGTTGTGTTAGATGTACGCACACCAAAGGAAGTTGCCCAAGGTGTTATTCCTGGCGCAAAAGTTATTGATTTTTATAGTGATAACTTTAAAGTAGAATTAGGTAAATTAGATAAGAGTAAAACCTATATGGTTTATTGCAAAAGTGGTGGTCGAAGTAGCAAGGCTTGCAAAGCATTAGAAGATGCAGGCATTTCCAGTTATCATAATTTAAAAGGCGGCATTACTGCTTGGAATAAAGCAGGATTGGAGACAGTTGCTAAGTAAAACAATTTGGGCTGTTTTTTTATTACTACCTTTAGGAAATGGTATTGATTTCTGGTAGAAAAGACTAAAGGCTTTTCTACCAGTTTAAAAAAAGGAGGTTGTGAAAATACACCCATTCATTTGTTTATTTCTCCTATTAGCAACTTCTTTGCTGAATGGGCAATCAGACGACTGTCCAGCCGCAGAATTAATCTCCGTTTTTGAAGATTGCCAAGCAGAACCTTCCAGTACCTTTTCCTTAACTAGTTTCTCTACCAAAAATACCTGTAATGGCAATACCGACGATGATGGTTGGTTTCGGTTTATAGCCATTTCTCCTCGCACGCAAGTCGTAGTCTTTAGCGACCAATTGGCGAATATGGCAATAAGTGTTTTTGAAACTTGCCGAAAAGAAATCGCTTGTGTGAATGATAGAGATATGGGTGGTCAAGAATTTTTGACTTTTGATACTAATATAGACCAAGAATATTTTGTCCAAGTCTATGATTTCACAGAAGGTGGTGGTGGTTTTCTCATCTGTTTAACGGCAGAAGAAGAAGTTTTTCCAAGTGATTGCCCCGGTGCCACCGTCTTATGTGAAGCTGGGCAAATTCCCTTTACTCCAATTGGTGCAGGTAAAAATGATTTTGATAACAATAACAGTTTAGCAGGTTGTTTGGCTCAAAATGAAAATCAATCCGCTTGGTATTATTTTGAAATAACCGAAGAGGCACCACCCAATCAAACCTTAACTTTTAGTATTACACCTGACTCGGATATTGATTACGATTTTGCTGTTTATGGCCCTAATGTAATTTGTGATGCTTTAGGCGCACCGATTCGTTGTTCTTTTGCCGACCAATCTTGTGACTTTTGCCCAATGACAGGTTTAGGAATGGGCGCTACCGATGCCTCCGAGGGCGTGAATGGAGATGGTTTTCTCGCCCCTATAACGGTGCAATCAGGCGAAGGCTTTTTTATGATATTGAATACTTCGGCTACGACGGCGACTAGTTTTGATTTGGAATGGGGCGGAACTGCCGCTAATTTTTTAAAATGTAGTACCCAACTTCCTTGTGGTTTAACGTTGGATGTAGGTAATCCTATCATCGTTTGTGAAGAAACAACACTTACCCTAAATCCTACTGCAACAGGAAATATCAATAATTTAAAATATCAATGGAGAGGTACACCAACAACCGTTGCTTATTTAAATAGTTTATTTTCTGCCAATCCAACGGTTACTTTACCACCTGATTTTACTGGTAGCATTGGGTATGAAGTAACGGCAATTGCCACCAATGGCTGTACCTTAAAAGATTCTATTTTTATTACTAAACAATGTGAGGTATCAATGGATTGTCCAACTTTAAGTGCGGACATTAATTTAACATCTGTAAATTGTACTGACCCAAATTCTGGTAGTCTGCAAATTGGTTTAATTGAAGGAGGTATGTCCCCTTATTTATTTCAATTGGATAATACGACTGATTTTCAAACCAATCCTTCTTTTCAAAATTTAACGGAAGGCAATCATTTATTGACCATTCAAGATGGGAATGGTTGTCAGTCAGATACGGTAATAACGCTTCCGACTACTCCATTACCAACCTTAGAAATTGGCAATGATATTACGGCAAGTCAAGGCGAATCTATTGATTTAACCGCTTTTAGTAATTTAAATGACAAACAAATCAAAAATGTAACTTGGTCTATTTTGGATAGTGAAGATTGTCTAGTACCTTGTATCTCCATTAATTTTAATGCCCTTCGAACAGAGACGATTCAAGCTATTTTGGAAACTACTGATAATTGTACCGTAAGGGATGAATTGCAGCTTACCGTTCAACCGAAAATTGATATTTATACGCCGACTGTTTTTTCTCCAAATGGTGATGGGATTAATGACCATTTTTCAATTTTGACAGGGGCAGGTATAGCTAAAATTATCACCCTACAAATCTTTGATAGATGGGGAAATTTAGTTTTTCGACAAGATAATTTTTTGCCCAATAATGCTGGATTAGGTTGGGATGGTCGGTCGAATAATCGAATTTTAGATAGTGGCGTTTATTTATATTATGCAGAATTAGAAGTCATTGATAGCCCTTCGGTTTCTAAATCGGGGGATGTTTTTTTGATACGGTAAGCCGTAAAATACTCGTGGTACTCTATCTATCTGTGGTAAAATATTTTAACTAACAATAGAAGGACTCACAAAATCAGGGATAACCCCTGAGGATTGGACTAATGTTTCATAATTTTCTGCTCTGGTATTCCCAGAAAACACTAATAAAGTATTAACCCCAAATTTATTACCACCTAATATATCCGTATGTAAAGTATCTCCAACCATTAAAATATCTTGTCTTTGAATATCTAAATCCGTTGGTAATAGATTAAACGCATGCATAAACATCTGTGAATCTGGTTTACCAAAATGGATAAATTCTCGACCTAAAATACTTTCTACCAATTGAGCGATACCACCTGTTGCAATAGAAACATCATTTTTGGCCACAGGATAAATCTTATCAGAATTCGCCACGATGGCTGGAATATTTCGTTTTCTCAATAAGTTAACGGTTGCATTGATGTCGTAATTCCAATCAAAACCTTCATCATCTAAAAAAACCATTGCACTTACTTCTTCTATATTGCTATCATTTACCTGACCAACAGGAATGGCTTTCAAATTAGCGGCAATAATATAAGCAGCAGCTTGGGTCGTTCCCAAATAAGCTACTTTTCCACTTTTTATTTTATTCGCTAAAAACATTTTTGCCATCATTCCAGACGTAATAATTTCTTCTTCTAGAATGCCCGACAATCCTTGTCTTTCAAATCTATCAGCTTGTCTCTCTGCCGTTCTTGCCGCATTATTGGTCAATACTCTTAGAGGAATTTCAGCTGCTCTAATTTTTTCAATAATAGCTGGTACGCCTTGAATTAAGCCTCTATGATTTTTTAATACCCCATAGGAATCTAGGAAAATGGCTTTGTAATTAGAGATGATTTCTTGAAAGGATACTTTTTGCATAATATTTTAGGTAGAAGGGTTTTTAAAATAATAGTCTTAAATAATGAGGCAAAATAACTTACAATATTTAATTTGTTGCGAGTTGCGGGTTAAATTCAATCAAGTACCTAATAATTCTAATTGAATAAGCTAAAGTAGTTCATTTAAGTCCGATTTTAGATTCAGCATTCTACCTTTTTAACTCGCAACCCGTAACTCGTAACTATTTAACAAGTGTCGACTAACTCTGTCTTACTACTTACTTGCGGCGTTGTTACTTTCAATTTATCGCCTGCCACAATTTTTCGCCATCAAACTCTTTGTCAATCGAGTCAAAGTAACTATCGTAAGCTTGTTGTTGTAGTTTAGAGGCATAAATTTCATGGAAAAAATACCGTCCATCTTTTATCACATAATTAAGGATAAAAAACCGATAGACTTCTTTCAGTAAAAGTAACTCTTCTTTGATTAATGGAAAAACTTGATGGTAAGCTTTCAAAAAGATAATAAATCGGTCCTCCATCAAAGGCCCAATATTATACGTAAAAACGGTACGGTCGCCAACATCAGAAACAACCCTACTTAAAAAATAAAAATCCATTATTCTAGCACTCATTCTAAACCAATCATAATCCCATCTAGAAAATAATTTAAAGGATTTCGTAACCGAAAAATTCCCGATATTCCAATCTACAAAAACTGGAATTTTGGGTAGCTCATGAAATCGATATTTCTCTAAATTTTCAAAAAGCAATTTACTTTGTTCATGAATAATAGCTTCCCTTCCTCTATGTTCATAGCTCCCAAATTCGGAATCCACAATTTCTAATAAATGTTGGATATCCGTATTTAAATTTTTAGAAGATTGAGGTAAAGTATTCCTTATTAAATGGCAAGCCTTATGAAAAGCTGCCATTTCCGACCCAAGTTTTGTTATTTGCGTTTCGTTTAATCGTTTCGGAAGTTTATGTTTAATTTTTATCGGTCGGTAAAAAACCACCCAAGCGTCTATTATGCTATCTACATAACGATGGACAAATAACTGATTCCCTTTTATCAATGACCTCGATAAAAAATGCTCATACGGACTTGGTAAATTATTCGATAAGGCATTAATAATCGTATGGTCTTCTACAAAATGCTCATGTCTACCAAAATAGGACAATTTCCCTATAATGAATAAGCCATCTTCAAAAGTGATTCGATAGACGTGATTGGTGGAAACTTTGGCGCTAATATCCTCTATTGATTGAATCTTTCGAGAATCATCGTAAGCTTGCCAGGCTAATTTTACGATTTTTAAGAAGTTGATTTGTTGCATTGATATACCATCTAAAAAATGTTGTTAGAACTAAGCAGCAGTCCGAATATTATCCAAAACAAAAACTCCATGAGGTGTTTGGTGAGCAGTAACATGAATCTGTTCGGCTAAATATTGTCTGATAATATCAATTAAAACAGATCTTGGAACAATAACTGAAAAGGATTGATTATGTATCTTATCTTCAATAATTATTTCATTTTTTTGAGAATTTACTTCTTTAAAAACACCTGATAATTGAAGTGATTTCTTTGTCTTATAGAGTGGTACATTTTTAGTTTTAGCAATTAATTCCAAAATATCTTTTAATTCTTGTTCTATCCATTCAGGTGGGTTTTCCGAACGACATAATTCAATTAGATACTCGCTTTCTTTAAATAAACCAGCCTTAAAAGCTAGGGTTGCAGCACTTCGCAACCAAACAAATTTAGTAAGTATATCTATTTCTTTAGGAAATCTCAAAGCTGCCTCATTCTCTAATACAAAAGCTTTTTTATAAAAATCTTTAGCATCCTCAACTAAACCTTTAGCTTTTGCCACATCGCCATAAGCTGCCATGTCCATTGCTAATTGATGTGTTGCCCTGATTATATTCATTTTTTAATAATTTTTGACTTTGGTGTATTAAATTCTACTACAATTACCCAACCAGGTAAATTGGTACCGTCGGAAGTTGTTATTTGCCGCTTCTTTTGTCCAATTCTCATATTCACAGTATTACTGACTGTCTCTTTTCCTAGTCCTGAAATTTCTAACCTTGCCTCTTTTGGAATATGTAATGCATCTTCTTGACCAATTCCTTCTTTACTTACCCAGAAATCAATACCCGTACCAATTTGTGCTTCTTCAAAATAGCTGACTCCCAATAATTCTGTATAAAGTAAAAGTGAAATCCCGACTGCTCCATAATTGGCTGCATATCGTTCTTCTTTCCAACTATCAACGGTATTTTGGGAAACGCTTTCAGTCCATTCAATCTTCATTTTCATGTCGAAATCTCCCTCTACCTTTAATATAATTCCCGAAGCGTATCCCTTTTTCATTAAAGACACAATGGCCGCTTCCATATAAAGGAAACTTCTAGCAGGTGTAATACCTGGCAATCCAGTTTTTATTTTATCTAAATTGAGTACTCTCATAGGTTTAGTAAAAATAGCTAAAATAAAATAACTTAGCAAGTTCCAAATTACAGTATTGTACAAATCTCTAAAACCCCATCTTCACCTCCCCACTCAAAGACAAAGCATAAGCCGCTTCATCAAAGCGATACAAATTAGGTAAACGATGTCCTTTTATTGCTTTCTGTTCATTTAAAGGAATTAAAATATTAGACAGTAGCATCTTTTTTCTAAAATTCCGACGGTCAATCTTTCGTTGTAGAATAATTTCGTAGAGTTGGTGAAATTGTGGAATAGTAAAATTATCAGGTAACAATTTCAAGCCAATGGGTTGGGTTAAAATATCTTTTTTCAGGGTCTCTAATGCCGTCTCAACTAGTGCTTGATGGTCTAAAATTAAGGGTGGTAAATCTTCGACATCTTCCCATGCAAATCCTTCTGAAAAAAGACTAGGTTGTGGGTTGGTTTGTTGATAATTCACTAAAGCATAATAACCAATAGTCACAAAACGCTGAAAGAGCCAATCAGCTTTTTTGGCGTCAATACCTAAAGAAAGAATGGCTTCTTGCAATTGATCGGGGAAATAACGAGTAGGCTTTCCAAAGGTATGAAATTGTTGTAAAAAAACTTGATCTAAGCCCGTTCGCTCCTTTAAATTTCGGAGGGCTGCGGTATCTATATTTTCGTCCTGATAAATAAAACCACTTGGTAAATTCAGCTTCTCTTGATTAATGCCTTTTAATAATAATACCTTCAACTTATCGGCATGAAAACTAAAAATTACACAATCTATAGATAACTGTGGAATCATTTTTTGGGTCTCAAATTCTAGAAAATGCGCTACTTCTGTTCTTAATGCTTCTTGGTTCATATTTGAGATTGAATCACAAACTTAAAAAACCTTTGCGTAAAAAATACAGCATCTAAAGAAAATTATTAGCTTTGCGTAAAAAATACGCAATACTTTTCTTTAATATGTTTCCTAACAAATAGCATCATGAAAAAATTAGGCTATCTTCTTCTAATTGTACTTGCAGGTTTTCTTGTCTATAAATTTTTCTTTGCCAAAGAACGTTTTCTATCCGTTTTGGTGTTTTCTAAAACAGAAAGCTTTAGACATAGTTCTATTGAAGCAGGCCAGATAGCTATTATGGATTTAGGGAAAAAACATGGATTTAACGTCGATACAACCGAAAATGCCGCTATTTTTAAAGAAGACAATTTACAGAATTATAATGTAGTCGTCTTTTTGAATACGACAGGAGATATCTTGGATGACGCCCAACAATTGGAATTCAATCGTTTTATTCAAGCAGGTGGTGGCTTTGTAGGCATTCATGCCGCAGCAGACACGGAATATGGATGGACTTGGTACGGCAAATTAGTCGGTGCGTATTTTTCTAGTCATCCTAATAGTCCAAATGTTAGAGAAGCGGATATTGATGTGGTAGACGATAGTCATATTTCTTCCAAGGTGTTGCCTAAACGATGGCATTGTACAGATGAATGGTATAATTATAAAGACATTAATCCGAATATCAATGTGTTGTTAAATTTGGATGAAACTTCCTACGAAGGCGGCACCAATGGCGAAAAGCATCCGATTGCTTGGTATCATGAATATGACGGTGGTCGGTCTTGGTATACAGGTCGAGGACATACAGATGAATCTTTTAGCGAACCCGATTTTTTAGCGCATTTATTAGGGGGAATCAATTATGCGGCTGGCGATGGCAATCGAGTAGATTTTAATAATGCAAGTGTTGCGCCTGACGAAAATCGTTTTACAAAAGTAGTGCTAGAAGACCATTTGGATGAACCGATGGAATTGGAAATTTTGCCTGATGGGAAATTAATCTATGTGCAAAGACATGGAGCTATTCGAGTCTATGACCCAGCAGAAGAAAGTTCTTCTTTAGTCAAAAGATTAAATGTTTTTTCTGACTTAGAAGATGGCTTATTGGGAATGACTTTAGACCCTAATTTTGAGGCCAATAATTGGGTTTATTTTTTCTATTCAGACCCAGAGGAATCTCACCAAAATATTGCTCGATTTACTTTAAATGAAGATTATACTTCCTTGGTAACCGATTCGGAAAAAATACTGTTGAAAATTCCTACCCAACGAGATGAATGCTGTCATTCTGGTGGTAGTTTAGAATTTGGGCCAGGTGGTTTACTCTATATTTCTACAGGAGATAATACGAGCCCTAGAGCTTCTGATGGTTTTTCTCCAAGTGACGAACAAGAAGGTCGCAGTCCTTGGGATGCGCAAAAATCTTCTGCGAACATGAATGATTTAAGAGGGAAAATATTGCGGATTAAACCAGAAGCAGATGGCACTTATAGCCTTCCAGCAGATAATCTATTTCCAGCAGATGGTTCAGAAGGCAAACCAGAAATTTATGTGATGGGCTGTCGAAATCCTTGGCGAATTTCTATCGACCAACATACGGGCTTTTTATATTGGGGGGATGTTGGTCCTGATGCAGATAAAGACAGTTTAGGCAGAGGGTCTAGAGGTTTTGATGAAGTCAATCAAGCACAAAAAGCAGGTAATTATGGTTGGCCTTATTTCATTGGCAATAACCAACCTTATAATCGGTATGACTTTGCTAAAAAGGTATCTTATGAGCCTTATGATGTAGAACGTCCTATCAATAAATCGCCGAATAATACGGGTAAAGAAGTTTTGCCTCCTGCTACTCCTGCCTTTATTTGGTATCCTTATGCGGAATCGAATGAGTTTCCATTGGTTGGAAATGGCGGTAGAAATGCCATGGCAGGTCCTGTTTTTTATCAAGAAGATTATCCAGCTAATGAAAACCGTTTTCCAGATTTTTACCAAGGTAAATTATTTACTTACGATTGGATGCGAGGTTGGATAATGGCAGTTACGATGGACGAAGGCGGTAATTTTAAAAGCATGCAGCGCTTTTTGCCAAGTATGAAATTTAGCAACCCAACCGATATTATTATGGGACCAAATGGTGATATGTATATGCTAGAATACGGATCAGTTTGGTTTAGTGAAAATCCTGATGCACGATTGGTGCATTTGACTTATACGGCAGGAAATAGAAAACCTTATGCGGAGGTTGAAGTCGATAAAAATGTTGGGGCTGCGCCTTTGACCGTCCAATTAAATTCCAATCAATCTAAGGATTTTGATGGTGACCAATTGAGTTATGAATGGTTTATTGATGATGCAACAACTCCTATCTCTACCGAAGCTAATCTAACCCATACCTTCGAACAACCAGGTAAACATACCGTTAAATTAGTCCTTACTGATCCAAGTGGGGAACAAGGTGAATCAAAAACAGCAATATTGGTTGGTAATGAATTACCTGAATTAAGTTGGCAATTGACAGGCAATCAATCTTTTTATTGGGACAAGCAACAAATTGCTTACGAGGTAAAAGTAGCAGATGCAGAAGATGGCACAATTGGCAATGGTATCAATCCTAATCAAGTAAATGTAAGTATTGATTTCTTAGAAAGAGGCTATGATGTCAATGAAATAGCAATCGGGCATGAAGCCATGATGGAAGCTTCTGCTTTTTTATTAGGCAAACAATTAATGGATCAATCTGATTGTAACACTTGCCACCAATTAGACATTAAATCTATTGGGCCTACTTATCAGGAAATTGCTAAAAAATATAAAACAGATGCTAAGGCAGAAGGGTATCTTGCCGATAAAATCATTAATGGTGGTGCTGGTGTTTGGGGACAAGTCGCTATGGCTGCCCATCCGCAATTATCCAAAAGTGAGGCGAGCCAAATGGCAAAATATATTCTTTCTTTATCAGGGGAATCAGCTAGTTTAACGAATAAATTAAACCCAAAAGGAAAGTACACCCTGAACCAACATACAGCAGGTTCCACAGAAGGTAAGTATATTTTGACAGCTTCCTATACTGATAAAGGTGGACAGGAAATTGGTCCTTTAACCGCTCGACAAACAGTTGTTTTGCAATCTCCTTTACTGAAAGCTGCCAATTTTCAAGACTTAGTCAAAGGACAGAAATTTAGAATTACCCCAGAAATGTCCCAAGGCGCATTTGAAGAAGAAGTTGATTTGGTAATGGGGATGAAAGGTGGTCATGTTTTGTATAAAAATATTGATTTCACGGGGGTTAAAGGCTTGCGGTTTGATATGATAAAAGCGGGTGCTTTTTTATCTGGAGGTAAATTAACTTTGCATTTGGATGATTTAGATGCGCCTGCTATAGTAGAAATTCCCGTTGAAATGGGCTTATTAGAAATGGGCCTTGGAGCTGTTTCGGGTAATATTCCAGCCACTAAAGGGGCTCATGATTTATACGTCAAATTCTTTAATGATGGAGAAGATAAACCGATTACTGGCTTGATTACTATTTATTTTAGTCGGGAGGCTTTGCCTGCTGAGAAGAGTTAAGTTTGTACGTTGGCTATTGATATTGTCTAGTCCAACCGTGCCGTAGGTATGTAAGATAAAAATCAATATTTGTCTTGCGTACCTACGGCACATTTTTCTAAAATGGACAGTTAGAACAAATTTATCTATACTGATCGAATAAATTCGTTAAAAGAAAAGATGTTTTTTCAATGGATTAATATCATTCAACGACTCCATTAATATACTCATTCAATATTTTTTCCAAATTTGGTTTAGGCAATAATCCTTGATACCTCTCCACTAAATCCCCTTTATCAATAAATAGGATGGTCGGAATAGATTTTATTTTAAAATGTTGACTCAACAACGGATTTTTCTCGGTATTTACTTTCGCCACCAAAGCCTTCCCTTCATATTCTTCTGCCAATTCATCAATAATTGGCCCTAAAACTTTACAAGGCCCACACCAATCTGCATAAAAATCTAATAACACTGGGACTTCTGATTTGATGACTACTTCATTAAAATTGGCATCGGTGATTTGGGTCGTTTGATATTTAGGCTTTTTCTTTCTCCAAAACATATTTTTGTGTTTTTGTAACTGAATAATATAGTATAACTGCTTCAAATTATACGCCAGTATTGATTTTAACAGGTTTTGAGAGGTATTAGTTTTACTCGTTTAGCTTTTAATTGGCTAACTTGCCGTCCCTTATTATTTCTATAAAAATTAATCCAAAACATGATTATCTCCACAAAAATAGAACATGCCATCAAAACCCAACTGTATCGCTGGTATAATGGCTATGAACGATATTTTACCGCATCTAGAATTGCCAATCAACTAGCATTATTAGAAGAAGATATTGTGATGACCACGCCTAGAGGTAAGATTGCTGGAAAGGTCAATTATTCGTGGGGATTGAAGGAATATAAGGGGATGAAAATAGCACATATCATTGAAAACATCGAAGTGACCACCAAAACAAATGGGTCAATTTCAGTAGCCATTAGCCTTATTTATCACGGAGTTCAGCGAGATGGAACAGATAATTGTATGAGGTTTACCTATGAAAATGAATTCAACCAGATTCCGAATCAATTGCCGCTATTTAAAAGCATTCAGCTAAATGTAGAAGGTGTTCTTGAATCGCCTACTTTTAAAGATGCTTATCCACGTTTACGTTCCTTGGCGTTAATGCATTATTATCTTTTTTTGATAGAAAAGCTACAAGAGAATGCGACTGATTTCCAAGAAATATTAACAGCTGATTTTCAATTAAATTTATCTCCAACCACCGCTATTTCTTCGATTACCCATTTAGGAACTTGGCTAAAGAATGTTGCTCAAAAAATAGCCATTTCTAGCCATTATTCTAAGGAGGTAGAAGTGACTACGCTTTCTTTGAACAAATATGAATTAAAAGTAGATTTTGATTGGGAAGGTTGGACAGTAAGCAATCAGAAGGTGACGGCTCAAACTAGGCACACTTGGGTCATTATAGATAAGAAAAATGAGCGGTTTGCTAAAATTCAGTCAATTGATGTAAAAACACTATGCCCTTTCACAATTGAGTAATAGAACAAAAAATTGGTCGATAATAAGCCAGCAAATATAGCAAATTGCTTTTAAGCTAAAAGCAGTCAGGCATCCTTATGGAATGCCTGACAATTCTATTTTGTTTTAGAGATATATTATAACACGATTCAAAAAGTAGTTTTCAAAAATTGAACTATTTTACCTAAAATTGAATCCGCAAAAATAAATTCACCCCTACTTCTTCTTGGTCTACTGTAATGCGGTTGACATCTTCTATCCCAGCTTCTTGTGCTAATCTAATTAATTGTTCAGGGCTACGATGGTGTAAATACCAGCCTGTAAATAATTCCATATAGCCTTCGGTAGGATTGCCTACTGCAAAATTGCCTATGATTAATTCTCCTCCAGGAGCGACATTAGTAATTAAACGCCTTACTAAACGGACAAAGGTTCTGTCATCGAAATAATCAAATAAACCTGCTGACCAAATTAAATCATACTTCTTTTCTGTTCGGAATCGAAATATGTTTTTATTCGTAAAGGTTATTTGTTGAAGGTTGGCTTTGTTTAATTTTGTAGCGTGTTCAACAGCCTTCGCATCCGCTTCTACACATTCTATGTGTATATTTGTAGCCTTTGTTTCTTGAAAAAATTCGAGCAAATCTCGACAAGGGCCACTCGCCACATCTAGCACTTGACAAACGTTAGCCTTATTTTTTGTCTTTTCTTCTAAGATGTTTTTGAAAAACGCTTTTCGATTGCGTACAGCAGTAGCCGCAGCATGTTGATGATAAAATAAATCCCATTTTTTCAGCATAGAATGCTTAGAAATTACTTCCAAATACATTTTGTCAATAACTTCAAAATCACCAGGATAACCATAAGGTTTAAGGTAGGCATGGCCCGCAATAGAATCTATAAATTCTGGTCCAAAAATACGGGTCACCTCTTCACTGGCAGCTTTCCATTCGGCTAAAGGAATTTTTGTTCTAAAATAATTCAGCGCATCATTTAATGGCTCATACTCTTGTTTTGCTGGCCCTCCACTATCATAAAGTACTTGAATATATACTCTGAACACTCAAGTTTTGTGAATTTGAAAAGTCTGGAATTTCAAAT
>JAFMDF010000184.1 GCA_017857395.1 Bacteroidota bacterium | reverse complement strand
TATTTTGATAATATTTTATTTTATTAACTAATTTTGGGCGAACCTAGCGTACTAATATTGACCAAAAAGTAGCCACTAGGACTTTTCAATCCTTCCAATCGCCATTGCCATTCTTCGATAGTAGTATTTTCTAAATTATCATACCACCAAGCGGTATGAAATTGTTCGTCTTGATGCTTTAAAATAGCCGTATAAATTTCAGCAGTACCGATTTTTTCTACTTGAATATTTTGGAAAGTATAGCCGCTGCCTTGCCAACAGACTCTAGGGTCATGGCTGCCTTGAAAGAAAGATACAGGTGGTTTGATATAAACTAAAGTACTATCATTTTCCAATTTTAACATCCCATTTTCAGTGGTGGATTGTGTGAAATTGGTAAATTTTTCAATAGGGTAGGGTTGTGCAAAAAAGGGAATCGGTTGTTTCGATTGGATGCCTTGATAGAGAAATAAACTGCTTAATAAAACGATGGCGGGAAATCTGACATTTTCAAAATGTCTGATTCGTAAGATGGTTTGAGTTTTACGTATCAGATACTTTGGAAGTATCAGATACGAGGCGCTGAAAGTGCTTCCAGAACTTGAAGTTCTGGAAGCACTCGACCTCCTTGATAAAAATTGAACTCCTAAATAAAAAGGCAATAAAGCATAAACCATCAAACTGACCAATCCTATCATATCATGCAAAGGATTGTCTGGCATAATTTTAAAAATAATCAAAGCCAATAGTCGGATGAAATTCGCTAGAATAGTTAAAGTGATGATGCTTAATAATCCCAAAGTGATAGTAGAGAAGCTAAAAACCAATTTATTCTTCCGTTCAAAATAAGCAAAAATAACCAAGGCCAAAAGCTGTGCTGTTACCATCATTTTTAAGCCCATGCAAGCAGGGTCAACGGAAAATGGTTGCCCATCTAGATAAATCAAATTGCCAGTAACGGTTATTGGATACCCTAAGAAACCAATGGCTTTTCCTGCTAAAGCACTCAATTGTAACCGAATGGGGAAACTCCAGTTATTCAGTATTTGTTGGACTAAAAAAGATAGGACCACGAATAAAAATAGCGGTAAATTATTCAAACGCCCTTGCCGACTTTCCCAAATATAAAGTAGTAAGCAAACCCCAAAACCGTAGTATAAACTATTCGTTTTGATGAAAAACAGACTAACTCCAAAGAACAAAGTAGGCAGTAAAAATCGACTTGTTACTTGATTATCAATAGGTCTAATAATAAAAGGGGTGAAAAGGATGCCTAGAAATAAAGCAAAATTTCTGGGTAAATAATGAGGTTGAAAATAGAAAAATATCAAAATTGATAATAGGAGTAGAGTGATTGTTCCTATTAAATGTAGTGATATTTTAGAGAAATTATTAGGCATATTTTGATTAAAAATGATTTTTTAAAAGATTCTGAAAATCTAGCAAATCGGGTGTTTTAACTAAGCTGTTTAGTTTCAATTCTCAACTTCCAATAAAAATAACTCATCACCAACAAACTCAAAATAATCAGTAACCATTCATGCGGTTCTGGTACTGCGCCCGCATTTTTGATACTTGCATTTTTTAACCCATCTTTACTAGCCTTAATATCAAATCGGTCATAATCTGCTTGAGTTTCTAGCACAATTAAACTGGAAACAGGCGTGACGACATGCGCTTGTTCTGCTTGTGCAATTAACTGATTCCCTAGTTTTTTAGTATTAAAATAATCCTTGCCAATTTTCCGCATCAAGTTATTATAAGTAAATAAACGCATGAGATGGTCAGGGGCAGTTGAAGTATTGGCTGATTGTGCTACTTTTTGAATTTGTATGCCCATATTCGCTAAAGTCACTAGATTATCCGTTTCACTAGATTGAATAAAAAGGTTATCCCCTAAAAATTGCTGTAGGTTATCAAAGTCGCCTTGATGATAATTTAACTGCCGTAATTCTTTTAGACTTTTGATATATAAACTGGGTGAAGTTCCTAAATCAAAAACAGCGACAGGCGCATTATTTTGATTAAAAAAAGTATTGAGTTGGTTCGCAAATGTTGTTCCTTTTAAGTCACTTAAAACAGGCGTTAACGCTTCATTATGTGTAATGACTAAAGCAGTTGCTGGATTTTCAATGGCATAATAAGGAAATAATCGGTAGCGATATTGATTTAATTCCCGAAACAATCGGTCTTTATTTTGGGCTGTTAAACGAACCATTTTATCCGTATAAACAAAAACTGGTTGATACTGAATGGCTTTCCAAACAGCATTAAATTGTCGTTTACTCCAAGATTGGTTGACCTCTAAATAAATAGATTCTGGTATAAAAGAAGTTGTTATTGGCGCATAAGGCTGCATTTGAAAATGTTGATTCCCAAAAGAAAAAGTACCCGCTGCTAATTCAGGCGCATCAATTTTTAATTGCCAATCAGAATGATATAAACCTTCATAAATCCAGTCTTCTTCAGATTGACTAAAAGTGAGTTTTGATAAAAAATCTAATTTATTCGTAGCCCCTAAAATTCGAATCGTTTCGGTAGCATTTTCTGTATAAGGGCCATCAAAATCGGGATTTTGATAAATAAGTTGCCCATTCTTTTCTACTAAGGGACTCGTAATACCAATTTTAAATTGTCGATTTTCGGTAGGCAATACTGGGAAAATGCGACCCGTAACTCGGTTTCCTTCTTGCCAATGTAAAAGCAAAGGGTCTCTAGACTCCACGCCAACAATCGTAGTATAAGCACTATCCGCTTTATTGCGAGTGGTTAAAAAAGAAGGCCGTTCTTCTCCTGCTACCCAAAGCGAGGCAGACGTAACAACCGAACCTTCTGGCAGATAAAAAGAGTATAAAGCTTCTTGTTGATTTCTTCGCCAGCCACCACGTTTATTATTTTGAATCTCGATAGCTTTTTCTGTATAAGCCAATCTAAATTCTGGAAAAAATTGGATAGCCGTTTCTACCTTTTTTGTACTTAAATCTTGTCCTGACCAAAGCTTTCTTTCTGTGAGATGTCTACGATTAAAAACTGCATTAAGTAATTGGCGACGCTCCTTATCGTCTAATTGTAAAGGTTCTGAAAATAAGGAGGCGATGACCACAAAAGGGTCATGTTTTACTCGTTCATCAAATCTATTTCTGGTACTAGGAAATAAATTATTAAAACTGGGATTGGCAATGGAATAGAGACTACCACTTTGTAGAATTTTTTCGGTTTGCCAGTCATTCTCTAAGACTTGACTGAGTGCAACCCAAGATGGGAGGGAATTTTGCGCCATAGTTTGTTGGCGAATTTCAGTCAAATTTTCATTAATAGTGTACCAGTTGGCGGTATAACCAATAATAATAGCCATTGGAATACTTAATCCGATAATGACACTATTGAAATATATCTTACCTTTTTTAGTATAATTCAAAGTTATCTTTCCTAGTAAAATAGCCCACCATAATGGAATGAAAATATGTAGAGAAACCAGAAAAAACCAAAAGATAGCTAAGGAAATCGGATAATAAGGCGCAACGTAAATAGTCTCGTAGACATTGAACAAAAAACCACTGGCAAAAATGGCAGGCAGAGAATATTCGACCCATTTTGGTAAAACATTTCTAAAACAATACAACAGCATCGCAGTATTTAAAACAACTAAATAACTCGCTAACCAATTAGTCGAAACATCAAAAACAGGAATGATTTGATTCAAAGAATAAGCGCTAGTATTACCTATCAGTAGCAATAAAATAGTTTGCGGCCTATTGGGGAAATGAAAGCGCTTTCTCTCAACAAAAAAAAAGAAAATCAGAAAACAAAAGGCATTTACGAAGAAGGGAACAGGGTTCTCCTTTGAACTAAAGCCAGCACCTAACGATTCTGGATAAAGTATAGGAAGGGCAAAAACAAAAAAGCCTAAGGCAAATAATATTAAACCAATCTTAAAAGTAGGGTCTTGAATCGGGTTTTTCATAAGGTGAATTATTTTAATTAAAAGTACTTTGAAATACAAAGTTAATTGTAAAACGGGATTAATGCAAGTTTATTAAGCCTTTAGTTGTGGGGCATTCCATGAGCGGGTAATTATTTATTTATTTACCATATTAAAAAATTGACAACCAAAATTTAGAATTGCCTCTATTTATGATTAGATTTGTTCGGAAAAATAATAAATCCACAATACAATATAAAAATAGCAGTATGTCAGAATTTAAATATGATTATAATTATAATATTGACGCTAAGAAGAATATGACCTATGATGCTATCGTCATTGGTTCGGGGATGAGTGGTGGTTGGGCGGCTAAGGAACTTTGTGAAGCAGGGATGAAGGTCTTGGTGTTAGAACGAGGTAGAATCATTCAGCACATCAAAGATTATCCCAATATGAATAAAGAGGCTTGGGATTGGGAGTTACGAGGAAGTATTACTCCCGAAGAAAGAAAAAAGCATTACAAAGCCGTTCGAACGAATTGGATAGGGGAGGGGAATAAGGATTTATACGCCAATGATGCCGAAAATCCCTATACGGAAGTTAAACCTTTTATGTGGTTACGAGCACATCAAATGGGCGGACGCTCGCAATTATGGGGCAAGCAGACCTATCGCTGGAGCGAATTGGATTTTGAAGCCAATGCTAAAGATGGGCATGGTGTGGATTGGCCTATTCGTTACAAAGACATAGCGCCATGGTATACTTATGTGGAGAAATATGTAGGTATTAGCGGCCAAGCATTAGGCTTGCCACAATTGCCCGATAGTCACTTTTTGCCGCCAATGGAACTAAATTGTGTGGAAAAGGATATCCGACAACGGATTGAAGGAGCATTTCCCAGTAGGAATATGACCATCGGTAGAGTAGCACATTTGACGGAACCATTAAATGGTCGAGGGAAATGCCAAACTCGAAATAAATGCAGTATGGGTTGTCCATATAGTGCCTTTTTTAGTAGTGTTTCTGTTACTTTGCCCGCTGCAAATGCTACTGGAAATATGACGGTTCGCCCTTTTTCCATTGCCCATTCTATTATTTACGATGAACAAAAAGAGAAAGCAACTGGTGTAAAAGTGATTGATGCAGAAACAGGAGAAATGATAGAATACCATGCACGCATCATTTTCTGCAATGCTTCTACCTTAAGTTCGACCCGTATTCTTTTAAATTCTACTTCTAATCGATTTCCCAACGGTTTAGGGAATGATAGTGGAGAATTAGGCCATAATTTAATGGATCATACCTATCGGGTTGGTGCATTGGGTACTTTTGAAGGACACGAAGACAAATATTACAAAGGCCGTCGACCTAATGGCATCTATATTCCTCGTTATTGGAATATTGACGAAGCATCTAAATCGGATAAATTTGTAAGAGGTTTTGGTTACCAAGGTGGCGCTTCCCGAAAAGGTTGGGGAGGAGGTGCTAATGTTCAAGATTTTGGCGCTAATTTTAAAGATTCCTTATTGAAAGACCCTGGACCATGGGAGTTTTTTATTACTGGTTTTGCGGAATGTCTGCCTTATCATGAAAATAAAGTAACCTTAGATAAAAACAACCTAGATAAATGGGGGCAACCCACTTTGGCAATTGACTGCGAATGGAAGGAGAATGAATTAGCCTTGAATAAACAAATACAAGAAGATGCGGTGGAAATGTTAGAAAAGGCAGGATTGAAAGATATTGTTGGATTTGATAAAAAGCATGAACCAGGTTTTGGTATTCACGAAATGGGAACGGCTCGGATGGGACGAGATCCTAAAACTTCGGTTTTGAATGCAACCAACCAAATACATGCTTGTAAAAATGTGTTCGTTACAGATGGCGCTTGCATGACTTCCAATTCTTGTGTGAATCCATCTTTGACCTATATGGCGCTTACTGCTCGGGCAGCAAATCATGCTATTTCGGAACTTAAAAAATTAAATTTGTAAGCTATGAAAAGAAGAGAAGCTTTAAAAAATACGGCTATTTTAGGAGGAACTGCTGCTTTTTCAGTCTCTTTACTAACCTTATTCCAAGCCTGTAAAGCCCAACCTAGATTGACTTGGGAACCTCAATTTTTAAATGTAGAGCAGGCACAATTGGTTTCGGCCTTAGTAGATACTATTATACCAAAAACAGATACTCCAGGTGGATTGGATGTAAAAGTGGATATATTGATTGATTTGTTATATGACAAAACGTATGACGAGCAGGCACAGCAGAACATAGTGGCAGAAATGGATGGTTTTAATGATAAATGCAATGCCAAGTTTGGAAAAGTATTTTACCAACTAGCTGCTGACCAAAAGAAAGCCATCCTGCAAGCAGAAGAAGTCAATAGCCCAAAATTTAATAGTGGCGTGTGGGGTTGTTCCGTAGGAGAACAAAAGCCAGTAGGTTTTTATCGGTCTTTTAAATCTCTAGCCGTTTGGGGCTATTGTTCGTCGGAAGCAATCGGAAGAGATGTATTAAAATACGACCCAGTACCAGGGGACTATCAAGGCTGTATTCCACTTTCAGAGGTAGGAGGGGTTTGGAGTTTATAGAAGATAATTTGTCGTTCCTAAAATTGAATACAAACATTCTTAGGTTCGGTAAAAAAGCGAAGTGCCTCCAATCCACCTTCTCGACCTACGCCAGAATTTTTGACGCCACCAAAAGGGGTTCTTAAATCTCGCAGTAACCAAGTGTTGACCCAAACGATTCCAGCCTGAATGGATTTAGCCATTCGATTAACTCGGCTAATATTTTCAGACCAAATGGTACAAGATAAACCGTAATTGGTGCTATTGGCGTATTCCAATACTTCTGTTTCAGTTTCAAAAGGCATAATCGTTACAACAGGCCCAAAAATTTCTTCTTGATTGGTTCGACAATGATTATCCAATCCTTCAATAATCGTTGGTTCAATATACCAACCATTTTCGTATCCTTTAGGAAATACCGCTTTTCCTCCTGTTAAAATAGTACCACCTTCTTCCTTCGCTAAGGAGATACGAGACAGAATTTTATCATAATGTGGTTTAGAAACAATTGCACCTAAATTGGTATCGGTATTGGATGGATGCCCTACTTTCAATGCTTGAGTTCGTTTTATAAAATCTGCTTTGAATTGCTCGTACAAAGGTTTTTCGACATAAATTCTTGAACCACATAAACAGATTTGCCCTTGATTGGCAAAAGAAGAACGAATGGTTGTATCCAACATTTTTTCATAATTGCAATCAGCAAAAATGATATTTGGATTTTTTCCACCCATTTCTAGGGAAATTTTTTTAAACATTGGCGCTGCTACTTTCGCTATTTCCTTTCCAACTCTTGTACTACCTGTAAAAGAAATCGCTTTAATCTTTGGATGTTTGGTTAACGCTGCACCCACTTTTATGCCGTCTCCATGCACGATATTTAATACTCCTTTTGGTAAACCTGCGGCAATGCAAATTTCTGATAATAAATAAGCAGTCATAGGAGTTACCTCAGAGGGTTTGGCAATTACGGTATTACCTGCGGCTAATGCTGGTGCAATTTTCCAAGTAAATAAATACAAAGGTAAATTCCAAGGAGAAATAGTTCCTACTACACCAAGTGACTGTCGCAAAGTATAATTAATAGCATCGGTCATTTCGTGTGCTTGCGACGAAAATTGAGTAATAGCCTGCGCAAAAAATCTAAAATTATCAGAAGCACGAGGAATATCCACTTGTTTAGCTAACCAGATTGGTTTTCCATTATCTAATGATTCAGCTTGTGCGAGTTGGTCTAAATTTTCTGCTATTAAATCTGCAATTTTAGTCATCACACGACTTCGTTCACCTACCGACCTAGCTGCCCAAACAGGAAAAGCTTCCGAGGCTGCAATAACTGCCTTTTCTATATCTGAACTATCAGAATCAGGTACTTTAGCATAAACTGCCCCAGTTGACGGGTCGAATAAATCTAAATAGTTTTCACTATTAGGTTTGGTTAATTCGCCGTTGATATAATTTTTGATAGCTTTCATATTTTTATTTTTTCCTCAGGCAGATAAGCAATCGCCTTCATCTCAATTAATAAATTTGGATGCGGCAATTGGTGTACCGCTACGGTTGTTCTGGTAGGTCCTGTATGGTCGAAGAAAGTGCTATATACTTCATTATATCCTTGGAAATCTTTCATATCTACCAAAAAAGTAGTTAGGTCTACCAAGTGAGATAAATCGGCGCCTATACTTGCTAGTAATTCACCAATATTCTCAATAACCGCTTTGGTTTGTGCACGAATATCTAACTGCCAATGACCGCTCTCCTCCTGTTTAGCGCCAATATGCGTATTATCAGGTCGTCTACTGCTCGTTCCAGATACATAGATGAAATCACCCACTCGCTTGACATGCGGATAATTGCCTAATGGTTGGGCTTTATGTTTTAGTACTTTACTTTCCATAGTTTATTTTTTTTAGGATAGAGCGGTGAGATAGGTTTCGTCTAAATTTAACGAAATATAGCTCTATTCTCGCTTCTTTGCTCGATGTTTGAAGTTTTCAACGATAGCCGTCAGGTTAAGAAAATTATTACTGATAGTCAACAATTTAAGCAGGTGCCGATGTTTGAATATTTTATCTTCAAACCAATATTCTTTAGGTTTTTAACCTAATTAGCT
The DNA here is from genome assembly GCA_017857395.1 of Bacteroidota bacterium. Classification (GTDB taxonomy): domain Bacteria; phylum Bacteroidota; class Bacteroidia; order Chitinophagales; family Saprospiraceae; genus JAFMDF01. The sequence continues at coordinate 8,994 of JAFMDF010000184.1, read as the reverse complement.
TTAAAAAACACCTAAATTAAATCGTTAACCTGACGGCTATGGTTTTCAACTTCAAACCAATATTTCATGCCGATTGCTATCGGCATCAACTTTTCTTAAGAATGACTGCAAATGTGTGGCAAAATTCACAGAGTTGTGTTAGTTAGTTTATATAATACAGGTTTGCTCATTATGGATTAATTGAATATTCATCATGTCTAAGGTTCTTTAAATATTGATAATAAGTTTCTAAAGGCACATCATCATAATTCTCTCTAGTACAAAGGGTTAATAAGAGTTGGTCTTGTTTTCTGCCTAATTGTTTTGCTTGTTTATAAGGTATATCTGCGTTGAAAGTGACCAAAGAATACTTGGAATAATAATCTGGATATTGTTCCTCTAAATGCATTTCAATCTCTCGTTTTCTCATAAAAGCAGGATTGATGACCTTATCTGTCATCTCATAGAAATTATCAATAGCTAAATCGGCAATAGCATCTGTATTCTCCTTTCTTTCATCTTGAAAAAGGGTAAATACCTTTTCCCAATCTGTACCATGTATTTCTAGTAGATTGTCAAAAATTCTAACGTCTTCTAGAGACGCATTCATGCCCTGCCCGTAAAAAGGAACAATGGCGTGCGAAGCATCTCCCATGACTAAACCTTTCCCGAAAGCTTGCCAAGGATAACATTTAATCGTTCCTAGCGTGCCAACTGGATTTTTAGCATATTCCTTTTGATAATTGGGAATATAAGGGAGTAAACTAGGATAATAACTTTCAAAAAAATCAGCTACTTTTTCTTTGGTATCTAAGCTATTAAATCCTACTTCTGTACCAAAAGGGTGGAACATCGTCAAGGTAAAACTGCCATCTAAATTAGGTAAAGCGATAATCATAAATTTACCTCTTGCCCATATATGTAACGCTTCTTTTTCTATTTGCCAACCACCACTTTCACTTGGTAAAATGCTTAATTCTTTATAGCCATGTCTCAAAAAATCTTGCGAATAATTAAACAGCAATTCCGTCGTATGACCCATCATACTTTTTCTGATAACTGACCCCGCACCATCTGTACCGATTACTATTTCCCCTTCATCATACTGGATATTACCTGTTGCATCTTTATATTTAATTTTTGCTGCTTTCAAATCAACTGCTAAAACAGGCGCGTTAAATTTTATGTCAATTTGGTCATATTTATCCGCTTCATCCAATAAAGTCATATTTAAACCAGGTCGAGAAACAGCGTTAATATAATCATCTGGGCGTCCACTATAAGGAGATAAAAAAGGTTTTCCTCCTAATGGATGAATCAAACGTCCCCTCATTGGAATACAATTTTTTAAGACGGTTTCTTTTAATTTCGCTTGTTCTAAAGCCAATAAGCCTCTACTAGATAAGGCCAAATTAATAGACCGACCTGCAGCTGCCTCCGCCTTTCGCATATCCGAACGCTTTTCATAGAGCGACACCTTAAAGTCTCTTTGAGCCAATCGAATGGCTAATAATGTCCCACATAGACCCGCTCCTACAATGATTATTTTTTTATGTTGCTTCATATTGTAGTTTTAAATGGACTTTGAGTCCTTTAATCTGAATTTTAGAGAACTCATTGCTAATTATTCCGAAGTACAGCTCACAGAGTTGTGTTACTTTTTTTTAAGTGCATTTTTTAAAATAGCATAAAAATGATAAACATCTTCATAAGAATTATACATTGGTACAGGCGCAACGCGTATCACATCTGGTTCTCTCCAATCGGCAATCACCCCATCTGCTGTAATTTGATTAAACAAATTTTTATTGGCGTTTTTAACTTGAATAGACAATTGAGTCCCTCTCTGTTTAGGGTCAGCAGGGGTGATAATATGCACCACTTCTTCTCCTAAAGATTTAACTAATTCTTCTAAATAACCCGTTAAGGAAATGGCCTTTTTTCGTAGATTTTCTATTCCTACCTCATCGAACATTTTCAAAGAAGCCCAAACTGCTACCATTGACAAAATAGGCGGATTACTCAATTGCCAAGCCTCCACAGTTGGAGTCGGGTCAAAAGCATCTCTCATTTTAAATCTAGTCGCTTTATCATGCCCCCACCAACCTTCTAATCTTGGAATAGTGGGGTCATTGAAATGTCGCTCATTCACAAAAGCACCACCCAAACTACCAGGGCCTGCATTGAGGTATTTATAATTACACCATACCGCAAAATCGCAACCAGAATCGTGTAAATTTAAGGGTAGATTTCCTGCACCGTGTGCACAATCAAAACCTACTTTGCAACCTTTCGCATGCCCCCATTCCGTGATAGCTTTCATATCAAAAAACTGTCCTGTGTAATAATTGGTATTCCCAAAAAGGACAAGCGCAATTTGTTCACCTTCCCTATCTATGACCGATTGAATATCCTCCATTCTTAAACAAGTCTCGCCTTTTCTAGCTTTCAATTCTATCAAGCATTCTTTGGGGTCAAGTCCATGAAATCGAATTTGAGATTCTACCGCATATTTATCAGAAGGGAAAGCATCTGCCTCTATTAAAATTTTATTTCTTTTGCCTTTAGGCTGATAAAAAGAGACCATCATTAAATGGAGATTGACTGTCAAGGTATTCATCACTACAACCTCCTGTGGTTTTGCGCCGACAACTCTAGCCATTGCCTCCGTCAAGAATTCGTGATAAGGCATCCAAGGATTTTTAGCATGGAAATGCCCTTCTACACCTAAATTTTGCCAATCTAATAATTCTTGTTGCAGCGCTGCTTTTGTTGATTTAGGTTGTAAGCCAAGAGAGTTACCACAGAGATATACAAACGGTTCTCCATTAACTTGCTTGGGTATATGGAATTGATTCCGATATTTGTGTAAAACATCTTTTTCATCTTGTGCTCTTGCGTAAGCTAGGGTGTTTTTCTTTATATCTGTTACCATCGTTCCTTTTTTAGAAATGTGCTTAATTCAATAGTCTGTACAGTTTTTTTTCACGCAGAGAACGCAAAGCTCGGAGAGTATAGGTAATCAATTTGTCAAATCCTCTGCGGACTCTGTGTCCTCTACGTGAGGTAATTTTATAACGCTTTGATAACTAAAAACTATCCTAGATTTGCGCAAACTATTATTAATTCCTAATTCTATTTAAAAAAGCTTTGGAGTCATCTCCACAAAGCCATTTTATAACATTTTTAAACCAGATTTCTTCCTGCTGCTTTGTAGTGATAATTCCTTCTTCAACTGCCAAATCCAAGATTTTTCCTGGGTAAGAAGACTGTCGTTCGTCTTCCATTTCTCCCAAAGGATATGGGTCGTCCAAGCCCATAATAATCTGGTCTGTTCCTTTTTGTCGCTTAATCATCAATTCCAAAGAAAGGGTATCATGCACCAAGGTGTCGAAGAAAATATTGGGATGCCCAACTGCCTTTTTAGGTGCTATTTTTCCTTTGAATAAATCTGGTCTACCATCAAATCCTTGTACTCGCCTGCCAAAATTAATTTGATTCAATTGACCACCATGGGCAAAGCAAACTCGGATATTCGGATACTTTTCGTAATAGCCATTTAAAGTATAAAAATGATAAGCATCTGCACATTGTGCTAACATCCAAACCAAATGAAATCGCCAAGCAGTATTTTCTAAAGCAATGAATTTTTCTCCATCATAAGGATGAATTTCAATGGCTAGACCATAGTCATTAGCGAGTTCGAAAATAGGTTCGGTTTCTTCATTGATAATCCCCCTCCAATTACCAGCAGAATCCATATAATGGGTAGGCAAGCAAAGTAATTGCATACCTAATTCTTTCACACATCTTGTTATTTCCCACAAAGCCCCTTGTACAAAACCTGCATGCACCACAAATCCACAAGTAAATTTAGTAGGATAATCTCGCTGTACGCCCGCATTAAAATCATTTTGAAAACGCAATGCACCCTTTAATTTATCTAACGTCAATTGATTGCCGTATAACTGCGATAAATTCAAGATGACCGCATGGTCAATCTTATTTTTGTCCATCCATTCTAGTTTCTCGGTTAAGAAAAAACTAGGGGCGGTAATTGGTCGTTGCCAATTCTTTTGCCGCATGAATTTTCGGTCATTGTCTATCCAAAAGATTTCTTGCTCTTTCATAAAAGCAGGAATCTGTTCTGGATACGGCAATAGATGTGCATGACCATTGATACGAAATGGAGGCATTATAAATGATTGTTAGATGGTCAGATAGTTAAATTGTTAGATGGTCAACGACAAGTAAACAATCAAACAATTTAACCATCAAACAATCTTTTTAAATTAAACAGGTTTTTCCATCTTCGTTCCACAACCGTCACAAGTTCGCAATGCCTCATTGGAGTAAAAGCGGTCAAAAATGACGGGCATATCTTTTTCGATATTTACCAAAGTAAAAGGCTCTTCGTATAATTTTTGATTACAGCTTTCGCAAAACCAAGCCAAGCCATCTTCCATTCCTTCAGGCCGTCTTTGTTCGATGACCAATCCTATGGTATTAGGGCCACGTTGCGGCGAATGAGGAATATTAGGGGGCAAGTAAAATACCTCTCCTTCATTGATGTGAATATCTCTTGGTTCGCCATTTTCGATAACTTTCAAGATAATATTTCCTTCTATTTGATGAAAGAATTCAGGTGTTTGATTCAAATGATAATCCTTTCTAGCATTAGGACCGCCAACAACCATGACGATATAATCATCATTATAAATGGCTTTATTTCCTACTGGTGGTTTTAATAAATGTCGATTATCATCAATCCATTTTTTGAAGTTAATAGCAGGTGGTAATTTTGACATGATTTATTAATTTTTGTTGTTGTGATGTTGTGATGTTGCCTTGTTGCGTTGTTCTATACCAACATCACAACAAGGCAACATCGCAACCCTAAATTTTATCCTTATGTGCGACGTTTCTATTTCTAACATCTTTTAAAAATACCAAAGGACTTGTCCCACCCGTTCCTGTAGTCGCACTTTGTGTTTTTCGAGCAGGTCGGACAATATATTGGCTCACCATTTTTAAATGTTCATTTCTAAAGTCAATTAAAAATTGGACAATTTCTTTGCATTTATTATTCAATGCTTCGTTCTTCTTTTTAACTGCTTTAAAATTGTATTCGTGTTCTATAAAATTTAAAAAAGTCCTATGTGGATAGGGCATAAAATTCCGCATTTCTACTAAAAAAGCCCTAGATGGATTATTCCCATAGTCTATGCCTAGTGCCATATCAAAAAACTGTAATAAACTACTTTGCGCTGCACTTCCTCCAGCATAGGAACGAATTTCAGGCGTAGTGCCTGCGTATCGAACATTTACAAAAGAGTCAAAAAATGGACGTAGTTCATTAAAAAATATAGTTGGGTCACAACCTTCATACATTTTTCTTAAAGCGGCCAATAAGTCTTTACAAATGGGTAACACTTTTGCTAATAATTTGATAGCTTGTTCGTATTTCCCATTATTAGCTAAATGAATACTTTCTAATAATAAAGGAATGGCGCTTGCTCCTATTTTTTCAATATTCGTAGTGGCATTAAAAAACCAAGTTTCTGTTGGCGTACCTGTAAAACTAATTTGGGTGGTTAAATTATCCAGACTAATTGGTTGATTTTTATCTTTCAATCGCCAATTTTGTAAGGATAAATTAGAATGAGTGATAATCGGTAATCGGTTTAGTCTTTCCGCTATAGTTACCCACGGAATGCTTATCTGCGCAGGAATCGTATTATGTTCACTTTCTTTCACATAAGCATGCGCAAAGCCAGCTAATAAAAGCATAGCTCTATCCATTTCAGGTTTACTTAATTTCCCTACTTCTAGGATTGGTAATTCGGCTACCTGCTGGCAAAAACTTTTATCTTTTATAGCTTTTGATAACTGCTTATTCAAATTATCCCATACCTCATAACCTGGAGGTAAAGCATCTAATGGATTTTCTTTTGGCAAGAAACCATTATGGAGGTCTACCTCATATTTTTCTAAAATTGAATGCGTATTTTGGGAATAATTCATATATCTAACCATCTTTTTCATTAAAATAAAAACTCAATTGTTTCTTTATACTTTTAGGCAATTCTGGTAATTCAGAACGAGGAATCAAAAGCGTTGAGATATTATGAAAATCTGTGAAAATAGCATGCTTTTCAGCGGTCTTTGATAAGTAGTCGTGCCCAGAAGACCCGCCTGTTCCTACTTTTCTGCCCACCATCCGCAATACCATTTGTGCATGCCGATAGCGCCAAGTCGTCAAGGCATTATCAATATCAACCAAACAAGTCAACAGCTTAAAAGGAGCATGTAAAATAGGTTCATCTCGATAGAGGCTGATAAAAAGGGCTGCTAAAGTTGCTTTATAGGATAATCTTACAGCCCCTTGACCTCTTAAATCATTATGCTTCTCTTTATTCAAAACCAATTCAAAGTAAGTGTTCGTGCTACCAAGCATAGTCGCACGCATTTCCTTTTCTTTATCCGATAAATAAGCGGATGCCTGAATAGCTTCCTGCTCTTTTTTAAGCATTTTCTTAACAGCTTTTTCGTAATGCTTTAAAAAATCAAAGTTTTTAAATTTTAAGAAAGGCATTCTTTCCAACCAACTTTGGACAAAATCAAATAAAGTCCCTCTTTTGTAAATATTGTCTAGTAAATCTTGTGTTTCTTTAGGGAAAACGGAATGGTACTTTTGACCGTGATAAGTTATCCGTTGCGATTCTGGAAGCCCCAATAGACATTCAATGGATCTAAATTGAAAGCTTTGAAAGCCAGATGCTGGAAATAAATAGTTTCTAAAATCGAGGAAATCTAGTGGCGTCATGGTCTCCATAATTCCGATTTGCTCCACTAATAATTTCAGAATGGCCTCGACTCGATTTAGTCTACCTACTGCTACGCCAATCTTCCTTTCAGCTATTTGCTTGTCTTGAAATAAGGTCACTACAGATTCAAGCTCATGGATAATTTGCTTAAACCATAATTCATAAGCCTGATGGGTAATAATAAAGAGCATTTCTTCGTGTGCGGGGTCTTTTACGGCAACACTTCTTAATTGCTGGGCACTTAATAATTTATCTAGTTCTAAATATTGGTGATAATGGATGGTTGAATATTTATTATCTGTAGCTGCCATTTTATAATTTTTAAATTTTCATGTTGTGTTTTTGAACGAGATGCAGCACCACTCAGAGCGTTGTAATACTGTAAACCTCAAGGCTTAAAATAATCTATTCTTTGCCTAATAGCGGTCGCTCCTTTTTGTAAAGTAGTGACATAATTGACTACATTTTCTTCTTTGAATCTATTTGAAGGTCCAGAGGCACTAAGACTAGCTACTACCTCATTATGTTGGTTGAAAATTGGAATGCCTACACAGATAAGCCCCATTTCGGATTCTTCTCTATCTAGCGCATAGCCTTTTTCTTTTATTTTTATTAGTTCTTTCTGCAAAGTTTGCCGATTCGTTATCGTATATTCTGTGAAGGCTATTGGGCTTTGTTCGGTCATAATTACTTGAAGCGCTTGTTCCTGTTCTGCCGTTGGCAAAAATGCTAGCAGCACCTTTCCTAAAGCGGTGGAATAGGCTGGACCAGAACTACCAATACGACTACTCAATTTCAGCCCTTGAGGACTTTCTACCTTGTCTATATGAAAAATTTGGTAGTTTTTAAAAACAGCAATATGTACTGTTTCTGTAATGCTTTTTGCAACTTCAATCAGTTCAGGATGTGTTTTGTCTACGAAAGCAGATTTTAATTGCACCCTATTCCCCAATTCGAATAACTTTAATCCAAGACTATATTTTTCGGTTTCTGGATGCTTATACAAAACACCTAATTTCGTTAAATCAGCTAGAAAACGATAGACGGTACTTTTATTTGACCCGATTGCTTTTGCCAATTCTGTGACTCCCCATTCTGGTTTTTGAGTCGTAAAATATTCTAGTATCTTAAAGGTTTTTTGAACCGAACTTTTTAATTCCTTCATTTCAAACTACATTTAGTTTAACATTCCCTAAATTTTCAAAAATCCCTTCTATTGTATCTCGGGAATGAATGTGAACCGCAGAAGTGGCAGCGCCCGCCAAGATGACCATACCTGGCTCAATAGTTATTCCTTGTGCTGATAGAATCCGAGCAATTTCAACTAAGGATTCCAACGGATTCCCAAGAATTGCTTTAGAATTACCCGTTTGACTTTCTTTGCCATTTATACGTAAGGTGATGGATAAATCATTAACCGCAGTATTGGGTGCTAACCAATTGCCTATAATATAAGCTGCGGAAGAACAGTTATCAGCAATCACATCTTCCAGAGAAAATTTAAAATTTTCATACCTTGAATCTATTACTTCCAATGCGCCTGCAACACCTGCTAAATAATCAGTAGATTCGGCCAAAGTAATGGCACGGTCAATGCGTTTGCCTATTAAAAAAGCAATTTCTGGCTCTACTCTAGGATGAATAAAGGCTACTCTAGACAATGCTTGGTCTTGCTTGATTGCCATTTTATCGGTTAGGCGTCCCCAAATAATGTCATGTACGCCCATCTGTTCCATCTTAGCTTTACTGGTAAAACCTAGTTTATAGCCAGTTAATTTCTCTCCTCTTTTGTAGCGATTTTCTAAAGAGGTTGCTTGAATTTCATAAGCCTCTGTCAAACTAATAGTTTGGTTTGAGCTTATCTGTTGAGTTGATTTAGCTAAAAATGCCGCTTGGTCAAGTGTATAAGCTATATTTTTAAGATGATGTTTCATATATTAAAACGATGTTTTATTTATTAATCAAATGTATTACTTTTTTTGTTAAAAAAAAATTCTTTTGAAAGAAAGCCTAAGAAAAGAGGAAATAGCAGATAGTAAAAATTTACAAATGTTTGGATGAAGGTAATTTTCTTAAATACCATGGTCGTGTTAATACAACAAATATGAAAAAGTAACTATATTAGCAACTGCTCTATTAGGGAATCAGGTAAAAAATAGATAACATGATTTTTGACAATTTGTCTTGA
>JAFMDF010000024.1 GCA_017857395.1 Bacteroidota bacterium | reverse complement strand
AGAAATTGAAGAATATTAACTGCCGCTAACTTCTTGCGCAAACCACTAGGTAATTTTTTTCCTTCTTTTTGTATACCCGCAATTAATTTCATAAATCGTTTGATGCCCTTTTCATCCTCGGGATATCTGTCGATTAGTGCTTTGGATGCAGCATCAAAACCATGTGGAAACACAAACTTTTCCTGATCGGAAAGCACCGCATATAGCTCGGGGGCTAGTAAAAATTCAACTTGTTGATCAACTTCCAACATGTTGAATATTTGTCCTATGGTATTATTTTTATCTAAACCACTCATTTCATGAAGGCCGACTTCAATGATGAAATCTCCTCGCTTAAAAGTGGAGGCATAACCTCCGGGTTTGTGGTGTTGTTCTATTAAAAGGACTTTTTTGCCAAATTTTGAGAGTATGCCTCCAGCAGTCAATCCGGCTAAGCCTCCTCCGATAACAACGGTATTATATTTCATTTTTTTCATTTTTTTGTAGTTGAGGTAATTTATGGCAAATTTTTGTTTTAAATTTTTAATTATCTAAGAATTCCTTTTCGGAAATTTGCGACTGTTCTGTTTTTGGAGCTCTTAGTTTGCTGGGAATTTCTACCTAAAGGATAAAGCCTATACTCATATTGACTTTCATGATAATAAAGTTTTAATATTATATAAAACGATATGTCAAGATTGTTTTGTTATGTTGCCATATTATATCTGAATCGCATTGCGCTTAAATAATGATTGCCTGACAACTTACCATCATGCAATAGATTGAAAATCTCCAAAACCGGAAGCTGCCATTTTTGCTTCTCTCTACTCTGCGACTTTTAGGATTAATTTATCCAATTTTTGAGATATTTAGCTCAACACCATAATCCATTGCTACGTTTAGTATTGCCGCTACGGACTTTTCGTTCCAAGGGCATTGGTCTGCATAAAGTAGTGCTATTCCTACAAAAGGAATGATTGTGAGTAGGCGTAATATGATAGCACACAATAACGCTAGGAACGTAATACTCCAAAAGCCCCAATTCTTTTCATTCTTAACTCAGCATAAAAAAATACTTCAATATGCGAAACAATATTACAGCAATTGGTATGTTAAATAAATGATTAAAATCACCCTTATTCTATGATAATTCTCACTGCCTAAGGCTTTAAACTCCTCTAATTTGCATCATGTTTTTTTCGATATTTTTTCGACATTCACAAATTCCTCAATGAGCGTTTTAGTTATTATGATGTCGCTATTACAAGAATTTAATCAATTCAAATAGGCTACTGTTTTTCGCCTGTTGTTATACTTTTAAAAATGTATGTACCCTATACTTTGCATGAATATTACGATGAATTGGAAAAGGAATTCCATCAATTGCACCTCGATTTTCAGGAAACACTTGGAGGAGAAACACTCCATCAATTAAGAGTGAATATCAAAAAACATTTGGCTTTTTTTCGGTTGCTTCATGGATTAGGAGGAAAACTTTCATTAGAAGAAATCCAAAAACCTTTTATCAAGTTTACCAGAAAAATTGGCAAAATTAGAAATCTAGAAATTCTGCAGCAATTATTAAAAACGGAAGAAATCGCCTTTTCGGTAACAAATGGTTATTCAGCGAAAATTGAAAAAGATATTGCAAAAAAACGGAAACAATTAAAGAAACCCAGTAAAGATATTTCGCTGATTCCTTTTAAAGAAGTAAGCGATAAGGTGAGGAGGAACATTGACCATATCCCATTAGGAAATGTTCAGGAAAATCTGGGCGAATATTTCCATTTTCTTTTAGAAGAAATTCGACAAACCATCCATCAGGAGGTTTCTATAGAACAGTTGCATAGTCTAAGAAAGGTACTAAAAACACTTTTTTTCAATTTGAGGTTAACTGACCGAATGATTCCAAAGGAGGATTTCTCTAAGAAATTATATGATAAGTTGGTCGGATTTAGCAAGCAATTTGGTGACTGGCACGATGAATTTATCACGATAGAGAAATTAAGAAACAATCCTAAAAAAGTAAATAAAAAAGTCTTTAAAGATTTAAAAAATAAAGAACGACAATCACGTCAAGAACTCAGAAAGCAATTTAAAAATATCTTTAAATTAACTAAAAAAATAGAAAAAGAAATTTACCGCTTGTTTGCTGAAGATGAAGAAGTTATGCCCCTTTCTCGACGCTTTGAGAAAGAGAAATATCATAGAATTCGGGAGTCCTTTGAGCAGGTAAATATAGGCGAAAGTTTAAAGTAAGCATTCTTTTAAGTACCGATACTTAAAAGCCAAAATAAACATTAAAAACAAAAAAATGAAAAAGATATTCCTATGCTTAATTTATTGCTTTGGTCTGCTCTATTTACCTGCACAAGACCTGCATATATATTATGATACGCAGACTGAATCCTTAAAATATGTATCTGGAGGAACGGAGATTTTGCAACCAGAAGTTGCTAAAGGCAGTAATGTTTTTCTGCATATCCAGAATTACAATAATTATCTCTACGAGGTAGAAGTCGAAGCCAATGATATTAAAATCATCGTTCCATCCAATACGGAGGATAGTAATCCATTTGCTGGCTTGTTATCAGGTAGCCTTCCTGGTTTAAACCTACTCAAGACCAGAGGGGCAAAAACGCCAAACCCTTTTGATTTTGTCGATAAGTTAGCCCTTAATGTGGACACTTACGATGCTATCAGTTTATTGAGAAAATCAAGAACGGGTAGTCAGGCTTTGCAAACATTTAGGCAGGAATACAACGATGCCTTAACCGCTATCCAATTGGCAGAAACGGAATTGATGGCAGCAGTAACCGAAATTAATCAGGAGTTAGAAGCACAACAAGTACATGGCATTGTTGCTAAAGAAATTGAAAAACTTAAATATCATCCTCGATTGAATCCAGCGCAAATAAAACGAATGTCAGGGGAATATTTACGAACTGTTTTCAATGTAGATAGCATTGGTGAAATAGATTTAAGTTATGTGCTAGAACGAATAGACCCAGAGAAAGTAATGCAAAAACAACTGGGCCGATTTAGGCAAAAAGAGGCGGCTTATCAAAAAGAGGTTGGTAGTTTAAGAGGGATTGCCACTCGTTTGAATAGGCTGAATTTGACGGAAGTTGGAGCAATTAGCCTAATGCAATCTATTGAAGGTAATTACCTCAGGAGTCAAGGAATATTAGAGGTCGCTAAAGAAGATACGGAAACGGTACAACAACTGATTAATTATGCTAAAAAAGATCAAGTCCAATATTTGACTGACCTACGCTACGAATATGAAGCAATCATGGCAAATGACTTTTCCCATACTTATCGAACAAACGCCAAAGAAGATGCGATTATCTTTAACATAAAATTAAAAAAACGGGATACTGCTGGTAATCAAGTAGTGTCTACCAAAACGTTTGCCCCAATAGAAATACCCGTTTCTGGCGGTTTTAAAGTTAACGCATCCTTAGGATTAAGTTTTGGATGGTTTAATGAAGCACGTCAGGATTATTATGAACGAGAAACAAAAATTCTAGCCGATGATAAGGGAGTAGTAGTGCCGATGCTTACCTCCTTGATTCATTTTTATCAACAAAATAACAAGAAAATTTCGGTTGGCGGTTCCGTTGGAGTAGGATTTCCAATGTCTGATGGTTCAAATATTTCCTCCCTTTCTTTTTTAGCGGGACCAGGTTTGATTATTGGAAAAAGTAGCCGAGTAATTTTAAGTGCTGGTTTAATGGCGGGGCAGGTAGAACGACTGGCACAAGGCTATCAAATTGGAGATACTTTTATTTCAGAGGCAGATAATGTGCCTGTTAAACAAAAATATGAGCTAGGGTATTTTTTTTCCTTTTCTTATAATTTAGGGAAATCCAATTGAGCACCAAAAGTCATAGACCGGAAATGAAGCAAGCAACTTTAGCCAACCCAGTATCCAATTGCTGATATTTATTACCATGGATAGTTGATATTCCTCACCATTTTAAAGCATTAAATGGGCGATTTTGTATAAAAATTCATCAACCCTCAAAAAAGGTGGCTCAAAATAAATACCATATCGTTCCATTTCCCAAATTCAATCGCTCCGCCGTGGACGCAGGAAGACTGGGCAGGCATAAGCATATCATGCATGCCCTAATAGAAGTGGATGTCACCAAGGCTCGCCGATTTATTCGAGAACATCGGCAGCTAACGGGGGAAAAATTGTCCTTTACTGCCTTTGTAATAAATTGTTTGGGAAAAGCAGTTGAGCAAAACAAGCGATTACAAGCTTTTAGGAATTGGCGAGGACAGTTAGTGATTTTGGAAGATGTTCCTATTAAAGCGATGTTGGAAGTTGAAAAAGATGGAAAGAAACTTCCTTTTCCTCATATTTTCCGTTCGGTTAATCATAAAAATTATCGAGACATACATCAAGAACTACGTACCGCCCAGCAAAATTATCACAACGAGAAGGGGATGGCATATATGCGAATATTCCTAAAATTACCTTGGTTTATTCGGCGATTTTTCTATTGGTTGGTCACCAAAGTACCGACTATCTTTCCTCAATATACGAGTGAAGTAATGGTTACTGCAGTCGGAATGTTCTTTGATGGAGTAGGTTGGGGAATTCCAAAACCCAATAATACTCTTACCGTAGCTTTAGGACCAATTGTGGAAAAACCAGTAGTTCGGAAAGGACAGATAGTCATTCGGGAAATCATGCATGTTACACTTAGTATTAACCATGATATTGTGTATGGTGCACCAGCAGCGAGGTTTTCAAAGTATTTTAAGGAATTAATTGAAAGTGGGTATGGATTAACTAAAAGGGATGATTTAACAGAGAAGAAGGAAAATTTAATAACAACAAAATAGTTTTGACAAATATCACCAGGAGTTAATGGCTTTTATCAATTCTTAATTATTCAATTATACCCAATATTGTAGCAAAGAAAAAAGGTTTTTCTCCTATATAGGTTAGATTGCTAATTTAGTATCCGATAAGAAAATTGGCGCATTAGCAATCTGCCTTTTTTGTATAAATTTTTATCACTAAAAGATGAAACCAGTTTATTACCTCTCTTTCCTATTGTTATTGTTATTTGCCTGCAAACAATTGGCTTATGTTAGCACCGATAAGGGGGGATGTAATGATATGGGTGAAAAACAGTTGGCTGCCAAAAGAAGCTTAGAGTCAAAACCCGATTCCGTCTATTACACCATTTCTGAAGATACTTTGAGTATTCATGTTGGCATCAATTATATCTGTTGTGCGCCCTTTACCACTTCTGCTTCCATTGAGCAAAACTTAATCAGTATGGAAGTTATAGATACTTGTTCACCACCGACGTTTAATTGTTATTGTCGTTGCATGTGTTATTACACTTTTGATTTTAATTTCAATGATTTTGAAGCAAAAGAATATCAATATGAATTGTATTTAAAGGAAGCTAGAACCCCAACACCTAAATTGATTGACAAAGGAGTCATTAATCGTAATTAAAATGATTAATCATGGATGTATGCTAAATCAATTCAAAAACTACCAAAATACCCAATATCAACATCATCACGCCAATGACCAAGTGCATGATTTTATAATTTCTGTTTTTCCATTTATTGGTATCTTCCACGGTCGTAAAACCAAAATAAACCAATCCGCTAATTATCAATAAGGGTAGGATAAAAAAGAAATTATACAACAATAATAGTGGAATGGCCTGCATGCGGGTACTCTTTTCTGCTAATAAGCCTAGAATGAAAAGGTAAGGACCACCTGTACAAGGTAATTCAAATAAACAAACCACAAATCCCATCGAAAAAGCGCCCATAGGACTAGTTACACTCCTCAATAATTGCTTCATCTTAGGTCGCCATTTTCGAGGTATTTCCATGACAAAACCACCGCCGCCATACCAGAAATAGTCTTTAATATTGCCCAAACCTATCAAGATGGCCAAAAAGCCAACTACTTTATAAAACCAATAGGATAAACCTATCACTTGAATGGCAGAAAACAAACCTAGCCCAAATAGGAAATAAAAGATAAAAATGGCTGTGCTAAAAGCCAAACCTGCTTTTATAGCTCTTTTCTTTTCATTGGCAGCTAACAAAGCAGTTAACAAAATTAGCAAAACGGCTATAGCACAGGGGTTAATAGAATCAACCAATGCTGCACCGATAATTGTGAGTAGGGGAAGGGTATCCAATTTCTTTTGTCGGCCTACTTTAGTAGTCGTTTCAGTCAATGGTTCAGGGCAGGGGGCATTGGCTTCTTTGAGTAACATTCTTATCTCAAATTCTATGGCAGATGCTTTAATTGTTCCCGTAAAATATCTTTTGCCAAGAAAAACTGCTGGGATATGTTGGGATTCTGGCGGTACTTTCCAATCGTTATACAAGTCGGTCAATCGAATGACATTACTCAAATCTTGATTAATATCGTAACGGTTAACCGCTAGAGTAGGGTAGTGGGCTTCTAATTTTTGGATTTCCTTTTCCAGCTTTTTGCATTCTCGACAATAATCGCCCGTAAAAAAATTGAGACAAATATCAGGTGCTTGTTGAGCATTTGCCACTAATAATACTAGTAGAAATTTTATTAAAAACAATACCTTTTTCATGGTGGTTTTATTTAGGGTTTTCCTTTTTTAGTCGTTTTTCAATTGCCTCTTCCAGTTTAAATCTAATGTCCTTATAACCCGTCAAACATTCGGCTTCAATAAATAAAGCAGGCACGCACTGGTATTTAAAAGGAATATCCAATTTCCGAAAACGCTTATTCAATTCCAGTAAATTATCCCGATTGCCATAGATTTCGTATTCCCGAAATTTGACTTGGGGATATTTGGCTTTTACCTCTTCCATAAAAGGTTTGATTTGCGCACAATGTGGGCAACCGATACCCATATAAAAATCTATGTGAAGGGTATCTTCTGGTATGGGAGACATTTGTTTTAGGCTTTTATTTTGAGCAGCTGCTTGAACTACCAAAAAGAAAAATAACAGCGCAGGAAAAAGATATTTCATAATCAAAATTTTAGAAGGCAAGTTTTAAAAAACAGGCTTTAAATACCTTGATAAAAATCAATTGAATAGCTGATAAAAATCAGCTATTCCTGTTTTTTAGGCATCTATTTTTGTTATTGATAATGAGATGATTACGTTAAATTTTCGCTCATTCCCTAAATTTTTTAACATCATGGAGAAAGCTAATAATCAAACCAACGGCGAATGTTGTCCTACCTTCCATCCCGAAAAATGGGAAGGAAAAACGCACAATTGGACAGGTAAGCCTTTTCTAAAAGCAACGATTCCTACGTTATTTCATATCCCTTTTCCACCAATGATAGGGAAGCGAGTTACAAAAATGATGAAGCAAGCAGAAGCTGATAAGAAGCTATCCTCTGAAAAAGAAGAGGTATTGTTATTATTCACCGACCCGCATCCTTTTAAATCAGATATGTATTTATCGGTAACGGGCGAAGTAAAAGATGCTAAAAACGCAACTATCTCGGGTACTTTTATCAGCAAGGTTTTTGAAGGGCAATACAATGCCATTCCTACATTCATTAAACAGATGGATACCTATTTAAACGAACAAAATAAAACCGCTAAAAATTATTATGTGCATTATGCATACTGTCCGAAATGTGCTAAAGAAGCAGGGCATAATTATATGGTATTGTTTGCAGAAGTGGAGAAGTCAGCGAACTGACAATCCTTTATTAAACAAGAATATTGACTATGATATTCGAATAATTTAAAAAAGATAAGCATCATGAAAAAACAAATAATATTGCTTTGTTACTTTGTCGGGTTATTTATTACCCATTCTTGCCAGTCTCAACAGGAAAAAATAATGCCTGGCAAAGCTATTTCTATTGATGAAATGCAACAGAAAGCAGCGGTTCACCTCGCTAATAATCAAGCATCTCTACCTGCTGTTGCACCAACCCTTGATTTTCGGGTACCTGCGAAAAAAGTAATGCCTGGCGTGGTTCATATTATTTCAACCTATAAAGGAAGGGAAATACCTCAGAGGGAGTTAGAAATGCCCGACCTTTTTAGGGATTTTTTTGGGGATGATTTTTGGAAAAATTTCGAAAGCCCTCAACAACCATCAAGACCTCGGAGGGGTAGCGGTTCGGGGGTAATTATCACCGACGAAGGCTATATCATAACTAACTATCATGTTATCCGAAAAGCGGATGAAATAGAAGTGATTTTGAATGATAATCGTTCCTATCAGGTGGAAGTGGTGGGTAAAGACTCTGCAACGGATTTGGCATTATTAAAAATTGACGAAAAAGATTTACCATTTGTAAAAATAGGCGATTCCGACCAGATTGAAGTAGGAGAATGGGTGTTGGCAGTCGGTAACCCATTTAATTTATCTACCACCGTTACCGCAGGGATAGTGAGTGCCAAAGCTCGAAATATCAATATCATCCAAGCCCAAGCATCTATTGAATCCTTTATCCAAACAGATGCAGCAGTTAATCCTGGTAATAGTGGCGGTGCTTTGGTTAATTTACAAGGTGAATTGGTCGGGATTAATACCGCTATTGCTTCTCCAACTGGTGCCTATGCGGGTTATTCTTTTGCTATTCCCGTGAATATTGCCAAAAAAGTAGTAGATGATTTATTAAATTTTGGAGAAGTTCGACGAGCCTATTTAGGTGTTTTTATTAAAAATATTGATGGCAAATTGGCAAGAGAATTACAATTAGAAAATACCGAAGGCGTGTATTTGGATAGCATTTTAGCTAAAAGTGCCGCGGCTAAAGCGGGCGTTCGAGCAAAAGATGTAATTATCAAAGTAGATGGGAAAAAAGTAAATTCTGCTCCCCATTTTCAAGAAATTATTGGCCGACACCGTCCTGATGACCAGATTTTATTGACCATTATCAGAAATGGTAAAGAAAAGGAGATTACTGTAAGGCTAAAAGGCAAAAGTGAAGCAACAACTATTGTCAAAAAAGATAGCCATAAAACGTTGAAAGCATTAGGCATTGATATTGCTGACCTTAGTGCCGCCGATTTAGAAGCATCGGAGGTAACAGGTGGGGTGAAAATCACAAAAATTTATGCGGGTACGATTCAGCAGTTTACCGATATTCGAGCTGGTTTTATCATTGCCAGAATAAATAGACAAGCCATAAAATCCGTTAAGGACTTTATAGAAAAACTGGAAACTACAGATGGAAATTTGACCTTAGAAGGTTATTATCCTGAGCGTCCTAATATGATTTATTCTTATTCTTTTGGGATATAGTTTCTTAAAATTCTTCCTCTAAATAAAACAAAATCATGAGCGAAATAGCACATTCTAACAGACAAATTACTTTTTTCTATAGCTCAGATTCTATCCGAGCTAAAAAGGCATTAGCCTATGCACAAGCAGAAGGTTATCCAATTAGAGAAATAGATATTTTAAAAACGAAACTTACAGGCACTCAGTTATTGGAATTAGCCAATAGTCTGAATACCCGAATTGAAGAACTGGTGAACCCTGACCATCCAATGTATAAAACCCAATTTGATAAACACGACTTTTCAGAGATAGATTGGATAAAAATGATTCAAAAGCACCCTGAGATTTTGAAACAACCTATTGCCATGCTTGGAGAGAAAAGTGTGTTGGTAGAAACACCAACCGATATATTTAAATTATCTTGATAAAATATAAAATTCGAAAAAAAGACAGGAATTTACTTCAATAAATTCCTGTTCCTTCTAGCCTTCAGAAGTAAAATTTAAACCTATAGTAAAAAATAAGGACTATTTCATCTCTTCCATTCTAGTTTCCACTACAGAATTTTCAACCCCAAAAGGAGTAGAAATATAGTTATCTGCATCCCAATCATTCTCCCACTCTCGGGCATCAATTAAATAGCGAAATTGATAGGATTGCCCCATTGGTAATTCAGTCTCTGCTACAAAAGCATCCTTCTTAACTTTCATTGGAATCCCTTTCTCCCAAGACCAATCGTTGAAGTCACCAACGACTTTGACTTCCGTTCCTCCATTGGTTGCTTTAATGGGTAATTGGAAGGTGACTTTGCACTTTTTTCTGGACTTTACAAATTGCTTTTTTAAACTCATAATATGAAGATTTTGGTTAATTAATGAAGTAAATTTATATAGTAAATGTTTGATATATAGTGATTTATGCCACCATACTTCGATGATTAATATCATGCCTGTGCTTAGGTGTGAAATTTGACAATAATCCTCGATGCTGACAAGAATCACCCGCTATTCTTGACTATTATCATGACATCTGATAATTCCTTCCTTTAATTTCATACCAAGTAACAATGAAAGAATAACTCAAATTGTGGGCAACTGAGGTTAAATGGTATGGTTACTCTTCTTGTATTAAGGAGCTATTCAATTTAATTATAAATAATTTAAAAAAACAAATTATGAACAAAATTAGACTTGACTACACTCGTAACTTAATTATTCTTAGCTCAAAAAATAAAAATTATTTTTTATCGAGGCTTGGAATATTTTATTTCCTGCTCTTTTTTTTAGCAGTCACTAATAATACGCCTTTAATTGCCGAAGGCACTAAATCAATAGCCCCTTCGACTGCCGATGAAACCGCTCTTTTTATTGGAGGGGGAAATACTGGCTTTACTGGTGGTTCCTATGGGCTATTTGCTTGGAAAGGTTCAGATTCTAAATTAGCTTTCAATATTCAAAGTATTCAGGAAAAGGTATATCTAGGATTTAGTATTCCCAAAAATAATCGAGAATTTCAAGATAGCGGAGGAGCAGGATTAGTAGAAGACTTAATATTCCGTATCCTTGACCAAGATGGTGTACCAATTTCCTGTTTTGGGAATACTACTATTAACGGAGAAGTATGGCAAACCCTTAGTTCTACAGATGCTAATATCAGCTCTCGAGCAATGGCAGATAATGGCCCTGTCCAATTAGGGAATGTGGGTGGTTATACCGCTTTTGTACTGGATTTAACAACTTGTGGACAGAAAACAGGTAACTATTTTATTGAATTTTATACAACAGATGCGTCTTATAATCCCAATATTCAGGGTGCTGGTTTTTATGTCGAATATTTTGATATTACCGTAGCAGAACCCATCAATTCCATCATAACGCCCATAACAGGACGGGTTTGGTCAAACAACTGGTGTTTAAGTTTAAAAAGAGATGGCGATGGGCCATTTGATAGGGCTTTTAATGGCGCTTTTTATGTTTGTTCTATTGAAGGGTTTGTTACCAAAATTAATTTTAATTCTGGGGTCAATAATCGACCGGAAGCAGGAAATAATGATCAACGTTCTGGTTTCCGTGCAGGTACTTTTAATGTTTCTTTTAATACGACTGGTCCTGCCAATACTGGAGATATTATAGCAGACAGAAAGTCCCTACAGGATCTCAATTCTCCCAACGCCGAATTATTTGTCTTCCTGAATGAACCAGATGAGTCCTTTTGTCCAACACAGGAAGTTGGAGAAATTAAGGCTCGCACCGAATTCCTAACAGGTTGCCCCTTGTCTTTTTGTATTAACATTGAAGCTAATAAAAAAGGTCAAATAGAAGTTTTAATCGAAGGTGCAGATAGCAATGGAATTTTGGATCAGCCAACGGAGCGGTTTTTAGCCTATAATATTATGGATACTGATTCGGTGGACAATCCAGACAACCCTGGTTTCAATTATTCATTTTGTTTACCTTGGGATGGGAAAGACGGGCTTGGAAATCAACAAAATCTTGCTAATATGTCTATTCGAGCAGCTTTCTCGCAAGGTGTTTATCATTTCCCCGTTTACGATGCAGAATTTAATGATGATGGTTTTACCGTAGAAACTATTCGGCCTGCACTTGGGCCACAAAAATTATTTTATGATGATACAATGATTAGTGAAGCAAATAATACAGGAGAACCAAAAGATGGTAGTAATGGCTGTACTGCTCCCTGTCATCGCTGGACAGGAGAATGGGGAAATATTGCTGATAAAGATGAGGTCTATGGTAATTTTAATACGATAAATACTTGGTGGTTTGCCAATACTGGAGCTAATGATCTTACCAGTTTCATTAAAAGAATAAAACCCCCAAATCTTATTTGCCCAGCAAATGTCAATGATTGTCCTGGTACTTCTACTGATCCTTCTGTAACAGGATTAGCTACGTCACCTGATGATGCTAATTGCCCTGTTATCATTGACTATTCAGATGTTGTTGAAGATACTCTTTGTGGAGCAAAAACGATTACAAGAACTTGGAAAGCTTATTTTCAAGGGATACCTGAACCAAGCACAACATGTATTCAAATTATTAAATTAGAGGATATTATCGCACCGATACCACCTGCTCCGCCTGTGAATATGGTTGGTCAATGCGCAGCGGCTGTACCCGCATCAGTTAGCCTAACGGCGACGGATAATTGTGATGGCGAGATTACCGCTGACCCAGTGGATGTAAGAACGGACAGAGATTGTGCAAACAATTTTACCATAGTACGGACTTGGACTTTTGCCGATGCTTGCGGCAATTCAAGTAGTATCACTCAAAATATCACCGTCAATGATACCATTGCACCAATACCGCCCGCTCCGCCTGCGGATTTCGTTGGGCAATGCGATTCGGATATGCCTCCAGCAGTTAATTTAACTGCAACAGATAATTGCGATGGCGAGATTACTGCTGGCCCAATAGATGTAAGAACAGATGGGAATTGTGATAACAGCTATACCTTGGTCCGAACGTGGACCTTTTTCGATGCTTGCGGCAATTCAAGTAGTATCACTCAAAATATCACCGTCAATGATACCATTGCACCAATACCGCCCGCTCCGCCTGCGGATTTCGTTGGGCAATGCGATTCGGATATGCCTCCAGCAGTTAATTTAACTGCAACAGATAATTGCGATGGCGAGATTACTGCTGGCCCAATAGATGTAAGAACAGATGGGAATTGTGATAACAGCTATACCTTGGTCCGAACGTGGACCTTTTTCGATGCTTGCGGTAATTCAAGCAGCGTGAGCCAGAATATCACCATCAACGACACTATCGCACCGGTACCGCCCGCTCCGCCTGCGGATGTGCTCGGTCAATGCGCAGCGGATATGCCTCCAGCAGTTAATTTAACTGCAACAGATAATTGCGACGGCGAGATTACTGCTGGCCCAATAGATGTAAGAACAGATGGGAATTGTGATAACAGCTATACCTTGGTCCGAACGTGGACCTTTTTCGATGCTTGCGGTAATTCAAGCAGCGTGAGCCAGAATATCACCATCAACGACACTATCGCACCGGTACCGCCCGCTCCACCTGCGGATGTGCTCGGTCAATGCGCAGCGGATGTACCCGCACCAGTTAGCCTAACGGCGACGGATAATTGCGACGGGGCGATTACCGCTGACCCAGTAGATGTAAGAACGGATGGAAATTGTGCAAACAATTTTACCATAGTACGGACTTGGACTTTTGCCGATGCTTGCGGCAATTCAAGTAGTATCACTCAAAATATCACCGTCAATGATACCATTGCACCAATACCGCCTGCTCCACCAGAGGATATATTAGTATGTTTGGATGATCCACCTCCACCAGTTAGCTTAACGGCAGTTGATAATTGTGATAGACTTATTACTGTTGACCCCGTAGATGAAGTAATGTCAGAGACTAGGACTATTAGAACATGGACTTTTATTGATGATTGTGGCAATTCGAGTAGTATTTCTCAAGAAATTTCTATTTGTGAACCTCGGATTATCTTTGATACTTATTGTACTTTCACCCAAGGGTTTTATGGAAACCCTGGTGGTAAATTTGATGGAAAAACGACTACTGAAATTCTTGATGCTGCTTTAGCACAAGGCCCCATTATAATTGGTCAGCCAGGGCGGTCTTTAACGATCAACAGTTCAAAATGTATTTTAAAGTTATTACCTGGAGGAGGGGTCTCTACTGTATTGCCAGTTGGGGAGGTTATCGTTGGAAATAATTGTAGCCCAGCACCAATAGCTACAAAGAAAAATGGTACGATTGGAAATATATTAATTGCACAGGTCATTACCTTAACAATTAATACCCGAGTTGATGGTAATTTAAATACTTTACCATTAGAAAATTTATGTTTTGAAGTACCTCAAAATATTTTAATTGCCTTACCACCGAATCCGGATGTCGGTGACCTGTTGACTTACGCAAACGCAGTCTTAGCTGGAGCAGCTGTACAAAATTTATTAGCTGTCAACGATGTGGTGACTGCCGTTAATGAGTCATTTGATGAATGTGCAGCTCCTTGTAACTTGCCCGACGATAGTATGAAAATTAATCTATCAGATGATAGTGTGATAAAAAATGATTTTTCTAAGCCAGAACCTATTTCCGAGGTCTATGAAAAACGAACTTTTTCTATTGCACCTAACCCTGCCTTTACTAGCACCTTCATAGATTTACACCAATTTGAAGGGGAAAAAGTTCGGTTGATAATCAATACCCAAATGGGGCAAAAAGTTTATGAAAAGACGCTACAAGTTAATGCGGAGTATAAAAAGGAAATGATAGACGTTGAGCTATTGACCAATGGGCTGTATTTCATATCGGTTCGATCAGAAGAGGATCCGATTATTTATACAAAAAAGTTTGTCGTAAGGCAAGTCAGGTAAAAAGATATAATTTCAGTTAGTGGTTGAGGGGTGGGAATAACTAATTTTTATTGATAATCAATTAGTTGCCTCTGGAGGTTATTCTCCCCCCTCAGTTTAGTGGTTAGGATAGTAATGTCGAGTGGTTTTAAGGCTTATACAAGTAAAGACAAAGCGAGGAAATATTTGAACCATCAATTTATTAAAAGGGGAAAGTTCCGAAAAATACACCATTGAGGTAATCAGAAAATTACTATGCTTTAATTCAAAATCTACTTTTAATACTCGATTTAAGAAATTTGCTTTAGTATATTCACTTAATATAAAAAATCAAAAACTATGACCAGCAACCAATACTTCCAAAAATGGGAAAATACGACTTTCCTAAACCAAAATTATTTTAAAAAAATTCATTTACTGCTATTGTTAAGCCTTATTTTTTTTGGATTAAATCTCCCAGCGCAGCAAGTTTGGTATAATGAATACAGTTTTGTAGGCACCGAACATTCCATTTATGAAGTCAATAAATTTAATGACCAAAGTTTTGCAATCTTCTTTAAAGAAGATGAAAATGACATATATACTTCAATTGATAATTCAACTGGAGCTTTGACTAACACAATATCCTGGGGTGGAGCAGCTGATGATGTCGTTTTTGGCGGCGGAGGTGTTATCAAGGTGGGTATTGATGGAAACGACGTTTATGCGGTTAGTTTAGTTCCTTCGGTACACAATGTTTTATTTGTCCAATGGCGGAAAACCTATTCTTTAGGCATCCCTTCAGCCTGGCTCAGGGGACCTGTAAGAATTACCAAGCTAAGTTCTGGCGACTTCATAATTTCAGCCAAGATTCAGGCATCTGGACCATTTTTATCCCAAAATTTTGCCATCAGAATTGATGCCTCTGGCAATGAAATCTGGAAAAGGATTGTTGCCGGACCAGGATTTGAAAACTCACCTTTTGAAATTCTTCCTTCTGAAAATGACCAGTTTTTCATTCATAGTATAGCACAATTAGGCTCACTAGAGTTTGGGGAAT
The DNA here is from genome assembly GCA_017857395.1 of Bacteroidota bacterium. Classification (GTDB taxonomy): domain Bacteria; phylum Bacteroidota; class Bacteroidia; order Chitinophagales; family Saprospiraceae; genus JAFMDF01. The sequence continues at coordinate 39,890 of JAFMDF010000024.1, read as the reverse complement.
ATATTATGAAAATTGATGGAGATGGGAACACTTTATGGCAGGAAGGACCTACTTTCGGTAATACGATTTGGTATTATGCTTTCGACGAGCTTGAACCAACTTCAGATGGAGGACTTGTTTTCCTAGAATCCCTTACAACGCCATCGATTTCTATGAAACAGCATAAAAAGCTAAACGCTGACAGTACGGTTACCTGGGTTAACCCCGACCTTTCGGGAACCATCAAGGAAATGGCGGATGGAAGATTATTGCTCTACGATTTAACTGGAGATGATAGTAGCATCCATTATGAATTAACTGTTAGTGAAATAAATTCCGCCGGTAACCCCGAAAATCCCCAAAGTTTTAACATTACCCTGGATAACCCCAAATATTTAAAACCATTCACTATTTTACAAAATTCTGATGGTAGTTATACGCTAGTCGGAATTACTTCTGACAATTTAAATCCTCCTTATACGCCCAATAAAGTTTTTGCCCTTCGTACGGATGCGCCTGCTGTTGCAGGAAACTGCGAGGAGGTAGAGATAGAAGGAGGAGCGGGACAAATCACCATTTCCAATTTATCTGCCCCGAATGAAATTGTGGAAGTTTATGACCAGCATTGGAGTCAAGTCTTTCGTTGTCAGGGAGCAGATTGTGGCGCTGAACAAACCATTATTGGGTTAAGTACAGGAATTTACTATGTAAAAGTACAATTCTATGATGCCAACTGGAGTTGGATTTGTCAATTAGATAATGTGCCAGTTTCCGTCACCAATGGTACAGCAGGAGGTACCTGCGAGGAGGTAGAGATAGAAGGAGGAGCGGGACAAATCACCATTTCCAATTTATCTGCCCCGAATGAAATTGTGGAAGTTTATGACCAGCATTGGAGTCAAGTCTTTCGTTGTCAGGGAGCAGATTGTGGCGCTGAACAAACCATTACCGGGTTAAGTACCGGAACTCATTATGTAAAAGTACAATTCTATGACGCCGACTGGAGATGGATTTGTCAATTGCAGAACGTAGCGGTGGAAGTGGAGTCAGGCGCTACTCCCTCTTGCGATGACGTTCAAATTTCTGGCACCAATGGAACTATGGAAATTACTGGCTTAACTGCTCCAATTGAGATTCTCCGAATTTATGATATGAACAATAGTTGGCAGCGTGTTTTTGAATGTATTGCCGATTGTGGAACTGCTCAAACCGTTACCAGCTTGACTTCCCAAAATTACATGGTTAGCCTACAAATGTATACTGACCAATGGAATTGGATTTGTGGAAAGGACATCGAATTTACATTTACAGATGCGGTCGGTTTTCGGCATTCATCGGCAGAACTGGAAAAAATGCTAAAGGAAAACAAAGCTCTTTCCATTGCTCCCAATCCCGCAAGCACAGAACTACAATTAAATCTCAAATATTTAAATGGAAAAACAGGAAGTATCAATATTTTCAATGTTTTTGGGCAGGAAATAGCGGAATTTTCTAAGGTAGATTTTTCAGTCCCGACTCATCGGATAGATGTCAGTAACTATGAAAATGGTATTTATTGGATGATGGTAAAAGTGAAAGGCTTGCCCTTGATTACCAAGCGATTCGTAGTGGATAATTTAAGGTGATTTAAAAGTCCGAACTTTAAAAAACGCTGTAAAACTGAAAATACCCGAAGGAACACAACAGGGTGCTGTATTTAGATTGAAAGGAAAGGGTTTGCCAAAATTTGGGCGAATTGATAAGGGCGATATGAATGTGGTCATAAATCTTCACATCCTCGAAAAAATCTCGAAAGCGGAACGGAAATTATATCAACAACTAAAAGACTTAGCAAATAAAACCAATACGTAGAGGTTGACTACACAGTTTATAACTTGAAAAGTCAACCTCTAAATAATTTATTTAATTCAAGTTGCGGACAATTGTTGTATTGCTATATAGTTTTATTGTTACAGCGCTGGATAATCCTTAAATCGAGATTTTTTAGTTCCACTAACAATATAACCATTTTGAAACATTTCAGCTTTCTCCGCAACTTGGGTATATTCAATACATCGGATAGTAGTTATGACCTGGTCGCTCAATTTTGTACTCCGATTGTAAAAAAGTGACAATATCTACCAATTCCTGTACGGTCATCACAGCATTATAATTGGTCATTTTGGAACTGCCATCCTCATTTGTTCTGATTACTTTTTCTACATAATAATTGGCAGAAATTTTATGAGATGGATTGATGACAGAGGCGACCAACTCGCCATAGCTTTTCATTATCCGAACAGTCCCACCTAAAGAAACATGTAAGCTATCGGCATTGCCAGTCCATTGAATATTGGAAATGCTATGACATCCGTTACATTTTAATTTGGTAAAAGTAGCTTTTCCAGTTTCTAGATTGCCTTCTGGAAGCGCAAATCCTTTGCCTTGTTGATTGCAGCCCGCACCGACATATAAGATAATGAGGAGGAACATCGCCGGTGTAAGAATTCGAAAGAAATTATTTTTTGAGGTCATAATTACTATTTTTTTGGTGAAAATTATTTTTTTGCCTTGACCACTACAAAAGACCCCCGCCCATGTCCGCTTTTTGCTGACTGGTATTCGGTAATATCTTCGAGTTTTCCAAAAAGCGTTTGGCTATATTCAAGGTTTTTAAAACCAGCTGCTTTGAGTAGGGTATCTACTCGTTTGACAGGGTAAAAGGTTGCATTTCGGTAAAAACGACTGGTTTTTCTCTTTTCCTCATAAGATTGAGCAATTTGCCCATCTTTGTCTAAAAAGCCGATAATCACCGAACCTTTATTTTTTAAGACTCGATGAATTTCTTTTAACGCACTAGGCAAATTGTCTAAATGGCAGATGGTCACTAACAAAATAAAATCGAAATGTAGGTCTTTATAGGGTAATTTTTCCGCCCTGCTTTTCATTATTTCCACGCCTCGATTTCGGGCAATAGCTGCCATTGCTTCTACTGGTTCAATTCCTTCTTTTATGCCTAGTCTGGAGGCAAAACGACCAGTTCCCACACCAACTTCGATTCCATAAATATTTTCTCCCAAGGAAAGCAATTGCTGTTTGATAGCAATCAATTCAGATTCATAGACAAAAGGATGTTTGTCAAACCATTCATCATATTGCTTTGCGTGTGTTCTAAAAGGATGTGTTTGAATCATAATTATTCGATTTTTAATTTTTTAAAAATGTTATAAGGGGTTGTCAAAAAAATTAAAGAATAATAAACAACTTATTAGCTGTCAATACCTCGTGACTGCCTACTTACTTGTGGTTTCTTCTCTAACGCTGACAATATCGACTTGATGGGAACTCTTATTCCATCCTTATAAGAAACCACCCAAGCAGAAGGGAGTACCTTCCTTGGTTACAAAATTTCAAAAAAACCACTATTCTTATTCTGATAAATATCACTTCGCCGCAATGATTTTCCGCACTCATTATCAATGATTTATCTAGTATTTTGCAAGAAAAAAAATGGCCACAGCACCAATGCGTTTAACTGGAACTTATGCTGACGAGTATCAATTAACAACGGGGCAAGCCTATTTTCTCAATGGAGCTGAGCATCAAACAGCCTTCAAAAACAGTAATACCATGAAAAATAGTCTATTCATTTTAAAGATAATAGCCTTAGCAGTAATATTTACAGCTTGCTCCATTACTAAATATACTATTCCAAAAACAGAAGATAAAGAGCGAAACCATTCTGTTATTGTAATCAATAACCCAATTTCTCTGGCAGATTTTCTGGTCAGAGTACCTGGTGTTTTTGTAGATGAAAAAGGGAGTAGAACGATTGTTACTATCAGAGGTGGCAAACCTTTATTTATCGTGGATGGTGTAAGGCTTGGAAACAGTTATGCTTCTGCCGCCTCGGTGCTAAGTATCCATGATATTGACTCAGTTGAAGTGCTGAAAAGCTCCTCTGAAACGATAATTTATGGGAGGGAAGCAGCCTTTGGTGTCATTATTATTAAAACAAAAAGGTAAACAATGAATAATTTGACAGAAAAAACTTTTAAAGACCTAGCAAATATTCAAGATTCAATTTGTGTTTCTATTTATTTTCCTACTCACAAATCTGGTAAAGAAGTATTAAATAAGGAAGATGAAATTCACTTTAAAAATGAATTAAAAATCCTTAAAAACGAGTTACTTAAGCGGGGTATGAAGGAACGAGCGGTAGAAAAATTTCTAAAAAAAGCAAAAGATTTACAACACGATTCAGCCTTCTGGAGAAATCAGAGCGAGGGGCTGGCAGTTTTTATTGCGGACGATTTTTTACAATATCATAAGCTACCATTCTCTGTAGCCTCTCATCAATATATTTCGCAGGGCTTTTATTTGCGCCCTTTATTGCCAGCCCTTTCAGGAAATGGTCAATTTTATTTATTGGGATTAAATTTGCACCATATCACTTTTTATGAAGGTAATAGAGAAGGACTTCGGGAAATTTATGTAGAAGACCTGACACCCCAGCGATTGGAGGAAGTATTGGGTTATGATTACAAACAAAAATTTTTCCAGTTTAGATCGCAGCATCAAGCGCATGGAGCAGCTACTTTTCATGGACACGGGGAATGGAAAGGTGAAATTAAAAAAGCGGAAATCCTTCGGTTTTTTCGGGAAATAGACCATAAACTACACACCCTAATTAAAGGGAAAAATATACCGCTAGTAGTCGTTGGTTTAGATTATTTAGCTGCCATCTATCAAAAGGTCAATACTTATCCGCATCTTTTACCTAATTTTATCGACCTAAATCCCGAAACTGTAGCACCTGCTGCTTTACATAAAAAAGTATGGAATGAGTTATATCTCCATTTTTACAAAGAGCGGCAGGAAAAAGAGGCGCTATTGACGCAACTTCATGACACGGCTCGCACTTCTTTCCAAATTCAAGACATTCTTCCAGCTGCTTATGAAGGGCGGGTTGATACGCTTTTCCTACAACAAAATGGAGAAGTTTGGGGGTATTATAACCCAACAACCAAGGCTATTTCCATTCAGGAAAAACCAACCATCGCCAATACTTCTTTGCTTAATTTGGTAGCAACGGTAGTGATTCAAAATGGCGGAAAAGTCTATGTACAGGCGGATGAAACGATGCCGCTGCCTTATTCAGAAGTCAATGCTTTGTATCGGTATTAAAGGCTGTATTTTTTTATAAGAAAACCCTTATTGGTATTAAGAAAAGTAATGATTTTTCGATAAAGATTTTAGCACTTCGGTTTTTTAAAAAATCTGAAGTGCTAAAATCCCATATCCCTACATCATCCTCTCGTACATCTCCGCATTTCTCAGCCTTGCGTCTTCTTTTTTCTCTTCTGGTAATTCGTAAATTGCACATTCGGTCATCAATACCATACCTGCCACAGACGCAGCATTTTCTAAAGCCACTCTAGTTACTTTTGCAGGGTCAATCACCCCTGCTTTTTTGAGGTCTTCGTATTCGCCTGTATGTGCATTATACCCAAAAGAACCCGTGCCTTCTTTTACTTTTTGTAAAACGACGCTGCCTTCGATGCCCGCATTTTCTACAATAATTCGTAGCGGGGATTCTAAGGCTTTAAAAATGATGCTGGCACCAGCAAATTCGTCTTCATTTCTATAATCTGCCTTATCTAATTCGGTAATTGCTCGGACATAGGCGACGCCTCCACCCGTTACAATGCCTTCTTCTACGGCGGCACGGGTGGCGTGTAAAGCATCATCTACTCGGTCACTTTTTTCTTTCATTTCTACCTCGGTGGGCGCACCAACATGCAATACCGCCACGCCGCCAGAAAGCTTAGCCAAGCGTTCCATTAATTTTTCCTTATCATAATCGGAAGTAGATTTTCCTATTTGCGCTTTGATTTGATTGATACGGGCAGTCACCTTCTTTTTTTCTCCTTTTCCGCCCACAATGGTGGTATTGTCCTTATCAACTTTTATTTTTTCACAACGCCCCAATTGTTCAATAGTCGTGTTTTCCAGTTTAAAACCTCGTTCTTCGCTAATCACCGTTGCACCCGTCAGGATGGCAATGTCTTCCAACATCGCTTTTCGACGGTCGCCAAAAGTAGGAGCTTTGACCGCCACTACATTCAGCGAACCCCGCAAACGATTGACCACCAAAGTACTGAGCGTCGTTGCATCAATATCTTCTGCAATGACCAACATCGCCCCATTTTGTTGGACAACTACTTCTAAAATGGGTAATAAATCTTTGATATTGGTGATTTTTTTGTCGTGTAGTAGTATAAATGGTGCATCATATTCCGTTATCATTTGTTCCGTATCGGTCACAAAATAAGGCGACAAATAGCCTCGGTCAAATTGTAAACCGCTGACTTCTTCTACATAAGTTTCGGTGCCTTTGGCTTCTTCCACGGTAATAACCCCATTCGTACTTACCCGCTGCATAGCATCCGCTATTAAATTGCCAATTTCGGCATCATTATTAGCAGAAATTGTTGCCACTTGTCGAATTTTATCAAAATCACCACTTACAGGTTCTGCCTGTTGGTGGATATTCTCAACGATAGTTTTTACCGCCTTGTCAATCCCTCTTTTTAGGTCTATGGGATTGGCTCCAGAGGCCACATTTCTTAATCCAGCAGTAATGATGGCTTGCGCTAAGACCGTTGCGGTGGTCGTGCCATCACCTGCAATATCTGCGGTCTTGCTGGCAACTTGTTTTGCCATTTGTGCGCCCATATTCTCAATTGGATCGAGCAATTCTACTTCTTTAGCTACAGTAACACCATCTTTACTAATTTTAGGCGCCCCAATCGTTTTTTCGATAATAACATTTCTTCCTTTAGGTCCAAGGGTCACTTTAACAGCATCTGCTAGTTTATCAATGCCGATTTTTAACTTTTTTCGTGCCAAGTCTTTGGAGGTAATTTCTTTTGCATTCATAGTAGGAATAATTTTTACGAATTGCAGATGGCCAATCTACCCTTTAAATTTTATTGCTGCGAATTGGCATTCCGCATTATTTCAAAAGGGAAAATTCTAAAATTCTCTACTCTTTAGAGATGATTAATTTCAATTGCTACTATGATAATTATCACCAATCCACCTTCTGACTAACAGTAATTTTGATAGAAATATATCCTTTAATCATCATGATAAACCTTACCGAAAACGCCATAGAAATACTGGAAAACCGTTACCTGATGCAGAACGAACAAGGAAAGGTAATAGAAACCCCAGCGGAATTATTTCAACGAGTGGCAAAAGCTGTAGCCCAAGCAGAATTGTCTTTTGGTGGGGCAAAAGCGGTTAAAAAATGGGAAGAACGATTCTATCATTTAATGAGTAGTTTAGCATTTTTACCCAATTCACCTACCTTGATGAATGCAGGTCGCCCGAAAGGACAGTTAAGTGCTTGTTTTGTATTGCCAATGGAAGACAGCTTGGAAAGTATATTAAGCACTTTAAAAAATGCCGCTTTAATCCATCAGAGTGGGGGAGGAACGGGCTTTAGTTTTTCTAAGTTGAGACCAAAAGATGATGTTATTTTAACTACAGGAGGTACTTCCTCTGGCCCAGTTTCTTTTATAAAAATATTTGATGCCACTACGGAACATATTAAACAAGGAGGGCGAAGAAGAGGGGCAAATATGGGTATTTTAAAGGATAATCATCCCGATATAGAGGCATTTATCCAAGCAAAATCCGACCCAAAAATACTCCAAAATTTTAATCTTTCGGTCATGGTAACAGATGAATTTATGCAGGCAGTTCAACAAAATAAGGACTGGGCATTAATTAATCCACGAACCCAAAAAACGGTCAAAATTTTAAAAGCAACATACCTTTGGGATTTAATCATCACCCAAGCATGGAATAGTGGCGAACCGGGCTTACTTTTTTTGGATACGATTAATCGCACTAATCCCACCCCAATTACTGGTCGACTTAATGCTACTAATCCTTGTGGTGAAATGCCGCTGCTGGATTATGAAAGCTGTAATCTAGGCTCGATTAATTTATCAAAAATGTTATATTCTACTGGTGAAACAAGGAAAGTAGATTGGACAAAATTAGAGCAAACCATACAAATTGCCATCCGCTTTTTAGATAATGTAATTGAGGTCAATCACTATATTTTGCCTGAAATAAAAACGATTACTTTGGCAAATCGAAAAATTGGTTTGGGCGTCATGGGTTGGGCAGAAATGCTCATCGAATTAAATACTTCTTATGCCTCGGAGGAAGCGGTACAATTAGGCGAACAACTAATGAAATTCATCAAAGAAACAGCGCAGGAGGCTTCTGCTAAGCTCGCTACCGAAAAAGGCACTTTTCCTGCTTGGCAGCAAAGCATTTATGCGCCCGACCAACCGATGCGCAATGCTACCTGTACCAGCATTGCTCCAACGGGAACGATTTCTATTATTGCTGGAACTTCTTCTTCAATTGAGCCATTATTTGCTGTTGCTTATCGACGGGTAGGTATTTTGGATAATCAGACTCAACTGGAAATCAATCGTTTATTTATTGAAAAAGCGAAAAAGGCAGGGATTTGGTCGGAATCATTAGTAGCCAAAATCTACGAAAAAGGGTCTATACAACCCATTTCTGAAATTCCCAAAAGGCTAAAAAAATTATTTATTACCAGCTTAGAAATTGCTCCAGACTTCCATCTTCGGCATTTAATGGCTTTTCAAAAACACACCGATAATGCGGTTTCTAAAACCATCAATTTGCGTGAATCTGCTACCAAAAAGATGGTGGAAAATGCTTTTTATTTTGCTTGGAAAAATGGCATTAAAGGGGTAACGGTTTATCGGTATGGGAGTCGGCGGAAACAGGTTTTACAAAAGTAATTCAATAAGGGGTAACTTTATACGAAGCACATTTTCTTTTTAAAACACATCCCTCACATTTAGGCGTTCGAGCTTGGCAAACTTTTGCAGCAAAGTCAAGAATCGCCCAATTAATGATTTTAGAATTTTCAATATTTACAACACGAGTTGCCAATTCTTGTAAGTAAGGGTCTCGATGAATTTCCTTTTCTCGCTTTTTTCCAAAATACCTTTCTAGTACTCTAGTCATATTTCCATCCAAAAGGGGTTGGCGTTCATTATAAATGACGGTCAAAATGGCATTGGCATTATAGGGACCAATCAGCGGTAATTTTTCAAGGGCTTTTTTGTTTTTTGGAAACCGACCTCTTCGTTGTTTCATTGCTTTTGCTAAACTTAATAAGCCTTTGGCTTTGGCATGATACAAGCCTATTGGTTTAATGATTTTTTCCATTTCTTTTAAGCTAACATTTAACATACTTTTCCAAGAAGGGAATTTGGTAAAAAAAGGTTGCCAAAATTTGGCAATGGTATCTGCTTGTGTTCTTTGCAGCAATATTTCCGCCATTACTTTTTGATAATTACTAATGGATTTTTTTCGCCAGGGGAAATTTCGCCCGTGTGCTTTATACCAATTTAGTATTTTACGCCGAAACTGATAGATTTCGGTGGCGGAGATATGTTTGGAATGGTTTAACATTGGCTTATTTTTCCTATTAACCGCCCAGCATTATTGTCCGCTATTTTTAAATATTGCTCCGTCTTTTTTCGCCATTTGCTATCGCTTTCGTAAGGTAATTCCAGTAGATGTAAAATTGCTAATCTTGCCCGAACCAATGCACGCAAAGCTTTATAAAAATTAATTAAAATAGCAGGAATAGCATCTCCAGTCAAAGCGCTATATTTTTTAATAAAACGCCCTCCGATTTTCGGCAAGCCAAGCAACTCACATTCTATGGCTAAAAAGGCTAGTTCATCCGCAGGGTCTAAGATTCTTAGTTTTCTGTTAAATTCCAGACAATCAATGATAACTGATTTGGGGCGCAGACAAATATGTTCGGGGCGTAAATCTCCGTGTCCTTCTTTAATATGTCCCTCCTCAATTCTTTTTTGGAATAATAGTTCATTTTCTTCCAGGAAGTGAAATAACATGGCTGATATTCGCCTGACCTTTTTGCTATCCAATTGAAAAGCAGGATTTAATAAAACCTCACTACTTTGATGAATTTCAGCTTCCAATAATTGTCGCTGTTCCAAATAACTTATATTTTCTGCTGGGACAAGTTGATAAAATTTTGCCAATTTCAATGCGACTCGGTCTATTTCTACTCCTCGGAGTGTATTGTTTTTGATGGAAATATCCAGCATGTTTTCGGCTGGGATACGTTTCATTTTGACCAACCAATCTACTGTTTGTCCCCCACCTTCTTCTAAAAACAAATGCCCCGCTTTATCTACTTTCAATGGCACTACATTTAGATAAATATTTGCTGCCAATCGTCGGTTGAGCCGCAATTCTTCTTGGGAGTTATACAATCTTGCTTCAAGGGTCGAGTAATCGTGTAAGCTATTCTTAACAGGTTTCTTCAATTTATAAGCAAAGTCCTCTGTTAAGAAAACCCAGGAACGGTGCGTTTCTATTACCTTTACGAAGGAAGTCGCATCGGGATAAGCCGTTTTTTGGCTTAAAAAACCTACTTTTTCTGCTATCGAAATAGCGGCTATTTTATTTTGATAAACCATTAGGCAATAATTCTTTTTAAATCCCGCTGAATTAATTCCTGTAAGGATTCTCCGTGATGAATTCGATTAATAGCAGCGGCAAAAACTGGGGTTATATCCAATACCACTACTTTTTCTTTTAGCAATTGAGGGCTTAATTGGAACGTCGGAATCGTGTTGGTGATAATCACTTGTTCCAATGGCGCATTTTGCAATATTTTATTGGCTTGGCTGGTAAAAGCACCGTGAGTGGCAACAGCATATACTTTTTTGGCACCTTCGGCTAAACAGGCAGTTGCTGCCCGTGATAGGGTAGTGCCCGAGCTAATTAAATCATCGATAATGATGACTGTTTTACTAATTACATTGCCATGAATCTTGGTGCTACCGCTAACGATGCCCATACTGCGTTGCTTTGCCAAAAAACCAAAACCTACCTCTTTTTGGGTGGTTTCGCTTAAGGCTTGTCGAAATGCTTCGGCACGTTTCGCACCACCTGTATCGGGAGAAAGAACGACCACTTCTTCCTTCTCAACCAAAGGGGCAAAGTGTCCAACAAATAAGTTTTTTCCTTCTAAATGTTCCGATTGACAACGGAATGCATTTTGATAAGCCTGCAAATTATGCACATCAATAGTCAAAATTCGGTCCGTTCCAACTGCCTCCATCAATGCCGCAACGTAGCGAGTGGTAATCGGGTCTCTGGATTTGGTCTGTCGGTCTTTTCGGGCATAACAAAGATAGGGCGCAATGATTGTAACACTCGCCGCAGCTGCATCTTTGAGTGACCCAACAAAAAATAAAAGACGACATAATTTATCATTGACACTCCTTCCTGGTTCGCCATAAAGAGATTGAATAACATACACATCCCTATTGCGCACATTCTCCAAGGAACGACTTTTGTGTTCGCCGTCTTCGAAATCTCTCTCTTCGTGTTGGCTAAGGGTTGTATCTAATTCGATGGCGACTTTTTCACCAAAGTCTTTACTGGTATTAAGGGCAAATAATTTGATTTCGCTGGACATGTTTTTGATTTTTATGAATAGAACTCTTGGACATAAAATTGAGGAATATTCATTAGGATAAAGATGAGAAAGGTCATGACTGAATATTGATTAATATCATTCAACCCTAATTTTTACGCGCTTAGCTTTGAATTTAATGAATTGTTCTATAAAGCTTTCATTTGATGACTTCAGTTTCGTCAATTTTCAAAAGGGGTTAATACTTAACCTTCTAAAATTAAATTTACTATGAACAAAACTTTATTCTTCTCCTTATTCTTTGCCTTGTCCTACCAAATAGGGTTTGCACAAGCACCCACAGGTTTAAACGGTACAGGTTATCAAACTACCGTACATTTGAAGTGGGATCAATACACCGCTTTTGAATCCGTTGGTTATAATATTTACCGAACTACCCAAAGCGGAGTTTATGGCGCACCCGCTCGTCGAATTGGTGCTTACACAGATTATACAGATTATTTATTGAACCCTGGAGTTACGCTCTATTATAAAATTGCGGCTTTCGATGGAGCAGGTAATGAAAGTCCACTTTCCGATGAAATTTCTGTTTCGACCAATCATCAGACCTATCGAAAGATAGCCAATCTTGACCTTTTAATTCCAATTTATACAGGTGGAATGAGTGCTTCTGTCCCTGATGAAATTAAACAAAGTCTGGAATTAGCGAGGCAATTTTATTTTAGGAATTCCTTTGGGCAGTTGAACCTCAAATTTCATTATATGATAATTGAAGGATACCCACCGCTGAATGCCAATGGGGTAGCTGATTTTAATACGATTGGTGCAGACCTTAAAGCAAAAGGTATTTTGGATAATCAATATGATGCTATTCACATTATGGCATTAAAACTAGCAGGCTGGCAGGGTGGTGCTCAATGGCTAGGGCAAACGGGTGGTTCGATGGGTTGGAACTGGACAAGTTTTGACCCTAATGACCTTATTGTTAGAGGTACTGCTTGGCTTTTTACCCATGAATTTGGACATTCGTTGGATGGTATTATTGCTGGAGGTAGCGGCTATCCCGAAATGATTTTTAACCATTTCCCTTGGGCTTTGCCCTTACCTTCCCCACTCGATGTATTTGATGCAGGACCACATTTTGACGGAATGTCTCAAGTGTTGCGGCTTTTTACCCATCATCTCGACTATAAAGCCCCATGGGACGGTTATTTTGAAGTAGTAGATGAGGACCAAGATGGGTTAGCAAGTAATGATGCTAGATTGCCGATGGATGAATTTCGATTCGGGTCAAATCCAAATGTGGCAGATACGGAAAATGATGGGCTGCATGACTTAGCAGAATACCATGCTAGTACCTTTTCAAGTGGAAATCCCAATGACGAGGACACCGATAAAGATGGCGTAGTAGATGGAGTTGATGTGTATCCTACCTCCAATTTTGCACCCATTAATCAAAAAACAAATACTAGCATAACTATTGATGGTATCCTCACCCCAGAGGAGGGGTGGAATCACCTAGTTTCTAATCCCTTTCTTTCAAAAATGTCGAGTATGCCAAACTTGAAAGTTTCTAGCACTTGGGATGATGATTATCTCTATTTTGGTTTTCAAGGTACTATTCCCCTAAAATTCCATTTGAATCTAGATGGTAGTGGGGAAGATGGGCTTTTTGCATCTGATATTCGGTGGCCAGAAGGAAATTATTCCAGTACTAGTGCAGACGCATTAGGTGACTCTTATTATGAAAGCATGGAATTAACTATTCGGTCGGATGGCTCCCAAGTCTATTTGAATAATCAACCCGTAGCTGGTTCGGAAGTTGCGACAACACAGGTAAATAGTCTTTACTATACAGAAGTACGCTTACCACATCATCTCGGACCTGGGTTTGGCTACACTTATACACCACCTACGGCACCGATTATTACGCAACAATCTTATACAACGGATGATATTATCGGCATTGCTTTAACAGCTATACCACTCGCGGTAGCCAATGGCAATGCAGCTAATGATTGGCGAGATAAAAATTACCTAATGATGAACGATACTTACCACTTTTATGATATGACCTTAAAAGGAGAAGGTAGTATTGGTGGCGACTGCGATGCCGTTGTTATCACAGGCGGCGAAGGACAAATTACCATCACGAACTTAAGCGCTCCAAATGAAATTGTAGAAGTTTATGACGAAAATTGGCAACAAGTTTTCCGTTGTCAAGGAAGCGAGTGTGGGAATGAGCAGACTGTTAGCGGTTTAGCAGAAGGTACTTATTTTGTTAAAGTACAATTTTATGATGCCAACTGGCAATGGATTTGTGGATTGGACAATGTAGAAATCGCTGTTGGAGGAGGAACAGGCGGTAATTGTGAGGAGGTAATCATAACAGGAGGTGAAGGACAAATCACGATTACCAATCTGACCGCAGCCAATGAAATTGTGGAAGTCTATGACGAAAATTGGCAACAAATTTTCCGTTGTCAAGGAGGCGATTGTGGGAATGAACAGACTATTAGCAGTTTAGCGGAAGGCACTTATTTTGTTAAGGTACAATTTTACGATGCCAACTGGCAATGGATTTGTGGGTTAGATAATGTAGAAACAACAGTCGGAGGTGGCACAGGAGGCGATTGTGATGCAGTGCAAATTACGCCTGCTCCAGCACAAATCACTATTTCTGGTTTGTCTGCGCCTAATGTAATCGTCGATGTTTTTGATAGTAACTGGGCTGGCGTTTTCCGCTGCGTTGGAAATGAATGTAATGAAACAGAAATCATTACTGGCTTAAATAGTGGCACTTACCGCATCAATCTCCAATTTTTTGAAGCTGATTGGTTGCCGATCTGTAGCAAAGAAAATATTATGGTCGAAGTAGGGCCAAATGGCATTCCTTCCTGTGATGATGTTATCGTTTCCGATGATAATGGCGCAATAGATATTGCAGGCTTAACCGCCCCGATAGAAATTGTCCGCATTTTTGATTTAGACAACGGTTGGCAACAAGTTTTTGAATGTAATAACGACTGTGAAGATTCGCAAACCGTTTCTGGTTTAACTTCCCAAAATTATCTGATTAAAGTACAAATGTACACCAATAATTGGGGCTGGATATGTGAACGAAATATTGAATTTTCTTTTGGTGGAGGTGGAGCAGGTTCTAGATATGTTGCAGCCGATTTAGCCAAACTGATTCAAGAAGAAAAATTGCTGACTGTTTTTCCCAATCCTGTTCAATATGAGCTCAATTTAGATACTCGATTTTTAAAAGATAAAACAGGGATGATTCAAGTTTATAACACCTTCGGACAACTAGTTGAAGAATGGAATAATCAGGATTTTACCACTTTTTCAAAAACTATTGATGTGGGTAATTATGAAAATGGGTTGTATTGGCTATCGGTGAAAGTGCAAGGATTGCCAAGAGTGCCGAAACGGTTTATCGTGGAAAATCTAAGATAAGTTTTGCTAATACTTTCAGCATCCAAAGTGCTGAAAGTATTCGTGCATTCCTTGTCAAATGACAAAAATCACTCCTGTTCAAAGACAAAAGTCATTCCAATGAATGACTGATAGTCAGACCTTTACAAAATAATTGTATTTAACAGCAGCGCTCGGGAAGGAGCAATCTTTTAGCTATGAAGTTTAATCGTTTTGCTCCTTTTCCAAAATACGTTGTTAATTTTTTTAATCAAAAACAAAAATATTATGGCATTACCTACCAAAAAGAACGATAAAATTACCAATCGTTTATTTCCAGCTTTTCCAACATTTCCAGCTTTTAGGTCTTTAATAGATTCCTTCTGGGATTCTAATAATTTTTTCGGAAAAGATTTTTCTATGGACGAATTTTTTCACCGTGCTTGGACTCCATCAGTTAACATCAAAGACAACACCAAAACTTATGAAGTGGAGGTAGCAGCACCGGGATTAAATAAGAATGATTTCACGGTAAACGTTGAAAATGGTCTCTTATCTATTAAAGGTGAACACGAAGAAAGCAAAGAAGAAAAGAAGGATAATTACAGCCGCAGAGAATTTAATTATAACAGATTTGAACGCACCTTTTCTTTGCCCGAAAATGCGAAAAAAGATAGTGTGAAGGCAAAGTATGAAAATGGCGTTTTGAAAATTTCTTTGACTAAAACTCCTACTAAGAAAAGTAAAGCGAAAAAGGTGGCGATTGCTTAGCATAAGAGAATATTAATAGGGAATACTTTGAAAGTATTTCCTATTTTTCCCATAGAACAAAGCTACGGTTTTTGACATTTTTAGTGCTTCTAACACTCAAAGTTCTGGAAGCACTAAAAACACTAAATCATTTTTTAAAAAAAAATCATGGCATTAAATTTCAATAAGTATATCCAAAAAGCCAATGTCTTTATCAATGAAGTAGCCATAGAATTGGGTTACCCTGAAGATAAAGATGGGGCAATCAGAGTATTGAGAGCGGTCTTACATGCCTTGCGCAATAAAATTCCGCCCCAAGAATCTTTACAATTAATTGCCGAGTTACCGATGTTAATCAAAGCCGTTTATGTTGATGGGTGGACGATGCGGGAAGAACCCCGAAAAATCCGTCATTTAGCTGACTTTTTGGAATCTGTTAGAAAAGAAGATGGTGCTGCTGGTCAATATGATTTTGGCGGCGACTACACCACCGAAATTGCAATAAAAGCTGTTTTTAGAGTATTAAAACGGCATGTATCGGCTGGAGAGATAACAGATATTTCCAAAACCTTGCCCGCTGAAATCCGTGCCTTAATGGCATAAACGGTGAAAGGGTTGGACTTGCCTTTAGGTGAGTTCAATCCTTTCTTTTGAGTTTGATTATTGAAGTCTTGATTTTAATGCAGGCAGGACTTTTTTATATTCACCTTTGATGGCCGAAAATATTTCATGGCTAGACGGGGCTGTATCATTAATCCTTACCAACAACCATAGAGAAAGTTAGAATCAGACTTTATGATACAGCCCCATCTCACCTAAAATAACCTTATACTTTTATCATTTTCTTCCAAAGACTTCCATCTTTCCCTTTTAATTCAAAAAGATAGGAACCTGCTTGCATTTGATAAGCTGAAATATCAATCTGTTCCTGTCCATTAATATTTTTTGAAAAAACTTTTCGCCCCATCCAATCGTAAATGGTAAGGGTTTGAAAGGTTGTGTTGTCATGGTCTTTAAAATTGATAGAAATCGAAGACTCAAATGGGTTTGGATAGATTTCCAATTGCTCTGGGGATAGCACCTCCGCAACTGGAACGGTGCAGAAATTCGCAAATCCATCAAACCAAAATTTGGCACTCAAAACAGCGGGATAGGTACAAGTGCCGTGGTCAAGGCTAGCACCAACACTTTGACCAGTCACATCCGATGCCCCCAAGTCATTCATGTGATTTATCGTAAAAATAGAATTTTGGTAAGGAACGGTCTTATCTCCTTCACAATAGGTGAACTTTAGAGGTGCTTGAGGTATCCAGTTATAAACATCATTCTCCCTCAAAGCAACATTCAATGGATGCAAGGAATCTGTTTTAAAAGCTTCTAGATAATCGGGTTGGAACATCTCCACGGCCGTACTTGGTAAAAGACTTCTAATAGCTGCCTGAGGGTCTGTTCTATCCAGCATTTCTGCAATTAAAGAATCGTAGGGTGCTATAAAAACATCATTTAATTCTTCGTAAATATTGCCATAAATAAATTCATATCCAGCAACGACAAAGGCAAGAAAAAAAGTATTAGAATATTCCTCACTATAGAGCATGCTGTCTCGCATCATGCCTGAAATATCATAAGCACCAGCTCCCATGGAAGATGCGGTAATGGAAAATTCATCAGCATGATTCATTTCCAATTCCCGATGTGTAGCTAAGCCTACATGCCCACCTTGCGAATAGCCCAGCAGGAAAAGTTGTTCATTTAATAGGACACTATTATTCCCACAAAACACTTTGGATGCTCGTAGCATATCCACTACAGCAGTAGCTTCCGATTTAGCGTGAATGTAAGGATGAGGATGATTTTTGGGGGTTGCTCCATAACCGAGGTAATCAGGTAGGGCAGTAACATAACCGATTGCTCCGAAAGGTACACCGACAAAATGTTGTTGAATTTTAGCATTCAAATCCGAAAGGGTACTGTCATATTCCAATGTACCATGATTGTAGTTCAATAAAGGAAAATCACAGCCTTCCTGAACAGGAATAGTGACCAATCCTGATGCAGGAATCAGATTTTCTCCTTTGCCGTCTAGTGTCCAGTATTCCACTCTGTGAATCTCCACATCATAACTGACAGGAAATAGTATTTCGGGTAAACCATAAAAATTATAAACTTCCAAAATAGCGTCTTTACTTAGTTCCAAAATCAGCGAATCCTTTATTAATTCGCCTCTTTCCTGGGCATTGGTAGTGATAGTTAAAAAACATAGAAACGCTATGACTACAGGGTAGATTTTTTTCATAAGAGTAATTTTAGAGGTAAAAAATGTTTTAACGCTCCAAAGATTTAGCTTTTCAAAAAGGGAAGTGGTGACATTTATCTATTTTTAATATGATAAATATCAGGTAGCTTGATTGTGAATTAATTTATTTTAGGGTAACATAGGGTTTAAGACCTCTGTTTTCTGAACCAAAAACTGTTGCCAACTTTCCAAGGCTTTTCCTCTAGTAACTCGTGGCATTTTACTCTGTCCCGCAGCATTGCTATGCTTTTCCAACCATTCATAAAAATAGGTAATCGGAACAATCTCTAAATCCATGGACAAAGCAGTTTCCCGTTCTGCTTTATAATCATCGTTCAAGGCTTTTAGATGGGTATCAATTAAATTTTTCACTACTTCTCCGTCTACATTTTCATTCAGACCTATAAACCAATGATGTTTAAAATAATTATCCTTTCGCATCGGCGCAATCGTAAATTCGGTGATGGCAATATCCAAGGCTTCTTCCGTCCGACTGATAGCAGCTATCATGTTATCTCCCGTCAGATGTTCGGTACAAAGATTTAAGTAGTATTTGGTTCTTCCAGCTATGGTAATCCTACCTTTTTCAACATCTGTAAAACGAACCGTATCGCCCAGTAAATATCGCCAAGCACCCGAACAAGTAGAGATAATGACCGCATAGTCTATCCCTTCTTTTACTTCAGCAACGGTGTAAGCTCTTGGTTTTCCCCTTAAATTGCCTTCGTCATCAAAATTGGCAGTATTAAAAGGAACAAATTCAAAAAAGATACCACCATCCAAGAGTAACTGTAAATCTGATTGATTCGGGTCATCTTGGTAGGCAATCATCCCTTCTGACGCCATGTAGGTATTTATATTGGTGATTGGATGTCCGACTAATGCCTCAATCGTTTTTTGATAAGGTTTATAATCGACGCCACCAGAAATAAAAATACCTAAATTTGGCCAAATTTCATTTAGGGTATCCAATTGGTTGTCTTTTAAAATGCGCTCCATCGTTATTTGCACCCAATGCGGAATACCGATGATTAGTCCTACATCCCAGTTCGCAGCGGCAGCAGCTATAAAATCAGTTCGCATATTAAATTCCGTAATCGTCGTGATTTTATCTCCAGGGCGATAAAATCCTTTTGTCCAAAAGGGACGTTTTCGAGCATTAATACCACTTAGATAACCTTCAAAATGCCCATGCACTTTATCCATTCGACTCGTTCCGCCAATACCTAACCAAGATTTGGTATAAATATTTTCGGCGGGATGAAAAGCAGGGATATTGGTAAACAACCGCAAAGCTGCTTGCCGTAGCATTTTAAACATGGTGTGGCTAATCGGAATTCGCTTAGAGGTAGCATTAGACGTACCAGAACTTAAAGCAAAATATTTGACTTTTCTTGGCCAAGTTACATTCGATTCCCCTGCTAAGGTCCGATGCCACCATTGGTCATATAGCTGATTATAATCATGGAAAGGAACGACTTGTTGGTAGGTCTCTATAAAATTAGGCTGTTTGCTTATTTTTTTAAAGTTATAGTATTTCCCAAACTCGGTAGCCTTTGCTTTTTTTAGCAATCTGGACAAGACCTTTTGTTGTTGTTGCAAAGGCGTTCCTTTGGGCTGCGTCCATTTTTCTGCTACTCCTAAACTAAATTCAATTAATTTCCCAGCATTCATATTTTGTTGATTTTTAGTCAATTATACAAAATGACCATGCTGTAATATTCCTATAAATAATAATACTTAAAGGTGACTTTTATCATCGGAGTAGGTGATAATTGTTACGCCTATACTGCTAATTTGACTATAAGAAAAAATAGATTACTCACTACCCCCAAACAAAGTTTTAGAAACCATCCGTAAACGCTTGATGACATCTGGTGCACCAAACCCCGCTAATGCTGCCAGTCCTATCCAGAACAAGTTGGAAGCATCTCCAACCTCAATGTTTAATAAATTAACCTGTGCTAGAAGAATGACCAAAGCGCCCAAAATGAATGCCTCTAAAGGTCGAAAAACATACCAGGGCCACCAAATTATGGCATTCAAATCTTTTTCATAACAAGCTCTATCCACAAAACGATAAATGGTTCGCAACTGAACACCAATCATAGCTGCCAAACTACCCAGTAATAAAGTCCACAAATAGGATGGAGTGGAGGTACTTTGGTTGGTTTTAAAAGCTAGTTCATCTATTGCTCCTTTATAAGTTGCATAGCCTAAACTATCGGCAGCGTATAAATTCAATAAATTTACTTTTGCTTCATCATCAATCTGCTTGATAGCTAATATTTGTTGTTTTTCTTCCTGATACCAAAACCAGGTAGGGCTGGTTTCCAAATCATACTCGTAGCGGTTTTCCCAGTTAACCGTTTCTTGAAACTCGAAAGATTCTATTTTTTGATAGACCGAAGCAAAACACCAGATGATGATCCCTGTCGTTAAAATAATTAAAACACTTAAGCTGATGACCTCCTTGGGGATAAGTCGTACTGGTGGTTTATCTTTTTTAGTTGGAATTGATGTTGCCATTTTTAACTGTTTAAATGAGGGGTTACAAGATACCTTATCATTTGGCAAGTTCTCCCTAATCGGAGACAACTGGGCTGACTTCTGTCAGTCCGATAAGGTGACTTTTATTGGGTATAGTGGCTTAACAATTCATCGCCTTCAACCGCTGCCCATCCAAAACAGTAATTACCCCATCTGTAATATCAATATACCCATCCTCTTTAAATTCGGTCAACATTCTAATCACACTTTCTTTTGCAGTACCGACAATACGGGCGAGATCATCACGCAGAATTATAATCTGAGTTTGACCAGCTTTTTTTTGTTGTTCATTCATGGAAAGAACTGCATTAGCCACTCGTTTTCTCACAGAACTATATGCTAGATTTAATAATTGTTCTTCTTTATCAATAACATTATTAGCAAGCATTTTAATCAAGCGAGCTGACACATCTCTGTTCTTTAAAAATAATTGTAAGAAATCTCCTTTCGGGATTAGACTTAATTCTGTACCATCCTTCATAGCAACAGCCCCATTGGTGTAATTCTCTTCTGCAATTAAAGCCGTATATCCTATAAAAGCACCTTTCTCTAATACCCTAATTATCAATTCTTTACCATACTCATTAGTCTTGGTGAGTTTTATTTTTCCGCTTTTGATAAAATATAAATATTTTGGGGAATCACCTTCAAAGAAAATGACTTCCTTGCCTTTAAAAGTTTTTGTTTTTCGGTCATTAGATAGTTTTTTTAAGTCCTCATAACCTTTAGCCTCATCAATAAATCGACTTAAACCTGTTTCTGTACCATCAAAAACCTTTTTTAAACGCTCACTTTTCTTTAAACGAGTTTCGATGACTTGTAATAATTCATCTTTATAAAAAGGTTTGGTGATATAATCATCCGCCCCTAAATTCATGCCTCGTCGAAAATCGTTTTTGTCTGCCTTAGCAGTTAGAAAAACAAAAGGAATATCCGCTGTTTCCTGTTTTTTACTTAAAATATTGAGTACTCCGAATCCATCCAGTTTAGGCATCATTACATCGCATAAAATTATGTCTGGAGGAGCATCCAATGCTTTTCTAGCACCAATAGCACCATCTTTGGCAGTATCTACCTGATAACCAGATAATTCAAGTATTTCTGCTAATGTTTCCCTTACCTCTTCATTGTCTTCGATAACTAATATTTTTTTCATTTTACATTTTAGTTAATTATAGGTTTGTTAGATAGTCCAAATTTTTGCCTTTTATTCATTGGCTTCACAAAGTACCGAAAAGTTCATTTTTTAGTTAGTGACATTTGTCACTCCTCTTAATGATAAATTTCACCCTTGCCCTATGATAATTCTCACCGACTCAGGCTTTAAACTAAATTAATTTGCGTTATATTTTAAAGGATATTTTTTCAACATTCACACATTTCCCTATGAGAGCTTTAACTATTGAGGTAAAAGATAGCGACCTTATATTAAAAAACTTACTGGATAATGGCGCTTTATTATTAGATGTTCGTACCAATCACGAATTTGCTGGATTCCATCTACCAAAAGCATATAACATTCGCCCGGAAGAATTATCGAGGCAAATAAATCGCATCAAAAATTGGAAAAAACCAATAATTGTTTACAGTACTTATGGCTTGCGCAGTAGGTTGGCACATCATATTTTAGAAGGTTATGGAATTGAGGTATATGATGCTAATTCTCAATTAAGGGTGATGTCGCTATTGCAAGAATTTAATCAACCCAAATAAGCTATCGTTTTTGCCTGGTACCGTATTAAAATAAAAATAAATGACCCAAACCATTAGTTTTTCTAAAGTTTTAGTTGCCTTGGACTGTACGGAACAGGATAATCATCTATTGAAACACACTTGGTCATTAATGAATGTTTTTGATTTTGCAAGCATTCATTTTTTATATATTCTTCCCGAATTCAAATCTAAAAGTTCTTTATCATTAGATTTTTCTGCGGATGAACTACAATTTAGTAAGCAGGAAGCCTGTCAGTTGTTGGCAAAGGAAATTCAACCTTTTTTTGATTATAAAAAGGAGTTAAAAATTTCATTAAATGTTGAGCATGGAGACCCACAATATATTTTAAAAGAAAGTATCGAAAAATACGGTATCGATTTAATGATAGTTGGTAAAAAAGAATTGGAAAAGGGGAGTGGTGTCGTTGCTCGAAGAATTGCAAGGAAGATTAATGCTTCGGTTTGGTTTATTACCTCAAAAGCAAATATCGATATTGAACAAATTCTGGTGCCGATAGATTTTTCAGATAATGCCTACCGAGCTTTACAATTTGGGTTACATTTTAAAGAGAAAAAAGAGACTATAGAAATTATTCTCCTTCACTTGATAGATTTTCCATCTGCTGCCTTTTCCATTGAAAAAGATAGGGAGGACTTAACGAAAATTTTAAAAGACCATGCGCAGGAGGGGTATGAGGCATTTATGCAAAAACATCAATTGCATGCTCCCGATTTCCGCTTTGAAATTTATTTAAAAGATGCTTCCTGTACTTCTAAATACATCCGAAATGTCGCTCATCAAAATGAGGCAGACCTGATTATCATGGGCGTAAAAGGAGATACCAATTCAGCCGACTTTGATATGGGCAGTATCGCAGAAAAAATGGTTACTTTAGAAGAAGAAATTCCAGTGTTAATTGTACGTTAGCAGAGATAAGCATTTGCAGAATAATTGAATTAAAAAAATTAAAAATGGATGTATTAACACCTGTTTCTACCATAATGACCTCTATAACTATTTTTAAAATCAACGCTGCCAAAGAATTAAATCATCTTCCAATGGCACAGCTATATCTTCATAATGAGGGATAATTCGAGCCGTATAGTCATCCGCAGGTCTAGTTGTGAGGACTTCCGCGTGAAATAAGGTTTTTTTGCCCTTTTGAGAATTGGCATCTGGATTTAGGTGTATTCTTTCAGGTATTCCTCCATTAGTACCATCTGCATATAATTCGATAAGCACCCTATTTGGGTCAATGCCATTGAGCCAAATAGGCACCTGAAATAAATAGCCGTTTTCCATAATTTTGACCTGAACAGCTCCGAAAGTTATTTTGCCCCATTTACTTTTAAGGTCTTGATGAGCTTTTACTATTCTTGTTCCCAACAATCCTTTTTCGGCAGCCCGTTTTAGATAAT
The DNA here is from genome assembly GCA_017857395.1 of Bacteroidota bacterium. Taxonomy (GTDB): domain Bacteria; phylum Bacteroidota; class Bacteroidia; order Chitinophagales; family Saprospiraceae; genus JAFMDF01. The sequence goes on along the minus strand of JAFMDF010000024.1, from coordinate 16,239 downwards.
TGGTAGCCGCAGGCAAATAATAGGTTTCTGTGTATTCTCGCACCGTTCTATTAGTAGAAAAACGGGGTGTCAACGTAGCCATACTCTTCCGTATTCGTTCTATCCATTGTTCGGGTAATCCACTTTTATTGCGCGTATAAAATTCAGGAATGACCTCTTGTTCTAATATATCATATAAAGCCGTTGCTTCTGTAGCATCCCAAGCAGCATCATTTCCATGTTCCTGCATATCTCCTAATGCCCAACCCACTTCTGGACTATATGCTTCTGCCCACCAGCCATCTAATTCCGACAAATTGATGCCACCATTGACCAATACTTTCATACCACTTGTTCCAGAGGCTTCCCAAGGGCGTCTTGGTGTATTCAACCATACATCAACTCCTTGCACGAGATTTTCAGCCAGCGACATATCATAATCACTTAAAAAAACAACATGATGGTATAAGTTATGCTGCTGTATAAATTGTATCCATTGCCGAATTAAGGACACTCCTGATGCATCATAAGGAGGTGCTTTTCCAGCAATCACTAATTGCACAGGTTGTTCGGAATTTGTTAGTAAGCGGATTAATCTTTGCGGGTCATGTAATAACAAATTCGGTCTTTTATAGGGAACAAAACGACGGGCAAATCCCAAAGTTAAAGTATTCGGATTAAATACCTGTTTTGCTGTTTGAATCAACTGCTTTGGTTCACCCGAAATCGTTAATTGTCTTTCCAACCTTTTGCGAATATAGTGGATAAGATTATTTCGGGAAGTGCTGCGAAGTTTCCAGATTGTTTTATCTGACAACTCACAAATATCCTGTTCATGCGTTTTTAATTCGCCTCTCCATCGGTCTTTTCCACAGGATGTTGTCCAGATTTCATCTGCCAATTTAGAATCCCAACTGGGCATGTGGACTCCATTAGTGACAAAACCAATAGGCACTTCAATTATCGGATAGCGAGGATAAAGGCCTGCAAAAAGTTGGCGGCTAACTTCTCCATGTAATCGACTTACCCCATTGACTGCACCGCTACCATGTATAGCTAGGTAAGCCATATTAAAATATGCGGAGTAATTGTTTGATTGATGGCGACCAAGTGCCATCAATTCTTCGAACTCAATGCCAAGTTCAGTTGTCGCATATTCCCCAAAAAATTGTTCCATTAAAGAAGGGGAGAAGTGGTCAAATCCAGCGGCCACAGCGGTATGAGTCGTAAATAAATTACCTGCCCGAGTGACGGCTAATGCAACCTCAAAAGAAACGCCTGTTTCTTTTCTAAAATCGTTGGCTCGTTCTAATACCAAAAATGCGGCATGACCTTCATTCAAGTGACAAACTTCTGGTGTAATGCCCAAAGCACGGAGTAATCTCCATCCACCTATTCCCAATACCAATTCTTGTTTGATACGAAGCTCTGAACCGCCGCCATACAATTCATTAGTGATTCCATGATGCTCAGGCAAATTAGCTGCATCGTTGCTATCCAGCAGATACAACTTTACCCTGCCCACCTGAACCTGCCAAGTGCGCAGCCAAACAGGATAGCCAGACACCATTACTTTCACTCTTAACCATTCACCATTTGGTAAACGCAAGGGCGTAATTGGTAACTGCCCAGGGTCATTATAGGAAAATAACACTTGCTGCGTACCGTACTTATCAATTTCTTGCCGAAAATAACCCTGTTGGTAAAGCAAGCCCACCGCAACAACGGGTACTCCCAAGTCGCTAGCAGATTTTAATTGGTCGCCTGCCACATTTCCCAATCCACCAGCATAAATTGGCAAGGCTTCGCTTAGCATAAACTCCATACTGAAATAAGCCACACAGCTAAGTGGGGCGTTTGGATAACGTTGTTGAAACCAAGCGGCTTTTGATAGTGCCTGTTCTTGTAAGTTGACCAGTTTGTTTAATTTCTGAATAAATATTGGGTTTGCCAATTGCTGTACTAACTTATCTCTTGAAACCGTCTGCAAAACCATCCATGGATTATGCGTCAATTCCCATAATTCAGCATCCAGTATTTCCCATAATTCATCGGTGGTATGACTCCAGGACCACCGCATATCAAGGGCAAGTCCAGCCAATTTATCCACTCCTTCGATATCAAAAGGTAAAAAACCGTAAATCAGATTATTGTTAACTATTTGTTTATTCATAATGATTTAGGCTCTTTTTTATAAAATTAATCAGCATTTACTGCTCAAATATCTATTGACTGACTGGAGAAATTAGTGAGTTTCATCAATGACGCTGATGATTTATATCATTACTATTTTCTGTTGCTCAAAAATATTTCTTTTCCATGAGAAATGAAATTATCATCAGTCTTACCTCCGTAGATAGGTTGCACGGGTGCTAAAAGTCATGTCGGGAGGGTGATAAAAATCAGTTCAATAGGTATTGATAATCGACAATTTTGCATCCATTAACACTAAGTTTTCTAAAATGCAATTTTAAACAAGTTGCCTATTATGACAAATGAAAAAAACAATCCTATTTTAATAGAATTAGATGCTGTATTACCTCCTAAAATGGCAAAAAAAGCCGAAACGGTAGGCGTTAAAAAGGTTCAGCTAAATGGGTGGAATATGCTTGCCTTAGCCATCTTGGCGGGTGCATTTATTGCCCTAGGTTCTATTTTTTACACCACCGTTACTGCTGGACTCAAAGCAGTTCTGCCTTATGGAATTATCAAACTGCTTGGCGGTTTAGTATTTTGTTTAGGCTTGATTTTAGTCATCGTAGCAGGTGCAGAATTATTTACGGGCAATGCCTTAATCGTCATGGCGTGGGCAGGTGGAAAAATCAAAACCCGTCAATTATTAAAAAACTGGGGTATTGTTTATTTAGGCAATTTCATAGGTGCTTTAACAACAGTTGTACTCCTGTTTTTTTCCAAACAATATTTCTTCAATCAAGGAAAAATAGGTTTGCATATGTTGGAAATTGCCCAAGCCAAATGCCAACTAGATTTTGTGCAAGCGATGTTTTTAGGTATCCTTTGTAATGCCTTAGTTTGTTTAGCAGTTTGGTTGTGTTTTAGTGCAAGAACGACCACCGATAAAATATTGGCTATCCTATTTCCAATTACTGCTTTTGTAGCCGCAGGTTTTGAGCATAGCATCGCCAATATGTATTTTATACCTGCTGGATTGGTGGTAAAAAGTTTTGCTGCACCCGAATTTTGGGAGTTGATTGGTAGTTCTGCCGCTGATTTTGCTAACCTAACTTGGAGCAATTTTTTTGTCAAAAATCTATTGCCCGTTACCATTGGTAATATCATCGGTGGTGGCTTTTTAGTAGGCATCGTTTATTGGTTCATTTATCGAAGAACTCTTTAATTATTAGTTGATTGATTATTCATTATATATCCTGCACATCCAATATTTGAAGTTTGCACAACTTTCTAAATTGTGTCCTAATTAATATAAAATCATGTCAAAAAATTTAAGCTTACTCTCTGGTAGAAAAGGCATTAAAGATAACCTTTTTGAAAAATTATCGGCAAGTGACCTCAGCCCTGAAACGCTCAAAGTTTTAGCCAAGGAATATTTGATTGGCGAAGCCAATTTAATGGGAACGGCTTCTTTTTACGATTTTTTAAAAAAGGAAAATGACGCCAAAAAAGTCCACGTTTGTAATGGAACAGCTTGTCTATTGGCAGGCACACAAGAACAGGTAAAAGTAGATTTAGGGACACAATTTAAACCAGAAGAAATTGGCGAAATCTGTTGTTTAGGGCGATGTCACGAAAATGCCGCTTTTCAATTAGATGGTAAAAATTATTCTGGTATAAACGGGCAGGATTTACAAACTGTTTTAGCGCATAAATCATTGGATACCAAGGATGAATATTACGTCGAATCTGTTAGCAAGGAAGCCGTTTTAATTCAACCCTTCTCAGGGGTAGCTCAATATTATGACTTATTTACAGAACTATACACCAAACCCAAAGCAACCATTTTAACGGAAATTATTAACGCCAATCTAAGAGGTAGAGGAGGGGCAGGATTCCCCATTGGTTTAAAAATAGAAGCCTGCAAAAAAGCACTAGGTCATCAAAAATATATCGTCTGCAATGCCGATGAAGGTGACCCTGGTTCTTATACCGACCGCTATTTATTAGAACACCAACCTCATGCTGTTTTGTTCGGTATGTTGGTTTGTGGTTACTTAGTTGGGGCAGATACGGGCATCTTATACATCCGAGCAGAATACCCCGAATCGGTAGACAAAATTCAGCAAGCTATTTTTGAATTTGAAGCATGGAGTGAATTGCATCCTTTTGATTTTTCTTTTAAAATTATCAAAGGGGCTGGTGCATATATCTGTGGCGAAGAAACTGCTTTATTAGCTTCCATCGAGGGACAAAGACCCGAAGTACGCATCCGTCCACCTTACCCGACGGAAGAAGGCTTATTTGGCTACCCAACGTTGGTTAATAATGTAGAAACCCTAGCTAATTTGCACTTCATTTTAGAAAAAGGCGCTACTTTGTATCAAACTTTAGGCACTAAAAAATCCACAGGTACTAAGTTAATTTGCCTTGACAGTTTTTTTAATCGACCTGGTGTATATGAAGTGGAATTTGGAATGCCCCTTTCTGATATTATCCAGCAACTCGGGCAGGGTTTTAAACATCCCGTGAAAGCTTTGCATATTGGTGGTCCATTAGGAGGGGTTGTTCCCGAATCTAAATGGCAAGATTTGACTTTAGATTTTGAATCTTTTTATCAATCAGGATTTCATTTAGGGCATGCCAGTATCCTATCTATTCCAGAACAATTTCCGATGATAAAATACCTGGAACATTTATTTGAATTTACCGCAAATGAATCTTGTGGAAAATGTTTCCCTTGTCGCTTAGGTTCGCAGCGAGGCAAAGAAATGATGCAGCAAGCACAAGCCAAAAAATATAAAATAAATCGAATTTTATTAGACGATTTATTGATGACTTTGGAAGAAGGGTCGCTTTGTGGTTTAGGTGGGGCTTTACCGATACCCGTTCGGAATATTCTAGACTATTTTTCGGAAGAACTAACTACTTATTTTAAGCAACATTGATAGTAACCTCTACTGAAAATTTTATAAAAAATGAAAAATAAAGCCTACATCAATAACCGTGCATTTCCCATTCAAAAAGGAGAAACCATCCTGCAATTCCTGCGCAGGCATCAGGGAGAAAATGCTGTCCCAACTCTTTGTGACGCCCCCAATCTTTCCGCAGGAGGGTCGTGCCGAGTATGCAGCGTAGAAGTAGCAAAAGAAGGAAATGGTTCGTCAAAAATAGTTGCATCTTGCCATACTCTCGTTCAAGCAGGAGATACTATTTTGCCCTATTCTGAAAAGGTAAATCGACTCCGAAAAAATATTATTGAATTGGTAATAACTGACCATCCATTGGACTGTTTGACCTGCGAGGTGAACGGCAATTGCCAGCTACAAACAGTGGCTGGACAGGTCGGTATTACAGGGGTTCGTTATCCAAAAGGTAAAACCCATTTAGAACAAGAAAAAGACGGGTCACATGCCTTTTTAACCACCGATTTATCCAAGTGCATCAATTGCAATTTATGTGTACGAGCCTGTGATGAAGTACAAGGAGAATTTGTATTAAGTATGCATGGTAGAGGTTTTGATACCCGAATTATCAAGGGGATGGACACCACTTTTGCCGATTCGCCTTGTGTGGCCTGTGGTGCTTGTGTGCAAGCTTGTCCGACCTCGGCGATTTCCGATATTTTTCATTCTAAATCGGCGCAAGCGGAAAAAACAGTTCGTACCATTTGCACCTATTGTGGCGTTGGTTGCAACCTAGATGTAGCCATAAAAGGCGATAAAATCCACAGCATTACCGCCCCTTATGATGCCGTAGCCAATCAAGGACATGCTTGTTTAAAAGGGCGATATGCCTTCCAATTTTATAAACATCCTGACCGTTTACAATCTCCTTTAATTCGAAAAAGTGGCAAATTGACTAAGGCTACTTGGGCCGAAGCTTACGATTATATTGCTGAAAAATTAACGACTATCAAAGCGCAAAACGGAGCTGATGCTATTGCAGGAATTTCCTCTGCCCGCTGTACGAATGAAGAAAATTATTTGATGCAAAAATTCATTCGAGCGGTAGTCGGCACCAATAATATTGATGGTTGTGCAAGGATTTGCCACGCACCAACTGCAACGGGCATGCAACGAGCTTTTGGCACCGGTGCAGCCACGAATTCTATCAAAGATATTCAAGTGACCGATTGTATATTGATCGTTGGTGCAAATCCAACTAGTGCCCATCCTGTAACGGGCGCAAAAATCAAGCAAGCTGCCATTCAAGGCACACCTTTGATAGTTATTGACCCTCGAAAAACAGACTTGGCGAAGTATGCCACTTATCATCTGGCATTGAGACCAGGCACAAATGTAGCGGTCTTAAATATGATGCTGTACTACCTGATTACAGAAGGTTTGGTGGATGAAAATTTTATAAAAAACCGATGTGAAGGTTTTGCCGATTTTAAACAACAAATTTTAAAAATTAATGTCCCTGCGATGGAAGCCTTGTCGGGAGTAGATAGGGAATTGGTCAAAAAAGCAACCATCGCTTACGGTTCAGCCAAAGTAGCGATGAGTTTCCACGGTTTGGGGGTAACCGAACATTTGCAAGGCACTTTTGCGGTGATGTTGGTAGCCGATTTAGCAATGGTCACAGGAAACATTGGAAAACCTGGTGCTGGCATGAATCCTTTACGTGGACAAAACAATGTGCAAGGCGCAGCAGACATGGGCGTTCAACCCAACCAAGGGGCAGGTTATTTTGATATGAACGTTTTGGAAAATCGGGAATATTACGAAGGATTTTATGGGGTAGCTATGCCAAGTGGAAAAGGTTTAACCATTCCAAGAATGTTTGAAGCGGCTTTAGCAGGCGATCTAAAAGCCCTATGGATAATGGGGGAAGATGTCGTACAAACCGAACCGAATTCTCAAAAAATCCGAAAAGCCTTAGAACAATTAGATTTATTAGTGGTGCAGGAATTATTCCTTTCTGCCACGGCGGAATATGCCGATGTGGTCTTGCCGGGGTCTTCTTTTTTTGAAAAAAATGGCACTTTTACCAATGGCGAAAGACGGATTCAAAAAGTCAATCAAGTGGTGCCACCTCTAGCAGGAACAAAGCCCGACGGTCAAATTGTGGTAGACATAATGAACCGAATGGGCTATGAACAACCAGATTATCATCCCGATTGGGTTTTGGCAGAAATTGCCCAAGTAGTCCCATTTTTCGCAGGCGCCACTTGGGAAAATTTAGGCAAAAATGGCAAACAATGGCCCGTACAAACAGATGGTACAGATACCCAAATTTTACACCAAACCAGTTTTAAAAGAGGCAAAGGAAAAATCCATTATATCGACTTCCAGGAAAGCCCAGAAATCATGGATAATAGGGACTTATTTCCACTGATTTTAACTACTAATCGTTCTTTGGTGCATTATAATAGTGGCAGTATGACTCGGCGAACTAGAGATACCTTAATTGCTGGCGAAGATGTTTTGTTGATGAATGCCGAAGATGCGGACAAACGGCAAATTAAAGATGGGGAAATGGTAGAAATATGTTCTGCCAGAGGATGTACCCAAATTCGAGTTGAGATTTCAGATATGGTTAAAACAGGGGTGCTTAGTACCACTTTCCATTTTCCCGAAATTTTGATTAATAAAATTACCAGCGATGTATTAGATTCAGAGGCAGATTGTCCTGAGTATAAGGTGGTCGCAGTAGATGTTCGGAAAGTGTAGCCCACTTTAAACCTTATCTTATCTCTGACAATACATAAAAAGCGTATTATTTTTTAGAGAAAATCAGGAAAAAAAGAAGACAGCACAATACGTGTACATATTACTTAACATAACGAAAGTTATGAGAAAAATTGTATTGTCCTGAAAACGGTTGACACAACCTAGCGTAAAGTTATGAAAATCAACAAGAAATGTAATGGGACGGTCAACCCAAAAACTGGAAAACAATACAGCTATATTGTCCTGAAAACGGTTGACACAAATTATATTGTCTTTTTCTTAAAATCAGTTACCACAAGATCCACAAGTATCACCATGGGCAGCATGTAACTCCCATTGGCTAACTGGAATCACAATAGATTCTACAATATTTGGATTATAAGGAGAGGTATGGCAAATAGTAATGAAGCCATCTCCATCCAAATCTGGGCAACTACAAGCTTCACTTTGTGGATTTGGAATACAGCCAACCCTATCATTTGGATCATGAGCATTATGGTTTAAAGGAAAATTGCTATAATACCCATCTCCATCGGTATCAATACCAATACAATCACCTGAATAGGGATCAGGATCACAGGCATCTAAAGGATTGCTATCCGTCATAGGATGAAAAACACCATCCTTTCCATTTTCTAGGTGATCGGAATATCCATCTCCATCACTATCACTATTAACATTGAAAGGATTCACGTCATAAATATCAACTACCCCATCATCATCGTCATCTAAATCAATATAATTGATATAACCATCCCCATCAAAATCGCAAGTTGGATGTACTTTATTAGGATCACAACGATCAACGGGGTTACTTTCTCCCTGAACCAATTCTCCATCTTGGTTATTATCTTCCTGTCCATCATTGAATCCGTCGCCGTCTGTATCTGGATTTAAGGGGTCCGTTTCTCCCTGATCTACCTGTCGATTCAAATTAGCATCTTCCATTCCATCAGGAAGTAAATCATTATCCGTATCTTCTGCAAGTGGATTAGTATCTATACCAATATCATACCTTCCATCTCCTCTAGTTTCAAAATCATCAGTCAAACCATCGCCATCACTATCACTAGATTTATTAAAAGGATGAACATCATTGACGTCTTTTACGCCATCATTATCATCATCTTGGTCAATGCTATTGATTATTCCATCGTTATCAAAATCGCAGGTTGCATCTCGATTACCAAAGAAACACGGATTCGTACTCGTTTTATTTGTTAATTCTGGTAATTCTTCATCTACTATAAAATTTACATAAAGATTATCGTTTGCAGGTGTTGCCAAAGTAACATTAAAAGCCAATTTACTTTTATCATTATTAGGCCCTTGAAAAATAGATCGTCCATCAAGGTCTAAATCTGTATTTAAATAACCAGTAGCTATAAAATTATCAAGAGATTGATTATTATCTTCTTCTACAATAATATCCAAAAACAAATCGAAGATATCATTACCTGGTCCCTGAAAAACGACCTTCCTATCTCCATTCATATCGCCAGACCACATGGCTCTTTCTCCTAAACGATTATTTATCGCAAAATTTCCATAGACTAGTGTCGCATCGTCAATAAAGTCAATAAGGGTAGGACTTGGAGATAAAAAATAACTATTACGAGTAATAATTCCTAAATGATTTCTATGTCTGACTGCTACATGATAGTTTCCACTAGGCGTCTGGAAAAATTTTAAAGCCCCTCCATCTAAATCAACTACATCCCCATCTCTTTGCAAAATTCCCGACCGTGTAGCAATAATGCTATCTTTTTGGATATCAGATCGTATCTCTATTAATACCCAATCCACCATTGCATTATTTCCTGTAATCGCTAAAATGTCGGAGTCAATACGCTCATTCCCTCCTTCTCCTACTTGATGTAAGTGTGGAATGTCTGAATAGGGTTCTTGAAAAGGAATAAACCCTTTCGTTCTTAAATCATCCCGCATCAAGCCATTTTCATCTCCGTCAATTAGTGCGCCCTGCAATTTTATTCGAATATTCAAAGATATGCCAAAACATCTTGACCCAAAAACAGGTTCACATGGATCAATTGGGTTGGATTCTCCTAAATCTAAAACTCCATCATAATTAATATCTTCCACTCCATCCTCATAAGTATCTCCATCTGAATCCCGATTTAGCGGATTCGTTTCTGTAATTTCCGTAATTCCATTTTGATTCGCATCCTCTACTCCATCAGGTATATTATCTCCATCTGAATCTGGATTCAAATAATCCGTTTCGTAAGTATCAGGAAAACCATTAAAATTTTTATCTTCGAATTTATCAAAAATTCCATCACCATCACTATCTACATCAAGAAAATTAAGTACACCATCTCCATCATCATCAACATCAGGTTCTGTATTAGTTGAACCAAAAGTCCCATCCAAAACCGAACTATTATAGGCACTCTTGTTGGCATCATTACTATCTTCTGGTTTTCCATCGTCTAAGCTACCATCTGCTTCGGTTGTAATCCCACGGCCTTGACTAATTTTATCATCTAATCCATCCTTATTTTCATCTAAAATGTCATCCAAAAGCCCATTTTTATCTTTGTCTAATTTCCTGTTTCCTGTTTCTAGAATATCAAAAATGCCATCATCATCCGCATCAATATCCAAGCTATTCATAAGCCCATCTTTGTCTTCATCCGCATTTATATAAGGAGTCCCATCCCCATCTATATCCTCTGGGCGACCATCATCCTTAAGCCCATCATCTTCCGTAAGGATTAAAGGATTTTGGGCATATTCATCGTTAAATCCATCATTATCTACATCTGTAAATTCGTCGGCGTCAATGACCCCATTTCCGTCGGTATCTACTCCTCCAATTTCAATTAAATCGGGTATACCATCATTATCACTATCTAAGTCTAGATAATTGGCAATACCATCTTCATCCAAATCAGGATTAGCACTTGGATCCCCACTTAAAATACTACCTTCTCTCGCTAAAAGTAAGGGATTAAACGCATCCTCTACAATTAACAGTCCGTCATCATCTGGATCATATTCATCTACAAAACCATCGCCATCGCCATCTAATAAGGAAGTTGGATCTGCTGGATTGGGATAGTCGTACTTGCCATCTCCATTTACATCCACTCCTCCAGCCTCTATTAAATCGGGTATACCATCATTATCACTATCCAAATCTTGGTAATTTGGAATACCATCTTGGTCTTGATCCCACGTTTCATCGGTATAATCCCTTTGTATGGAAGCGAACTCACTTGCATCAAGATCATTGGTATCATATCCATCAGCAAATCCATCTTGGTCTTTATCCCAGTCTGTTTCCCCTATGTCATCTACTTGTCCATCCCCATTGGCATCTATTCCTCCAATTTCGATTAAGTCAGGAATTCCATCATTATCACTATCTAAATCCAAATGATTTGGAATGCCGTCTCCATCGGTGTCATTAGTGGTTTCTACCACATCAGGAATTCCATCATTATCGTCATCTAAGTCAATTGCATCAGGTGCATAATCTCTATCTCCACTTTGAAATTTATATAAATAAATGGTTTGAATCTTAGTGGTTACATTACCACAGTTATCTATTAAATGCCAATTTCTAAGGATATAACCACTACAACCATCCTGAAAAGTTAAATCATCTTTATAGGTAGCTGCTATATTTGAAGAACAATTATCCGTTTCATCCGTGACATTTCCAGTCAGAGATACATCATTAATATCTTCAGAACAAAGGATAGAAAGATTGCTAGGTACTGTAAAATCAGGAGCGACCGTATCCAATAAAGTCAGTTGCTGTGTAAAGGAAGTGAAATTACCGCATTCATCGATAGAAGACCAAACTCTAGTCATTATGGTATCCGTCATACAATCAAAACTCCCTAGGTCTTCTACAAGGCTGACAAAAACAGTATTATCACAGTTATCTACCGCAATAATCTCCGTTCCTATATCAAGCGCTTCTGGTATATTTCCACAATCCACTACCCTATCAAAAGGAATACTGCCTTCTACGACCATATAGCCAATTGCTTCCGACCCATGTACCCCGTCTAAATAGTTCCATTCTTGAATAAATACTTGGAAACTATTTTGGTTAACTTGAACCACTCGAACGGTTGCTGGTGCGGGATCGCCATTACTTAGATTGCCTAAAATCACGACGGGATTATGATACCTATGTTTAAGGTCAATTGTTTTTAAACTATTATTCAAAACAACCTTACCTACTTCTCCGAATACTTCTCCATTATTATTTTTAATATCACCAGGTTCTCCATAAACCAATAAACCTGCTGTTTCTAGACCATGACTGACTTCATCATCTTGAGATTTTTCTTCTTGCACCCATCCAGTTATGCCGTCCGTACTTATGCTATCATGTCTAAAAGTGCCAGGATCTTTTTCATTAAAAGATTGTAGATTTCCGAATAATAAAGGAGCTTGAGTATAGGATTGAAGAAAATCTACTTTCGTAGAAGCACTTGATATGATTGCTTTCTGAATTTCCATCATCACGTCCTCGGATTGTACGCCTTCTTCCATAGCAATCCAAGCAACTTTTTCTTCTGCATGGACATTATCTGCCATTTCTTCTTCCTGTAAATGCAATTGAAATTGGGAGGTAGAAACATTTCTCAATTTAGGCGTAACTGCTTGAAAATCATTATTGGAAATCACCTGTGTTAGTACAACAGGGCGTGAAGAAAATTGAATAGGGAATCTTATGGTTTTCCAGTATTGCGTTACATTTTCCATAACACCTGCTACTACTTTCTTGCCATTGGGTAAAGTGTAAATTCTAAAAATATCAGGTGCAGTTTCATCTAAAATAGTCAACGTTTGTTGGTCAGATACATAATTTCCACAATAATCAATTCCTGTCCAAGTTCTGGTCAATATGTAATTGTTAATCGCACAACTGTCAATACCCAATGTCGATTATTCCTCTAAGCCTATCGTTACCGATTGGCAGTTCTCCCAAGCCTGAACCAATGGAGGATTTGGAATTTCATCATCACAATGTAAAGTGATATTTTCTGGAATATTTAATAAATCTGGTGCTTTTAGATCTGATAAATCTAATACGGCTGTAGCCGTATCACAACAGGCAGAATTTTGATTACAAACCACATACACAAATTGATCAGAACCACAAAAAGTCGAGTTAGGCCTGTAAATGAACTCTCCGTCTTGATCTAAATCAAGCGTTCCATTCGCTGGATTCAAATGAATATAAAAAGTAGGATTCACTAAGTTTTCATCATTATCGGCTACATTATCCGCATAAATAAATCCCGGACAAGCTGTTGGAAATAAATCGTCCTTTAAAATAGGTTTGGTAGATAATCCTTTTGAAACTACATTAGAATAAACCCAATTGCAAGGCTTTTGTCGAGACTTTCTTCTATATTCAGTAGCCGTTTCAATAATTGGAGGGGCATAGTTAAACGTGATGGCTTTATTAATTTCTTCCCAATTAGACCATACTCCTGAACTTAGCAATGTACGCGTTTCCCATTGATATTCCACCGTTCCATAATTCCCTCCAGCAGGGAAGACTATATTTGATAATAAGCTGGGAATTTCAGCATCACATACAATTTCGCTTCCACTAATTTCTCCGCCATCCGTGAAATTATCAACGATGGTCACCGTACTATTATCGACTGCTGAACAAAAGAATTGCGTGACATTGAGTTGTACATTCTTTACTCCCGGTGAAGTATAGTTTATCGTATGTGGTCCTTTTCCAGTTTTAGTTCGAGGAGAAGCACCTTCGCCAAAATCCCAATTATATCTTTCCCAAATTGCTGAATCGGCCGCAACAAAAGTAATCGTTTCGCCAAGGCAAACATCCGTAGCACTTTCTGAAATTTTAGCAAGTGGGGAACTCGGTTCAGATAAGGTAACTACTCCATGGTTAATAGGACAATCTCCATTATTATAACGAATCCAAATATCATAATTATCATTTCTTAAGGCAGAAAAGTATTGCTGGTTGACATTCCCCCAAGAAACTCCACCATTAATACTAATCTGAAAATCGGAGTTACTTGGATTATAAGGATTAATATCTATGCTACCATTCGCATTGAAAGAGAAACAATTAGTTGGATCGGTTGCTATGATATTGCTGATGGATAGATTAGGTCGAATTTTTAATATTTTAGTATCTTCCTGTATGCAACCATCTAAATTTGTCGTTAAACGGATGGTAATAGTTGAGATCGCTGTCTCATCAGGCACCTGAAATGAAACTTTATGTGGACCAGGGCCTGTTGCTGTTGAAAGACTAGCATAATCCCCAAAATCCCAAGTGTATTGGACCGCAATTCCTATATTTTTTGCCCTAAAATCGTAAATATTATCTTCACATACGAATCCATTAGCTCCAACTGGAAATTCTTCAATCTCTGCTAGTGGAATCTGTTTTACAGTCTTAACGATAATATTAGAGTTAATCCAAGTCAAACAAGGATACCTTCTAGCAGATCTTTTATAATAGGTGGTTTGAGACAGATAATCGGGATTATAATTAACGGCATTTTCGCCCTCTATATCTTCCCAATTTTGACCATTATCGATACTTTTTTGCCATTGATACTGCAATAGTCCATCCACTCCACCTAATCCAAGTGTTACGCTAGTAATTTCGCCTGGGTCAAATCCTCCACAACTTACCTCTTCTCCACTAATAGTACCTGCACTAGTCACATTATAAATGACTTCTTTTTTAACGGTATTGGAATAGATAAACTCACTACAGGTTGACCGTTTGGCTCCTCTTCTAAACCATGTCGATTCCGTAATCGTAGGAGGATCATAAACCTCAAATATTGCTCCGAAAATAGTTGTCCAAGTACTATCATCTTGGCTTTTCTGCCAAATATATTCTATTACTCCCCCATTTCCACCCGTAGGTAAGATAATACCAGAAATTATTCCTGGATCATAACTCGTACAATTTTCCTCTGCTCCTCCAATTGCTCCTGCATCGGTGTAATTTATACAATCATTCACTTCAATCCAGCCGCTAAATTCAGAAGTTTCTACAAAATCAGTACAATTTGAGTCAGTACATTTAGTAAGGGTCATACTAATATGTTGCCCCCCTACAATCGTTTCTTCTGGTTTAAATACACCGAGGTATTGACTCATTCCATTACCATTATGCGTTATTTTTTCCGCATGAACAAAGGTATGTCCTTCGCCATGTCCACTAGGGTCGAGCGCATTATTATTAAAAAATTCTATTCGATAAAATCCTAAAGGAACATCTACTCCTAAATCATATTCAATGGAATCTCCATTTATGATAAAAGAAGCAGTTTCGGGATAATTCAAATAATTATTAGCGCCATTATCGGTATCGTTTACATCATTTAAAGTCACGCCATCTCCATTTGCACCATTTGCCAAATCAATTCCAATGCCTCCATTATAATAAATTTGGTTTTTCAAAATTACATTTTGATTACTTTCCTCCTTAATAATTTCAATTCCAGCACCGATATTGTTTGCAATGGCATTGGCTTCGCCATTCTCCACACCTCCAATTAAATTCTCCTTAGCATATTCTATAAATATTCCTCTAAATCCATTACCTAATGTTTCGCTTCCACCGTAGCCCGTACCGATTTTATTACCTTGAATAATAATTCCAGAAGCCATATTCCCACTATTTATTCCATCTATTTCAATTCCATCATTCCCATTAGCAGCTATTATATTTGATAAAATGGAAGTATTAGTCGCTTGCCCATTGTCCACTCCATTTGTTCCATTACCCATGTCTTCCTTACCAGTTGGACTAGTGCCTATAAAATTATTTTGCAGGAGGTTACTATCAGAAACAGTACTCCCATTATTTTCTATATAAATACCATTTTTAGTATTTCCAGATATAATATTCCTATCCTCCAACAACACCCCTCCTATCATATTATTATTACCTCCAATAATGCTTATTCCTGTGGAATTAGGCAGAAGGGTTGTACCATTTATATGGATGCCAATAAAATTTCCAGCAATGGTATTATGATTACTTTCCAAGGCAATTCCTGCAGCAGTAGGAGCACCCGTATGCCCATTAATGGCTAATCCTTTGATAACGGTATTATCGGCAATGGTATGAAATATGCCTTTTACACCAGCCATATTTGTTCCATTGACTCCAATTTTCAAATTAGCTACACTTCCCATAGTAGCTGTACTAGATCCTGATTGGGAAAATCCATCAATAAAAACCCCTTCTGTTATGGTTGGTAAATCATGGAATGGCTGAATAATATGTGGACCTGAACCTGGAATATTAAAAGTAATAGTATCATATCCCGCTAAGGCATTGGCCTCTTCCATTGCCGCCCTTAAAGAACAATTGCATTCCCCATCATCGCAAATACCATCGCCTGGATTGGTATCCGCACCATCCGTGATTACATTAACTTCCAATCCT
>JAFMDF010000559.1 GCA_017857395.1 Bacteroidota bacterium | reverse complement strand
GCAGGCTGGTCTTTCATATACAATTGCCGAGCAATCCGAAATTGTTCTTTAATAATATTAGCAATATTCCCTTCTCCGCTCATTCGTTTGCCATACTTTTTACTTGCCAATTCTCCACCATGACAATCTCTAATGCGATTTAAAACCCTATCTGCTCGGTCGGGCATTGTTTTGCGAATCCAATCTTCAAAAATAGTCGCCACATCTCCATCTAAGCGAACGATGGTATAACCAACTCGACTCGCGCCTAAATCTGCCGCTGTTTTTACCAGTTTTAGAATTTCATTATCATTTAGCCCTGGAATAATGGGCGCCATCATCACCATCGTTGGAATGCCATTTTTGGCTAGTGTTTCTACCGTTTTCAATCGTTGGGCAATAGTAGCGGTTCGAGGTTCTAAATATCGGCGAAGTTCTTCTTGTAAGGTAGTAATAGAAATAGCGACTCGCACTAAATTGTGTGTGGCCAATTGTTTTAAAATATCTAAATCCCGTAATATCAAACTATTTTTAGTAATGATACTTACGGGATGTCGATATTTCCAAAATGTTTTGAGAATGTCTCGGGTGATTTCTAACTTGCCCTCTATTGGTTGATAACAGTCGGTATTGCCAGAAAGCATGACGGGGGTTGCTTTCCAATTTTTATGCTTTAATTTTTGCTCTAATAATGTTGCGGCATTCTTCTTTACCAAAATTTTACTCTCAAACTCTAAGCCTGCCGAATAGCCCCAATAATTATGCGTATTCCGAGCATAGCAATAAATGCAACCATGCTCACAACCTTGGTAAGGATTCATAGAATGCGTTGCTGGAATGTCTGGACTAATGACTTTATTGAGTATCGTTTTTGGATAGACTTCAATAAATTCGGTTGGAATGTCTGCTTTTTTTTCTATTGACCAATCCACAGGATTTTCATCATAAATCAAATTATGAAACTGATTCGCTGGGTTAATTTGAGCGCCTCTGCCTTTGATGTATGGATTGGAGTTAATCATTAGAATGGGTTTGAAATAGGTTAATTTTTGAACTATAAAATAGCCCAAAAACTGATTGGTAAAACTACGAATTATTTTAAAATAAAACAAATATTTTTTTAAAATCAAAATATAAACAAATTATTTATTTTGACCACTAACCACTAACCACCAACCACTAATCACCAATTTATGTTAAAAATGTTAATGCGTACAACGCTACCCGCCAAAATTTCGTTATAAAGCATCATACCCTTATTGTGCAAGATACACCGACCGACATGAACCGAAAATTATATAAAGCTGCCTATAATAATGTCTTAGACAAAAAATATTTCTACCGTCACTTAATCATTTTTGTGATAGGAAATTTTGTGCTATTTTTCCTAAGTTTACAATCTTGGACGCCTTCCATTTTTTATCTACTCACTTTAATTTGGATAAGAGCTTTAGCCTTACATTTTGCTAATGCTTACCCAGAAGTTGTTAAGGATTTCGGTTTTAAAAACGAAGCGGCAGAGGAAAAGGAAATTGATAAAGAAATGAAACGCATTAAAAAACGACAGAAAGCAGCCAAAAAACGAAAAGACCGTCAAGAAAATACATCGCCTGAACTCCCGCTAAAACCCATTTTTGCAAGAGATACCAATAAGAATTATGAAGATAGAGATTTGGTATAGCTAATGTTCAGTAAACAGCGTATTCAAGTTAAGAAATCCGTTGGGTATATAAAATCCGTTGGGGAAAAATAAGTAGGACTATCTATATAGCTAATATTACTGTCCATTCACATCCGTGGTAAAAAACCATCATCACCCAATATCGCCCCTTTAATCCTTATATCCTTGTTAATCCTACCAATTAGCGATAAGTTTGCACCCATATTACCAACCGCTCTATCGTTCCATCCTATAAGGGTGGAAAGGAAAGTCCGGACAACGTAGGGTACCACGCCATCTAACGGATGGGGTTTTGACTTCGGTCAAGAAACAGAGAGTATCGCAGAAAATAACCGCCTTTTTCTAGTAGGCAGTACTTCAGTTTCCAGTAGGCAGTTCTGCTTACTGTTTACTGTCAACTGCATACTGAAAAGGGTAAGGGTGAAAACGTGCGGTAAGAGCGCACGACGCTTCTAGGTAACTAGAAGGGTGGATAAACCTCGTGGGTTGAAATGCCATGTAAACCTCGACTCCTTGAGAATTAGGTTACTCGCTTAATTATATGGATTTTCGAATCCGTATAGTCGGGGAGGGTAGGCAGCTAGAGACAATTCGTGAGGATTGTTCCAGATAAATGATAGAGGTGTTTTCTTTCGGGAAAGCATACAGAATCCGGCTTATAGGTTCGTAATAATTTTACAGGATGACAGGATTTTGCAGGATTAACAAGATATTACTTAGGTCTTATTTTAGGATTTATTAATACATGTTGATTTTACAAAATCTTGTATTCTTGTAAACAAATAATAGCTATAGCCTCCGCTTTTAAAACCTTGATGCATTCAAAAAAATCCGTCTAAATCCGCCGCCAACCCATCCGCAAGCGGTTCACAAACAGCGTTTGTTCATGTTCAAATCCGTTATGCCATCCTCCTCGTTCGTCTATTTTATAGCCATCCCATCCGCTGCGGTTCACTCCCTTGGCAAACCCACCCGTAAACGGTTCACAAATTGCATTTGCTCATTCCGAACATTCATCCTGCGGAATCGGTCGCTCATCCTGTAAATCTTGAAAAATCTTGTTATCCTGTAGATGGTTAGTACCGCTTTCCCATCAATCCAAACTCTCGCCACATCTGCAAATCAGGCGCTTTTGCACTAATTTTAATAGGCGTTTTTTTCACAGGATGTATAAATGAAAGTTGATGACAATGCAAATAAATAGAAGCATCATCATTCGGATATTCTGCCCCATATTTGAGGTCTCCTTTAATGACACAACCAATAGCCGCTAATTGTACTCGAATTTGATGAGAACGACCTGTTTCAGGATGTACTTCAAGCACGGTGTGGTCGCCCAAAGCGCCAATTACTTTATAAGTAAGACTAGATTTTTTAGCCTTGGCAGTTCTTCTACCAATTTTATCGTAGGCTTTGGTTCTATTTTTAGCCGTATCTTTTAGTAAATAATGCACTAAAGTATCTTCTAATTCTGGTGGTCGACTTTGCGTAATTGCCCAATAGGTTTTATCTACTTTTCTATCTCGAAATAGCTCATTCATTCTCGTTAACGCTTTACTCGTACGAGCAAAAATAACTACTCCACTTACAGGTCGGTCTAACCGATGAATAATTCCTAAAAATACATCACCTGGTTTATTATAACGGTCTTTGATATACCGCTTCACCCAATCCGCTAAGGTTTTATCACCCGTGGAATCACCTTGCACTAATAAACCTGCTGGTTTGTAAACAGCAATTAAGTGATTGTCTTCGTGTAATACTCGTATAGTTAGATTCATCTTCATGGGGGCAAAAATAAGGTTTTTATAGTTATGAGTTATGCGTGATTAGTGATGAATTTTCCAAATACGGCTTTTATAGTTATGAGTGATAAAGTGATGAGTGATAAATTTTCCACATATGACTATTAGACTGGTTTACGGGCTGACTTCTGACCTCTTTTGTATAGTAGCCTGTAAACGGTTTGTGTTATAG